>DVNI01000030.1 GCA_018714505.1 Candidatus Avacidaminococcus intestinavium
ATATTAGAGAACTAGCCAAGCCGCATATTAGAGATGTTGAGGAGTGGAGTTTTTATTTACCTTGGAATAGAACATTTGAAGTACAGGTTAAGAAAAATAGTAGTGTGTTTTAACTAACAAAAAAGCCAGTCGCGCTTAATTTTAAGCAGGACTGGCTTTTTGAAAAAAGTAATTTTTAGATTAATTTTTCCAAGGAATGATATACTTTTCTAACCATTGTAATAAAAGGTGAAAACAAAGTCCGAGAAGAGAAAGGACAATGACTCCAGCCATTAACTTTTCTGTAATCATTAAATCGCCATAGTGTAGAATTAAGGCGCCAATCCCTTCTTGCGCCGCAATCATTTCCGCTGCAACTAAAAGTAAAAGTGAGGTTCCGGCAGCAAGACGAAAACCAGCAAAAATAACTGGCAAAGCACTGGGCAGTACGACACTTTTTAGTGTTAACCACCAACTAGCATTAAAACTTACAGCGACTTTAATAAGTAAAGGATCGACATTTTTCACACCAGAATAAGTATTCATTGCAACAGGAAAAAAGACACCTAAAGCAATAATTGTAATTTTAGATAACTCGCCAATGCCAAGCCAAAGAATAAATAATGGTAATAAAGCGATTTTGGGAACTGGATAAAGAGCTTGAATCAGAGGCGTACCAATACGATCAGCTAAAGCAGAGGTTCCTGTTAAAAGCCCAGCGGCTAAACCAATTGAGGCACCTAAAACAAAGCCAAGTGCTATGCGATAAAGACTAGCAAGTAGGCTGCGAGCAATTTCACCGCTTTCAATCATATTGATTAGTGACAGAAGAATGCGACTAGGTGCTGGTAGAAATAAGGTTGAAATAACACCAGAATTACAGATGCCCTCCCAAATTAAGAGGAAAAGGACAAGCGCAGCGGTTGAAACCCAAACAGGATATTTTTTTTGCCAGGCTGTCATTTTATTTTTAACTTGATAATCAGCCACTAAGCATCCACCTCCAATAAAGCGGCCCTGGCATCTTTACTAATATGTTCCCAAATTATACGAACATATTCATCAATAGTTTGGGCATTGCTCGCTAGTTCACGCTGTGGGCGAGGAATCGTAATAGATAGTACTTTACTAATTTTTCCGGGTCGTCTAGATAAAAGCACAATTCGGTCGGCAAGTAAGACGGCTTCTTGGATATTATGCGTAACATACAAAGTGCTAAGCCGAGTTTTTTCCCATAGCGCCACTAATTCTTCTTGCATAATAGTACGCGTTTGAGCATCTAAAGCTGAAAATGGTTCATCCATAAGTAAAAGATCTGGCTTAATAACAAGTGCACGAGCAATCCCAACGCGTTGTCGCATCCCACCGGATAAGTGGTGGGGATAAGAGTTTTCAAAGCCTTTTAAACCAACCATTTCAATATAATGTTCAATCTGCTCGCGTTGTTTCATTTTAGAAGTGCCATTAGCCTCGAGTCCAAAAGCAATGTTTTCATAAACAGAGCGCCAAGGAAATAACCCTGTTTCTTGAAAGACGATGCCGATTTTAGGTTCAATATTATTTTCTATATCTGTAAAATAAATATTTCCCTGCGTTGGTTCTAAAAGACCAGCCGTTAGGTTTAATAAAGTTGATTTACCACAACCACTCGGGCCAACTAATGCCACAAACTCTTCTTCTGCTATAGTTAAACTAATATTTTTAAGTACAGTAAGAGTTGAGCCTTTTGGCGTAGCAAATTCTTTTGTAATATCATCAATAACTAATTTCATGTGCTAACCTCATTGATTAAAATTGTTTATTTTTTTAATGCTTTTTCTAATAATGTTGTATTAACAACTTGAGTCGCAGTTAATTGACCGTTGAGCATATTATGTGAAGCATACCAATCAATTTGGGTTTTAATATCATCAGCTAAAAGTCGGCCGTCGCGGTCAATATAAGGAAGACCAATTTTAATATCTTCTACAGGTGCTTTAGTAAACTTAGCAATAATTTGCACAACTTCTTCAAACTTTTCGGGTGATTTTTTATCTAATGCCGCATCATAATAATAATTGCAGGCTTTTGCATATGCTCGTAAAAACCTGATGGCAAGATCTTCATTTTTTACAAATTCCGGAGAAAAAAAGATACCCGAAGTTTGATATGGTATGGTATCACCAACTTGTGCAACTAGTTTACCGTAACCGGCAGTTTGCACCTTAGTAATATTAGGTTCGTTAAGTATGCAGGCATCGATTTGCTTGCTTTCGAGTGCCGCCATTACCGCACTGAGTTTACCAAGTGGAACGAGCTCGACATCACTAAGTGCAAGCCCCTTACTTTCTAAAAGACGTCCAATCATATAATGAAAAGTAGAACCTATTTGGGTGATGCCAATTCGTTTGCCTTTCAAGTTTTCAATAGTGGTTAGGCCATTATCATAAGCGGTGGTATTAGCGATAAGAGCTGAAGACGGAAAGCCTTTTTCTTCACGACCTTTATCGGCAACGATGGCTAGTTTTTGATCAGCGGCTGCCATATTAAACAAGCTAGCAGTAATTCCAGTTGCTCCAATATCAACCTTAGAAGAGGCTGTAGCTACGGCAATTGGATGCGCAGCATCAAACCATTCGGGCGTAACGTCTAAATTCTCTTCAGCGAAATAACCTTTTTCTAAGGCAATAAAGAGCGGAGCTGAACTTGTTAACCTTAACATAGCTAAGGATATTTTTGCATTTTCTTTTGGCGTTTCAGAAGTTGCTTTTTGTGTACTACAACCGACAGTAAAGAGTAGAAGTGTCAGCATTGCGCATAAAATTGTTAATTTTTTCATCAATAAATTCTCCTTTACGTTACAAAAATTTGTTACTTATTTAAGTTGTTATATCATATTTTAACTTATTCTTGCAGAAAAGGCATCACTTTTTAGCTAATGTAGTTGAAAGATATCATTAATTTGCAAGATATAATATGTAGATAGTTATTATTTTGTGAAGAATCATCTTAAAACCTTTGAGGATTAAATCTTGCTTGGTATAATATAATAAAGAAGGAGAAGGAGGCTGACAAAATTGGTGCTTAATAATATGTTAGATTTAAAAAAGCAAAAATTTATTATTTTATTTTTGACTTGTATTTTTGTTATGACAAGTAGCATGGCTTTAGCACAAGAAAAGAAGGAACTTGATCAAGGTCGGGTTCAAATTAGTGGCCAAAACGCTAAAGAGCTGCTTAAAAAAGGTGAGATAATTGCTACTATTAATGGGGATGTTGATGGTGATGATCGGCTAGAAGATGTAATTATTTTAGGAAATAAATTCAGCACGGATTCTAACTATTATATTAATCTATACCTTGTTGTAAAAGATAGCGCAGAAGGAAAATTAAAAGCGGCGTTTGCTCCTTCCTTGAGTGGTGGTTATGATCTAGGGTTAAATTTAGCAGATGTAACAGGCGACGGTATTGCAGATGTTATTATTTCCGCTCCGACTGGTGGTAGTGGAGGTATTATTAGCTATAGAGTAATTGATTTTGCTGAAAGTATTCCTCGGGAAATATTTACGGATCACGAAAATCAGGGATTATTTGTACAGGGAAAACTTTTAAACAATTATCAAGTAGAGTTGCTTTTAGGTGATGAGCCGAAACATTTGATTGTTGATTTGCCAAATGATAAAAACTTCTATGATTTTTTAGGTATTTATAATCAAAATGGTGAATTGCTTTCTGAATATTATCACCCTTATGCACAAGGCTTATCAGGCATGCTTGTTATGGATACCGATGGTGATGGGGTTGCAGAGCTTGTTACAACTCAGCGCGTAGTTGGTATTAATAATACGGATACTATTGGTTATATAAGAACAGTATGGCGTTATAATGCTATTAAGTGGCAAATAGATAGTTATACTTTCTCTACTAAATATGATAATAAGCGTAGTAGCACTACTAATTATTCCTTTATTGGGATGGGTGGTTATGCTATTCATCCAAAAGAAGCCGTTGTAGGTTTATCGACCATTATTTATCCTAATATTAATAAACCAGCGACAGGTAGACAATATGTGGCTTTAAATACTGTTATTGAGAAATATGTGCGTGCAGAATTTGAAGGTATTCAAAATAAAGGATATTTAAATTTGAATTATGAAATAAAATTTGGTGGCTATAACTTTTTAAGTATAGTAGTATTTGGTATGCAGGATGGTATTAATGGTAATCAAAAAATAGAAAAAGCTTTTAATTTTAATCTTAATACTGGTTTAACTATAATGCCGCAAGATTTATTTGGTAAAAACAAGAAAGTCTGGGCTAAAATTAAAGAACTAAGCGTAGCTAAAGGTCCGGCTGTTAGGCCAGAAAATATTAATGATTATTACTATGATGGTAAACAATTTGTCTTTTGGTTTAACGATCAGGAAACACAAGAAGAAGCAGAATTTTCTATAACAAGAGAAAGTATCGAAAACTTGCTTAATGAAAAAGAAGCGAAATTAATAGATTGACTGGTTAGTCAGAAAAAGAATGGGTGAGTAAATAGGAGTAAAGACAAGGAAAATGCTTAAATTTGCATTTATTTGCGATTTGCGAAAAAAGCTTGGATAATCTATAATTTGTTAGTACTATAAAAAATCTTTAAAAAGTTATGAGTACTTTAATAGAGAAGGTTTTAAGGAGGATTTAAATGTTTGGGCGAAAAAAAATATTAGTGTTTTCTTTGTTAATGGCCTCATTATTTGTTCTTAATGGATGCGCAAATAAACAGCAGGCTGCACCACAAGAAACATTGGTAAAAACGATGCAGGTTGTTAAGCGCGATACTCCAATTACATATGAGTATTCAAGTTTTGTTGAAGCGCAAAAAGAGATTCAATTAAAGGCAAGAGTATCGGGTATGATTGTTGAAAAACATTTTAATGGTGGCGATTACGTAGAAAAAGGTCAGTTATTGTATGTTATTGATCCACGTAGTTATCAAGCTGCTTCATTGAATGCACAAGCTCAGTTAGCGAATGCGGAAGCAGTAGCTAGTAATACTCGTCGCGATGCAGAGCGTTATCAAACGCTTTACGAACAAGGAGCCATATCTAAGCAAGTTTATGATAATACAATGGCATCCTTAGCTCAAAGTGAGGCGCAAGTAGCGGCTCAACAAGCACTATTATCCGCGGCACAAGTTGATGTTGGGGAAACTAATGTTGTAGCTCCTTTTTCTGGAAGGATATCTACAGAAGATGTTGCTATCGGTACTTTTGTTACTAGTGGACAAACAGTGCTCGGCACTATTTCCAATAGCGATCCTGTTTTGGTTAAGTTTAATATATCAGAAACTGAGTATCTAAAAGTCATGACTTCGGCCAAAGGTAGTGCGTCATCTCCGCTTGAGAATATTAGTTTAAAATTAGCTGATGGAGTGTCTTATCCTTATAATGGTAAGCTCACTCAAGTTGATCGTGGTATTAGTGAGGGAACGGGTACTTTGACCCTTAAAGCAGAATTCCCAAACCCTGATAACTTATTATTGCCGGGTATGTTTGCTAATTTGCAAGCAAATATTGGAACTAAGAAAGATGCATTGCTAGTGCCGCAGCGTGCTGTAAGCGAAATAATGTATAAATACTTTGTCTATGTAGTAGATGAAGATAATAAAGTTGAAATGAAAGAAGTAAAACTTGGTGCTCGTGTTGGCAGAATGTGGGTCGTTGAAGAAGGTCTTGACGGTTCAGAAAATATAATCGTAGAAGGTACACAAAAAGTTAAAACTGGTTCTGTTGTAAAACCCGAGAAGATGACTGAGGAAGAACTTGACAATTCAACTGCTCAATAACAGGGAGGTATTACTAAATGGCACGTTTTTTTATTGACCGTCCGGTCTTTGCTATAGTGCTGGCTGTACTTATCACCTTGTTAGGTACTATCGCTGGGTTTAGCCTACCGATTGCACAATATCCAGATATAACAAAACCGCAGGTTACGGTTTCTACAACATATGTAGGTGCAGATGCGTCTACTGTTGAACAAGCGGTTGCGCAAGCAATTGAGCAAAAGGTTAATGGTGTTGAAAACATGCTTGACATGCGTTCAACCAGCACCAACAATGGTGGTTATAATTTAGATGTATATTTCAATTTGGGAAAAGATGCGGATATTGCTGCCGTAGAAGTGCAAAATAGAGTTGATCAGGCGAAAGCCTCGATGCCGGCAGAAGTAACTTCTGTTGGTATTACAACTTCAAAGCAATCAGCAGAAACAATTATGTATTTTGCTCTTCATTCTCCTGATAAAATTTATGATGGTATGTTTTTAAAGACCTATGCGATGACAAATTTTATGGATGCGGTACAAAGGGTGAAGGGCGTTTCTAAAGTTGAATCCTATGGTCCAGAGTATGCGATGAGAATTTGGCTTGCTCCTGATAAGATGGCGCAACTTGGTATTACAGCAGATGAAATAGCTACAGCTATTAAAACGCAGAATGTGCAAGCACCTGTTGGTTCAATTGGTTCACGACCAACCGATGCTGAACAAGAATTCCAATATTCAGCTAGTGCACAAGGACGTTTATTATCAGAAGAAGAGTTTGGTAATATTATCATTCGTTCGTCGGGTGGAAAAAACCTGAAATTAAAAGATGTTGCTAATATTACACAGGGTTCAAGAAGTGATGTTGTTGTTGGCCGCTTAAATGGCGGTGATTCAGTAATATTTCCTGTTTATTTGACTAGTGATGCTAATGCAATCGAAACAGTTAGTCAAGTACGAGAGGTTCTAAAAGAGGCCGAAACACGTTTTCCACCTGGCATGGAGCTAACTATTGTACAAGATAATACGCAGTACATCGTAGAATCTTTAACCAAAGTAGCACATACTTTTTTTGAAGCCTTGATTTTGGTAATCTTAGTAGTATATATTTTCCTAGGTAGTTGGCGAGCAACACTAATTCCAATGTTGGCCATACCGGTTTCACTTATAGGTACTTTTGGTGCTTTTGTATTATTAGGTTTTACTATTAATACAATTAGTATGTTTGCGATGATTTTAGCAATTGGACTTGTTGTTGATGATGCTATTGTTGTAGTTGAAGCGGTTGAACATCATATTCAAGAAACAGGTCTTTCACCAAAAGATGCAACATATAGAGCGATGCAAGAGGTTTCGGGACCAGTTATTGCCATTGCCTTTATTTTGGCCTCAGTTTTTATTCCAGTAGCATTTTTAGGCGGTACAGTAGGCCAATTGTATAAACAGTTCGCTTTAACTATTTCTGTATCAATGGCATTGTCGGCGATAGTTGCATTGTCTTTGACGCCAGCATTATGTGCATTGATTCTCAAACCACATGAGCCAGAAAAAGAAGCAAAGGGTTTCATTGATAAAGGTATTCGTGCTTTTAATAACTGGTATGCTAAGATTCTTGTTCGCTATACCAAGAATGTTGAGAAGGTAATCCGTAATTCGAAATTAGTTTTAATGGGCATGGTTGTTATGTTAATTTTGCTTGGTTATATGGTAGTTAAATTGCCGATGGGCTTTGTGCCTGATGAAGACCAAGGCGGTGCTGTTGTTGCATATAACTTGCCGGAGGCGGCTTCAAGTAATCGAAGCGTTGATATGATGATGAAAGCTGGAGAGCAGATTAAAAAGTTACCAGGTGTAAAAGATGTAATCCAAGTTTCTGGTATGGATATTCTATCTTCAGCGCCAAAGGCTAGTGCGGGACTTTTGATCGCAGTTATGGAAGACTATGACAAACGTGATGCTACTATTCAATCAACGATTCGACAAATTTATGCGATTGGCGAAACAATGCCAGAAGCAAGTATGCGGGCTTTTAACATGCCAGCATTACCAGGGGCCTCAAGTACTGGTAGCTTAGGTATGTATCTTATGAATTTGGGCGGAGAATCTGTCGAACAAATGAATGAGTTAACACAACAATTTTTGATAAAAGCTAACCAACGTCCAGAAATTCAGATGGCTTATAGTACTTTTAGTAATAATACTCCAGCTTATAAGTTTGTTGTTGATCGAGAAAAAGCTGAATCCTTACAAGTACCGGTAGCCAGCGTTTATACAACATTGCAAGCATTTTTGGGTGGTGCTGAAGTAAACGATTTCAATAGGTTTGGTAGAACATGGAAAGTTGTTATGCAGGCAGATTCTAAATATCGTATTGATGTAGACTCGATGCGACTCTTCTTTGTGAAAAGTAGTACTGGTACAATGGTACCACTTAGTACACTAGTTAAATATGAGCACAATAATACAGTACCTTCTGTTACTCGTTTTAATGGTGCTAGCGCGATAAAAATTGCTGGTGACCCAGCAGAAGGTTATAGTACTGGTCAAGCAATGGATGCTTTGGAAGAAGTGGCGGCAGAAGTTTTGCCTAACACTTATAGTTATGAATGGGTAGACCAGAGCCGTGACCAGATTGAATCGGGAGATAGTTCTTCAAGAGTTTTTGCTATTTCGTTGATTTTTGTATTCTTATGCTTGGCTGCTTTGTATGAAAGTTGGTCTGTACCTTTGGCTGTTTTATTGTCCGTTCCATCCGCTATTTTTGGCTGCTTCTTAGTGCAGTCTGCTCGTGGTTTGGAAAATGATGTATATATGCAAATTGGTTTAATTACTTTGATTGGATTAGCAGCTAAAAACGCTATTTTGATTGTTGAGTATGCTAAAATTAATTTGGAAAAGGGTGAGCCGCTAGTTCAGGCAACCATTGATGCGGCAAAACTGAGGTTACGACCGATTTTGATGACATCATTTGCATTTATTTTGGGTTGTTTACCTTTAGCTATCGCTACAGGACCTGGTGCTGGTGCACGTGTGTCCATGGGTAATGCTGTAGTTGGTGGGATGACAATAACGACAATGTTGGGTATTTTTATCATACCAGTTATGTTTGTTGTTATTACAAAACTGTTCAATAGAAAACAAAATTAATGATATTTTATTAAAAAAAGTGTTCTGGGATAACCAGAACACTTTTTTTGCAGGATTTTTAGATCATGTGTCGTAATATGTAAATGGTCGTTTTATAATAAAGGAGAGGGATAGGTGAAAGTAAAATTATCGGAAGGACGACAGTTTATAGCAAATGTGTGGTTTTTGACGAAGAGTTATTGGCAATCGGAAGCACGTAAAAAGGCATTTTTGCTCTTAAGTACGATTATTATTTTAACTTTTGCGTATGTTTATATTTTGGTTTTATTAAATAAATGGAATAATGCTTTTTATACAGCATTACAAAATTATGAAACTGCAACCATTTTTAATGAATTATTGCATTTTTCTTGGCTAGCAGCCCTCTATATAATAGTGGCGGTCTATTCCTTTTTTCTACAACAAATGTTGGCGTTGAACTGGCGAAAATGGTTAACACAAAAGTATTTGGATGAATGGCTGAGTAAAAAGACTTATTATCGCTTACAGATGTTTGGAAGTTATACTGATAATCCTGACCAGCGTATCAGTGAAGATGTTAAGTTATTTGTGGAAATGACCTTACAATTTACGGTCGGTATTTTAAAAGCATTTTGCACTTTAGTTTCTTTCGTAGTTATTTTATGGCAATTATCAGGACCACTGGTGTTTAATGTTTTTACCAAAAACATTGTTATTCCTGGTTATCTTGTTTGGATTGCACTGATTTATGCAATTATTGGTACAACACTTACACATAAAATTGGTAAAAAATTAATCGGGTTAAATTTTGTGCAACAAAAATATGAGGCTAACTTTCGTTTTAGCATGATGCGTTTGCGTGAGAATGCAGAAAGCGTAGCTTTTTATGATGGAGAGAAACATGAAAATAGTGTTTTTAAAAAAAGATTTTCTTTACTCTTAGATAATTTTTGGCAAATTATTCTCAAACAAAAACAATTAGTTTGGCTAAATTCGGGTTATTCCCAGATTGCTATCATTTTTCCTTTTGTGGTGTCTATGCCTCGATATCTAAGTAAACAGATATCTTTAGGCGGATTAATGCAGATCGCCACGGCTTTTGGTAGAGTTCAGGATTCGCTTTCCTATTTTTTAGATATGTACTCTTCGTTGGCACAGTGGAAATCGACTGTCGATCGTTTGGTGGGGTTTGGCTTGCATATGAATAATGTGGATATCAACGCACAAAGTGAGTTAATTATAAAAAGAGACCTGGCTGCAAACAAGCTGTTTGTTGAAAAGGTAGTAATAGACTTGCCAAATGGTAGTGTTTTGCTGCAAGATCTTAATTTTGAATTGCCGCTAGGACGTAATTTACTTATTAAAGGCAAGAGTGGTAGTGGCAAGAGTTCTTTGTTAAGAACTTTAGCCGGTATTTGGCCTTATGCCTCTGGTGTTATGGTGCTACCACCAGCCAGCGATATGATGTTTGTGCCTCAAAAACCTTATTTACCATTAGGAACGTTGAAAGAAACGCTACTTTATCCTAGTAAATTAAATAAATCTGATGAAGAAATAAAAGCATTATTAGAAATGTGTAGTATTGGTTATTTAGCTAATCAAATGAAGATAGAAGCTGATTGGTCGCATATACTTTCTGTTGGAGAGCAACAAAGACTAGCTTTTGTAAGGATTTTGATTTATGAACCAAAATGGTTATTTTTAGATGAAGCAACATCGGCTTTGGATGAAGAAACAGAGGAAAAAATGTATGCTTTGCTAGCTCAAAGATTGCTCGAAACAACAATCGTAAGTATTGGGCACCGGAGTACTTTAGCTAAGTTTCATATAGATGAAATTTTTATTAACAGAGAAGCGGGAACGGCAATATTACACCGTAATTTCTAACCCGGATTTTACACAGGAGGGAACAACGATGAAACCGTTTACGATAGCGGAAAATATTTATGATGTAGGAATTATTGATTGGACGACTAGAGATTTCCATGGTTATGTTACGCCACGTGGGGTGACTTATAACTCATATTTAATTGTTGATGAAAAAAACTGTTTGATTGATACGGTGAAAAAACCATTTACTGAAGAGTTTTTGCGTAATATTAGTAAAGTTATTAATCTTGCAGAGTTAGATTATGTAGTGATTAACCATGTAGAACCAGATCACTCTGGCGCTATGCCAGAACTCGCCGCTTTAGCACCAAATGCTGTTTTTGTAATAACACAGCAAGGAAAGAATGAGGCTATTCAACATTATGGTGATATCTTTAATTTTATGGTGGTAAAAGAAGGCGACACTTTAACTTTAGGAAAAAATGAACTATATTTTCAACCACTACCCATGTTACACTGGCCGGATTCAATGGCTACCTATTTGAAAAATGAGCAAATTCTATTTTCGAACGATGCTTTTGGTCAGCATTATTGCACTAGTAAACGTTTTGATCACGATTTAGATAAAGACATATTATTTTATGAGGCTCAGAAGTATTTTGCGAACATCTTGTGGCCATATGCAAAATTAGTGCCTAGAGCATTAAGTAAATTACAGGCGTTGCCACTCAAGATGATAGCGCCAGCCCATGGTGCTATTTGGTCTGATTATATTGAAGAAATATTAATGAAATATAGTGAGTGGGGACAAGCTAGTAAAAGCGAAACCTTACTTATTGCTTATGAAACGATGTGGGGCGGTACGGAAAAGCTTGCTAGGTCCATTAGTCATGGGGCAGCTACTGCAGGAGTGTCAGTGCGGTTGTTTAGGCTGAATACCGCTGATAACAGTCAAATTGTAGCAGAGCTATTAACGGCTGGTGGTGTACTTTTTGGGTCTTCGACATTGAATTCTGGGATGATGCCGAATATGGGCAGCTTATTAGTATATCTGAAGGGACTACAGCCAAAAGGTAAATTGGCGGCTGCGTTTGGTACTTATGGTTGGAACGGCGGCGCACAAAAGGGTATGGAGGAATATATGCATGCTTCTGGTTTTGATGTACAGAGTGGGTTTAATTGTAAGTGGACGCCGACCTTTGAATTAGATGCTGCTGAACAATTTGGCTATGAATTTGCTTTGAAAATAAAAGAGCAAAATCGTTAGACTGACAGCACTTGCCCAAATCAATATGGGTAAGTGCTGTTTTAATTTTCGAGAAAAGACCTTGCCGATAGTCAAAAAGTCAAATATAATAGTATTAACAAAATCTTGGTAGTGAGGGGTGGTGTGACCATGAAAAATTTAGCTGACGACATAGAAACATTTTTGATTAGTAAATTATTATTGGATGATGATGATGAAATACTCGTGCGTAGAAATGAATTAGCTGATCGTTTATCTTGCGCTCCGTCGCAGATAAGCTATGTCTTAAGTACAAGGTTTACGCCAGAACGTGGTTTTATTGTTGAATCTCGTCGTGGTAGCGGGGGTTTTGTGCGTATCATTCGTTTGTTGGAAGAAGAAAACAAACAAGAAGCGTTTGAACGTAAAAATAAGCTAGAAAAATTTGCTGAAGAAAAAGGCCTTACACATGGTGAAGCTGTTTTATTTGCTTTTATGCTAGAAGTGCTAGAAAAAAGGACACAACCCCATGAGAAAAAAGCAATTATTGCAGAAGCTCTCAAACGCGTGGCCGCTACTCGAAAAAAGGAAAAATAAGGAGACGCTAAACGGTGGCAAAAATAAAAACTAACTATGTATGTCAAAAATGTGGATATACGACTTTGAAATGGTTAGGTAAGTGTCCTGAATGTGGTTCATGGGATTCTTTAGTGGAAGAACGATGTGCGCCAGAAGAAAAGAAACATGCCTTAATCAATAAAGAAAAAGCAGTTCCTAAAACTATTGATAGTGTTCAAACAGAGCAAGTAAAAAGAATGGCGACTGGTATTCGTGAGTTTGACCGAGTTTTAGGCGGCGGACTAGTACCTGGATCCTTAGTGCTTTTAGGTGGGGATCCCGGTATTGGCAAATCTACGATTGTTTTAGAAGCGGCTATGCGTTTTGGCAAAAGTGGTTATAAAGTTTTTTATGTATCGGGTGAGGAGTCAGAAGGACAAACGGCTTTGCGGGCAAAAAGGCTGGGCGTATCTGGCGAAAATGTTTTGATTATGACGGATAATGATTTAAACTCTATTTTAGTGCAGGCTGAAGTGATCAAACCGGATTTATTAGTTATAGATTCTATTCAAACAATGTATAATGAAGAATTTGAAAGCTCAGCCGGCAGTGTCGGTCAAGTGAGAGAATGCACAGCGAAACTTTTACGATTTTCTAAAAGCACTGGTATTGCCGTGTTGATTATTGGACACATGACTAAAGAGGGTAATATTGCTGGACCACGTATGCTTGAACATATGGTAGATGTCGTTTTGCAATTTGAAGGAGAACGTACTTATGCTTATAGAATTTTACGGGCATTAAAGAATCGTTTTGGATCGACTAATGAAAGCGGAATCTTCTCAATGGAAGAAGTTGGCTTAAAAGAAGTATCTAACCCCTCTGGTTTATTTTTAGAAACGACTGGTAACGGCGTTGCTGGCTCGGTTATTTGTGCTTGTCTTGAAGGCACAAGACCTCTTTTGGTAGAAGTACAAGCCTTGGTTACGAGGACGCCCTATGGGATGCCACGACGGACTGCGGTCGGTTTTGATTATAATCGAGTCAATATGTTACTTGCCATTTTAGAGAAAAAAATTGGTTTAGAATTTGCAACTCAAGACGTGTATATTAATGTTGTTGGTGGAATCAAATTGACAGAACCTGCTGCTGATTTGGCAGTTATCATTGCTTTAGTTTCGAGTTTAAAAGATATACCTGTTAAAGCAGGTACTTTGATTATTGGTGAAGTAGGGTTAACTGGTGAAGTTCGTAGAGTAAGCGCTGTGGAGCGGAGGGTTCGTGAAGCATTAAACTTAGGCTTTGAATCTTTTATTATTCCGTTTGCTGGAAAGAAAAACACGTATACTGCTAATGTTACTGAAGTAAGTAATGTTAGTGAAGCCTTACAAAAGATTTTTAAGTAAAGGATAAAAACAATAAAGTATAAAAACAATAAGGTGTTTGAAATAAAAAAACCGCAGCGTAAGCTGCGGTTTTGCTTTTGGTAATAGCTTTATTAGTTATGATAAGTAGTAGTAACCGAGTGTAGAAATATTATTATTTTCTTGTTGCATGACTTCTTCCATGGATAAACCAGTTAAATTGCATAAGGCGGCCATATAGAAAAAGACATGACCGAGTTCTTTAGTTAAATTATCGCGACAGTGCGGGCACAAGGTGCCTTCAGTGTGCGAAGACATATAATCCTTAAGCGAAGTATAAGCAATGTCCTGAGGAGCATTTTGCTTTTGTGCAGTAATTTTTAAGCAACCACATTCGGTAACTGATTTAGCTAGAGAACGATTAACACGTGCTGCTGATTCTTGATATTTTGTCATAATATCAAGAATACTTTTGTGGCGGATTAAATATTTATCTGTATTTTTCTGAAAATCTTTGATTGTAGTATTCTTCATAGTTATGCACCTCTTTGAATTTTATTATAAAGAAAGGAATTAAAGCTGTCAATTGCTTTCCCAAAAGAGAGGAAATCTACTGTCATTAATAAAAAAATAGTATTATTAACAAAAATAGATTGACGAGATATTAACTACATGGTAAAATAAAAATTTTTGACAAAGTATTTGTGTTGTGGTATGATAGTATTGTCATAATGAAGGAGGCATGGTGCATGTTCGAAACAGGTGATAAGGTTGTTTATCCAATGCATGGAGCAGGGATGGTTCATTCGATTGAAAAACGAAAGAATGCGGACGGCACTTTAGTTGAGTATTTTATTCTAGAAATGCTCTTGGGCGACATGCGTATTATGATACCGGTAGAAAATGTTGAGCAGGTTGGTCTAAGGCATGTTATTAATGAACAAGAACTAAAAGAATTAGAAAAAATACTTACTTCACGTCCGGAAAATGAAATGAAAAGCATTACATGGAACAGAAGATTTAATTTATATCTAGATAAGATGAAGAGCGGAGATAGTTTTGAAGTAGCGTGTGTGGTGAGAACCTTAGCGGTACAGGAAGAAGAGAAGAAACTATCGACCGGAGAACGACGATTACTAAATATGGCAAAGCAGATATTGTTAAGTGAAATAATGCTTGTCCGTTCTCAAAAATTAGAGGAAGCCGATGAATGGTTGAATAAATTCTTTCAATAACTTTTAAATACGCCGCAGGGCGTATTTATTTTTTTTTGTTTTTTTAGTATAAAAAAACAAATTTTTGTAGTAATATTAATGCATAGGCATGGAAGGGAGGTGAAGAGATGTTAGTAAAAATACTTAAATTTACGATTATAATTATTTTTGCTTTAAGTGGCTTGTTATTACTTGATTATTTTGTCCCTTATCTTGCGGAAATTATGCCAGAGGAAATGTTGAAGAATAAACCATTTGGGTTTGCTTTAACAACAATTATTGCCGGTGTAGTTTCTTTTATTGTTTTTGGTATTATTGGCTTTTTATTAGCTAACCCTATAATCAAGCGGGTAATGCGTTTTACCGAATTTGTCACAGCGATTTTATCAAAAGTACCTACTAGTAATATTCTTATTGTGGCAATGGGCGTTACCATTGGCTTAATTGTAGCTAATTTAATAGGTGAACCGTTTTCACATTTACCTGTTATTGGCATGTATATTCCTTTAATTTTAAGCCTAGTTTTGGCTATTGTTGGTGCTAAGGTAGCACTTTTAAAACACACTGATATTACTTCCTTTTTTAATCGAATTTGGACTTTGAAGCCTTTTCGTGAGCCTAACAAACCTAACGAAAACGAAATTGTTTACAGCAATCATAAGATATTGGATACTAGTGTGATTATTGATGGCCGTATTGTTGATATTTTAAAAACAGGGTTTTTAGAAGGAAAATTAATTATTGCCGGCTTTGTTTTAGAAGAACTTCAAAAAATTGCGGATTCATCGGATACTTTGAAACGAAAGCGTGGTCGCAGGGGATTAGATATTGTTAAAGAAATTCAGGAAGATACTTATAAACGTGTTGAAATTAGCTATGTAGACTTTGATGATCAAACTGAGGTTGATGCTAAGCTAGTCAAATTGGCTAAGGATACGAATGGAATTATTTTAACTAATGATTTTAATCTGAATAAAGTTGCGGAAATTCAGGGTGTAAAAGTGCTTAATATTAATGATTTAGCTAATGCGGTTAAACCCGTGGTTTTACCAGGCGAAGAAATGCTAGTTTTCTTAGCCAAGGAAGGTAAAGAGAATGGTCAGGCTGTAGCGTATCTTGATGACGGAACGATGATTGTCGTTGAAGGTGGCAAAAAACATATTGATTCAAGTGTTAGTGTGGTTGTTACTTCCGTGTTACAGACTTCTGCTGGCAGAATGATTTTTGCCAGAATTAAATAATTGCGATCAAATAATATGGAGGGTATGTTTTGAATATTGAACATGAAAAATTGACGGTTATTGTCCCAGCAGCTGGTTGTGGGCGTCGGATGGGGTCCACGGTTAATAAAGTATTTTTGGAGTTGGACGGTATTCCGATTATTATTCATAATTTAAAACAATTAAGTCAAATTACGACGATTAGTGAAGCGATAATTGTTATTAAACGTGAGGAAGTGACAATGGCTAAGGAGCTATTGGAAAGTTATAGTGAGAAGTATTTTCCTGATTTACAGTGGAAAGTTGTAGCTGGTGGAGAGGAAAGACAGGATTCTGTGATTAATGCTTTGACTCTAGTGGAAGATGAATTTGTGGCAGTACATGATGCAGTGCGCCCATTCGCTGGTCCTGAAATCTTTAAAAGAGTGTACGAAGCTGCTAAGATTACTGGTGCGGCTGTAGCGGGTGTAGCGTTGAAGGATACTATAAAGATTGTTGATAGTACGCAACAGGTAGTATCAACGCCAGAAAGAAGCAATTTAAGAGCGATTCAAACGCCACAAATTTTCAAAACTGATTTACTTAAATCGGCTTATGCTTTTGTAAAAGAAAAAGGCATAAATGTGACTGATGATGCTGGTGCTGTTGAATTATTAGGCGGTGTTGTGAGCGTTGCTGAAGGAGATTTTCTGAACAATAAAATAACAACACCTGAAGATCTTATGTGGGCAAGCCAATTTGTTCAAAAAAATAAAAAAACGAAGATAACATCAGCAGAAGAAACAGTAACGCGTATAGGGATGGGTTATGATGTCCATCGTTTTGATAAAGATAGAAAACTAGTGTTGTGTGGCGTAGAAATACCTTATGAATTTGGCCTAGCTGGACATTCGGATGCGGACGTTGTTTTGCATGCGGTAATGGATGCTTTACTAGGTGCAGTAGGCGCTGGTGATATAGGAGTGTTATTTCCTGATACCGATGCAGCTTATAAAGATGCCAATAGCTTAGAACTTTTGCGTGAAGTTAAACAGCTAGTGGAAAGTAAAGGCTGGATACTGGGAAATATGGATATAACGATTATCGCTGAAGAGCCGAAAATACTACCATATCGTGAGCAAATGATTAAGTGCCTAAGCGAAGTGCTTGAAAGACCTAAGTGTGCTTTGAACATTAAAGCAACGACTAATGAGGGGCTAGGCTTTTTAGGAAGAAAAGAAGGTATCGTGGCTCAAGCCATTGCACTATTGGTACGTAAATCATAGTAGTTTGAGCACCTGCCTTATTAATAATAGTGTGCTATAATTGAGAAGAGTTTATTGTTTAAGTTATCTGGAGGTTTTGTTATGGAAAAAGAAGTAAGAGTAAGATTTGCACCAAGCCCTACAGGGCCGTTTCATATTGGCGGAGCTCGTTCAGCTTTATTTAATTGGCTTTATGCTCGTAAAATGGGTGGTAAACTTATTTTGCGTATTGAAGATACTGATTTAGAAAGATCTAGTAAAGAATCTGAGGAGAACATCAAAGCGGCTTTAAAATGGCTTGGTATAATGTGGGATGAAGGCATTGATGTTGGCGGTCCATATGGACCATACAAACAAACCGAGCGTTTAGACTTGTACCGTAAATATACAGATCAGCTCTTAGCAGATGGTAAAGCATATTATTGTTATTGTACAGATGAAGAACTAGAGGCAGAGCGTCAAGAACTCATGGCTCATAGTCAAATGCCAAGATATATGGGTAAATGTCGTCATTTGACACAAGAACAAATCGAAGCTTATCAAAAAGAGGGGCGTAAGCCTACCGTGCGTTTTAGAGTGCCGGCAGGAGAACAAATTGTTGTTCATGATTTGGTTCGTGGTGACGTTGTTTTTGAATCAGACGGTATTGGTGATTTTGTTATTGTTAAATCAGATGGTATTCCAACTTATAATTATGCCGTAGTTATTGATGATGCGCTAATGCAGATTACGCATGTTATTAGAGCAGAAGAACATTTATCAAATACTCCGCGTCAATGTTTGCTTTATGATGCTTTGGGGTTTGAAAAGCCAGTTTTTGGACATATATCACTTATTCTTGGTAAGGATAGGAGTAAGATGAGTAAGCGTCATGGTGCAACGGCTGTTGAACAATATAAGAAATTAGGTTATACGTCTGCAGGGTTAGTTAACTTTTTGGCGTTGTTAGGTTGGTCGCCAAATAGTGAACAAGAAATTTTCACAACAGAAGAGCTAATAAATGCTTTTTCAATGGACCATGTCGCTAAAAATCCGGCAGTTTTTGACTTAGATAAGTTAAATTGGATTAATCAGCAGTATGTAAGAAAGCTGAGTGATGAAGACTTTTTTGCTTTAGCAATACCACATCTACAAGCTGCTGGTTTTATGGCAGCAGAAGAAACAGAGGAAAGAGTGGCTTGGCTAAAAAAGGTAGTGCTAACGAGTCGGGCACATGTATCTTATGGCGCACAGATTGCTGAATTTGTAGCCATGTATTTTACGGATGAATTTACTTTTGAAAATAAAGAGGCAGAAGCCGTATTATGTGAAGAAACAGTGCCACAAGTTATGAAAATGCTCGAAGAAGAATTAGAAAAGCTAGAAGTACTTGATGCACTAACCGTTAAAGCAGTATTTAAACGAGTACAAAAAGCCTTAAAGCTGAATGGCAAGCAAGTATTTATGCCAATTAGAATCGCTCTTACGGGTAACCAACATGGTCCAGAACTGGCGGAAATGATCCCATTGTTTGGTCTGGAGCGCACATTTAAACGTATTAATGCTAGTTTGAAAAAAGCTGGGGTTAGTATTGAATAAAGGAGAATGAATAATGAGTATAAAAGTATATAATACGCTTTCGCGACAAAAAGAAGACTTTGTACCTGTCAAAGAAGGGCAGGCTGGCATTTATGTCTGCGGCGTTACTCCTTATAATCATCCTCATATTGGCAATGCTAGACCTTTTGTTACGTGGGACGTTATTCATCGTTTTTTAGAACACGAAGGTTATGCAGTTACACATGTACAAAACTTTACGGATGTAGATGATAAAATCATCAATACTGCGAATAAAGAAGGTGTAACTTGGGCAGAAATTAGTGGACGATATATTGACGCATATTTTACAGCTTTGGACGAATTAAATGTAAAACGTGTTGACAATTATCCGCGTGTTTCTGAACATATGAATGATATTATTGCCGCAATTGCTAAATTAATAGAAAATGGCTACGCATACGTTGTTGATGGTGACGTTTATTTTCGTGTAGAAAAGTTTGCTGATTATGGCAAGTTAAGTGGTAGAAAACTAGAGGATATGCTAGCTGGAGCGCGAGTCGATATTGATACAAGAAAAGAAAACCCAATGGATTTTGCTTTATGGAAAGCTGTAAAACCGGGCGAGCCTTCTTGGAGTGCTCCGTGGGGTGAAGGTAGACCAGGCTGGCATATAGAATGCTCGGTAATGAGCATGAAATACTTAGGAGAGTCTTTTGATTTTCACGGTGGTGGTAGTGATTTAATCTTTCCCCATCACGAAAATGAGATAGCACAATCAGAAGGTTGCACTGGACATCATCCCTTCGTGAAATATTGGTTACATAATGGGTTTATTACGGTTAATGAAGAAAAGATGTCGAAGTCGCTAGGGAATTTTTTCTTAGTTAGTGACATTTTAAAACATTTTTCAGCTGAAACCTTGCGTTTCTTTATTTTATCAACGCACTATAGAAGTCCATTGGACTTTAGCGACGAACGGCTACGGGAAGCAGAGCGTGGTTTGTCACGTTTGGCAACAGCAAAAGAAAGCTTGTATGCTTTAAGTAAAATACCTGGTGTTGGTCCTGATGCAATGAGTAAAGCGCTTCTTGATAATATCCAAAAGCTAAGAGAAGCATTTTTAGTTGCGATGCGTGATGATTTTAATACGGCGCTAGCCATCAGTCACATGTTTGAATTTAGTCATGAAATAAATATTTACTATAAAAAAATAACCGACGAAGGACAGCGTCCTGATGGTAAATTAGTAAATACGATGCTTAATATTTTTGCGGAAATGAGTAGTATAATTGGTGTTTTAGAAGAAACAGTAAAAAATGAAGAAACTACTGAAGAAAGTTTTGCTATCGATATCTTGATTAAGCTACGTGAAGAAGCAAGAAAAAGTAAAGACTATGCTTTTGCGGATAAAGTGCGTGATTCACTTTTGGAAAAAGGTATTGTGTTAGAAGATACCCCGCAGGGTGCAAGGTGGAAAAAACAGTGAACTTTGAACAGTATAAATTTTTAAAGGCGAAGGCTCTTGAGTTGGCTGAGCAGGAGGGTTCTCCTACTATCAATCCGCAGCAGTTAAATCCAATATTACTTGCTTATATTGGTGATGCGGTTTTCTCTTTGTATGTAAGAATGCGTTTGTTACCATTGTCATCACATGTAAGGGTATTGCATGATTTAGGAGCACGTATGGTGTCAGCGGTAATGCAGGCTAAGGCGATGGATGCAATTGTTGATTCATTGAATCCGGAGGAGTCGGTGATCGTTAGGCGAGGAAGAAATGCTAAATCTAGCGTACCTAAGAGTGCAACAGTTCGTGAATATAGGCAAGGAACAGCTTTTGAAGCTTTGATTGGATGGCTTTTTTTGACTGAACAAGAAATGCGTTTAGAAGAATTATTAGAACGGTCATTTCTTATAATTCGAGCAGAGACAGAAAAGAAATAAATAAAATTAAAATAAAAGTTTTTGAGTCTGAAAGGAGCAAAGATAATGGAAATAAAGCTTGTAAGCATGAGTGATAACTATTTAAAAAACATTTGGGTTGCGGCTAGGACTTGTTATAGCCCGTTATCTCCTGTTGAATTAAGTGAGCAGGGAGCAACGAATGAAGAAATGCTTAGATTAGCTAACCACATTATTACGAGTAAGCATTCTAGCGTTTTAGAACATTGCCATATGACCTTTGCTGTAAAAAATGTCTCAAGAACTCTTTTGGCGCAGTATAGTAGACATCGCGTTGCTGTTAGCCTTTCGGTGCAAAGCCAGCGCTATGTTTCTGAACAATCAAATAAAAATCCGGGTGGTATTTTTGATTTTGTGATTCCGGTGAGCATTGAGAAAAATCCGGAAGCGAAAAAAGTTTATAGCGAGTTTATGCAAGCATGTCAGGCTAAGTATGATGAATTAACAGCATTAGGTGTAAAGAAAGAAGATGCTCGTTTTGTACTTCCTGGTGGAGCTGGTACTAATTTTGTAACATCTTTAAATTTAAGATCTTTTTTTGATGTTTATACAAAACGTGTGATCACACCAGGAGCACAGTGGGAGATTAAAGAAATGCTAGTGCAAATGAGGGCACTTTTAGTTGCTAAAGAACCTTGGTTAGCCCAGTACCTGCCAGAGAAATAAAGCTTATTTAATGCAGCGATTTGAAAGGAAAGTTAATATGACAGAAGAAATTATTGTCGGGCGCAACTCATTGCTGGAAGCTCTGCGTAGCGGAAGAAGTCTGAGCAGACTTTATATTACAGATGGTGTGAAAGGCGGCAGTATTAGTGAAATTACTGCTTTGGCTAAAGAACGTGGTATTAACATTGAATTTATAAAAAGCGAAAAAATGGATTATTTAGCTGGTAAGTTGCGCCATCAAGGTGTTGCAGCTCTGGCGGCTCCTATTGAATTTCAAGAACTTGAAACTGTTTTAAAAAATGCTGAACAAAAAAATGAACCACCATTATTAATCTTGTTGGATGAATTACAAGATGCACAAAATGTTGGTGCGATTATTAGAACTGCTGATGCAGTGGGAGCCCATGGTGTTTTGCTGCCGAAAAGACGTAGTTGCCCGCTTAATGCTGCTGTAGCAAAGGTATCTGCCGGTGCTATTGAATATGTGCCAATCGTTAGTATTGGTAATATTGTACAAACAATTAAGGACTTGAAGAAAAAAGGTTTGTGGATTGTTGGTGCGGATATGGATGGTACTTGTAATTATTACGAAAGTGATTTGCGTGGACCGTTAGTAGTCGTTTTGGGAGCCGAAGGCAAAGGGTTAGGAAGATTGGTTAAAGATAATTGCGACTTCTTAGTTAAAATGCCGATGAAGGGTGCGGTTAATTCTTTAAATGCTTCAGCCGCTGCAGCTGTACTTCTTTATGAAGTTGTAAGACAGCGGGCAACTGATTAAAAAATGAGTGAATGGCTGTTAATTGACGGTTATAACGTAATAAATAATTGGCAAGAATTTAAGCGGATACGTGAAGAAAGTTTGGAACACGCACGGGCGTTATTAGTTGATTATATTTTGGAGTATAGTGCTTTTAAGTTAATGCAAGCTATTGTTGTATTTGATGCTCAAGAAGTAGTAGGGGCATTAGGGACTAGAGAAGAAAAGTTTAATAATTTAGCGATTGTTTTTACATCAGAAGGTGAAACCGCTGATGCTTGGATTGAGCGTAAGACGTATGAATTGAGTGCTAATAGGCACGATGTTTTTGTAGTCACCAGTGATTATGCAGAGCAAATGATGATATTAGGTGCAGGCGCTTATCGCATTTCTTCTCGGGAATTACGTAATGAATACTTGAAAACGAAAAAACAGATTATGGAATTGAACGAGAAAGTTGCTGGTGGTTTGCGCAGAAATGAAGTTAGCGGTCGGATTAACAATGAAACACTTGAAAAGCTAGAATTACTGCGACGTTAGGAACGACTTTGATTGACTAGCTGAAAAAAAGTACGTTATAATAAAGAACATAGTTAGTAGAACTGTTTTCATGATTCGCTGACAGAAGGGAGGTAGTCCTGTTGCGTACTGGTATGACTAAGGATCCATATTGCGAATTTGAAAACATGGCCGATGAGGATATCGTTATGCTTGCTAAGCAAAGCGAGAATATGTTGGCTCAAGAATATTTATTGTATAAATATCGAAATTTTGTTAGAGCAAAAGCAAGAAGCTATTTTTTGATCGGAGCAGAAAGAGAAGATATTATTCAAGAAGGTATGATTGGCTTATTTAAAGCGATTAGAGATTTCCGTAGTGACAAGCTATCTTCATTCAGAGCTTTTGCCGAACTATGTGTTACTAGACAGATTATTACAGCGATTAAAACTGCAACTAGACAAAAACACATCCCTCTTAATTCGTATGTTTCTCTGAACAAACCAATTTATGAGGAGGATTCAGATCGTACGTTAATGGATGTTATTTCTGGAGCTAAGGTTGCTAATCCTGAAGATATGGTAATAAATAGAGAAGAATTCCTTGATATGGAAAGCAAAATGAATAAGATCTTAAGTGATTTAGAATGGAAAGTCTTAATGAGTTATCTCGATGGTAAATCTTATCAAGAAATAGCTTTAGAGTTAGATAGACATATTAAATCTATTGATAATGCCTTACAACGGGTAAAAAGAAAACTGGAAAAGTATTTGAGCACACGTGGTGAAAGTACGGATTTAAAAAATGTTTATTGTGGTTTAATGGCTTTAGATCCTTCAGAACGCTTTACAAGTCATCGTAAGAAATAATAAACAATTTGACGCGATAATATGATAGATATGTAACAAAATAAAACATCATTTGGTAAAGGCCAAATGATGTTTTATTTTTAAAAGGATTTTATGAAATTGTGACGAATTAAGTAAGCATATTAAGCGGATATACTGGTTTACGAAAAAACCAAAGGGGGCAGTGAAAATGAGTCATGTAGAAGATTTTGTAAAAGAGATTGATGCATTAAAAAATGCAGAACAAAAAATTTTAATTGTTACAGGGAAACCAGGGAGCGGTAAGAGCGAAATCTTTCGTGAGGCGGCAGCCAAGAAAGCGTGGGATTACGTTGATTGCCGCTTATTTATTACTGAAGAATTTTTAGAACTGATGCCGGCAGCGAGAAAAGATAAGGCGGCAGAAATTTTTGGGGAAATTCTTGCTGGTTATGAGACAGAAGTGGTACTTTTAGATAGAGTTCAAACTTTATTCGTGCCAGTTTTCCAAATTAATGTTGGAGATCTTTTGCAAAAACTAGGCAAACGTTTTACGCTCGTAGTTGCATGGCCGGGATATTATGAAGATGGTTTTTTGTGCTACGACAAATTTGATGGGACTGAATCGATTCGTATTAATGCTGATGGCTTAAAAATTTGGAATGTTGAATGAATATAGGAGTTAATAATGTCTAAGAAAAAAATAGCGGTTCTAACTGGTGGCGGAGATTGCCCGGGTTTAAATGCTGTTATACGTGCAGTAGTTAAAACAGCTAATTATCAAGGTTATAGTATTTACGGTGTAGAAAATGGGTTTAAAGGATTGGTAGAGGGGACAATGAGCGAGCTTACCTTAGGGTGCGTCTCGGGCATCTTACCTCGCGGAGGAACTATTTTAGGTACCACCAATAGGGATAATCCTTTTCGTTTTATGATTGGTTGTGATAAAAGCGGTGAGCCGCTTTTTGCTGATAAGCGTCAAGAAGTGTTGGAAAATTTGAAGAAATATGAAATTGAAACG
>DVNI01000031.1 GCA_018714505.1 Candidatus Avacidaminococcus intestinavium
TACCTTCATCATAAGTTAGACGCGTAGCCGTTAAACTGCTGCCATCGGTCATCGTAAGTTCACTCCAACCACCGACAGTCTCTGCGTAACCACGTGTTTTATAATACTCAATCTGCGGAGCTCGCAAAGTCTTGTCTGCCTGTACAACTACAGCGTTACCGAGCACCGTCAAATGATCTTCATCATGCAAAATAAGTCTGTCACTGGTAGAATTACCATCACTGCGCGTCATAATTACGCCACCTGTAGCCTGTCCACTTTTGCTCTTCGTATTATACTCTGCCTGAGGTGCGGTAATAACATTACCGTCTTGTTCAATGCGCACATTGCCAGTGGCAACGGTCATACCGGTTTTTGTATTATACTCGATCGTATCGGCTTTAATACTCGTTGCTGTTTCTGCCGCTTCAACTGCTCCGCTTTGCCCAGCACAAACCGCCCACAAACAGATTGCTATTAATAAAGTGAGTTTGCTTTTCATAACGTTGACCTCCTTACGACTTCTGCATTACCTATCAATTTTATTTGTTCCATACCCGTATCGGTCGTTACACGATCAGCCGAAGCTACCGTTTCTTCTTTGATTAACCGTACATTACCATCAGCACTAAGTAAGTCTTGCGTGCGTTGCCAGCGCAGTTCTTCAGCTGTTATTTCTCCACCACTTGATAAAATAACTCTTGTATTGCCCTGTAGCACAACTTCTTTAGATTCCATTTCAATAGAACCTTGATCTGCCTTAATATCAAGAAAACTACCGTCTTCTCGATACCATTTACCTGTAATGTTTTGTAACACGTTAGTATTATTACTCTTATTATACTCCATTTCACCAATCTTTAGTTCCCAGACTAATTTTCCATCACGTTCCTCTTTTAGCGAACTATTTTTGATTTTAGCATTTAGTCCTGATTCCGTTGGCGTAATACCTACCGATACGCCTGGAGTACCACTGTTTAAAAGCCAGAAAAAAACTGCTGCCAAAAGTACAAGTCCAGCTAAAACAGCCTGCCAGATTTTTTTATTTTTCAGCACTAGCTCGTTCTCCTCCCTCCGGCGGAATATACGGTGTATTCCAACGATGCTGGAACCACAGCCAATTATCTGGATATTCCCTGATAATAGCCTCGATTTCTTGATTCATTTTTAAGGTAATATTATAATCATCTGACTCGCGATTGCCTGTATCGTCATAATAAATTGGGTCTTTAACAATCGCGCGGTGTCCGAAATAATTCTCATTACGTACAATAAAAATCGGAATAACAGGGACCTTAAATTTACGTGCAAAATAGGCAGGTCCCGCAGGAGTTGCCGCCATTTTGCCAAAAAACGGTGCAAAAATACCATTCTTGCCACCATCTTGATCAGCAATTAAACCTAGAAACCGTCCTTTTTTTAACGCACGAGCACAGCCTAAAATCTCACTGGTTCCACGCGAAAAAATCTCCTGCCCAGCTCCCTTACGTAACTTATTTAAAAAATCACTGTATACTCGATTGGGCTGCGGTTTTTCAACTGCACTAATGGGGAAACCATATAAGGCGAGCGACGCACCAAGCCATTCCCAGTTATCCATATGGCAAGCTAACATTACCGCTCCTTTACCTTTAGCTAGTTCTTCCCACAGCATTTCAATTCGGTCGTAAACGACTAAACCGCGAATATTATCTTTATTCAAAGCAGGCATATACAAGATTTCAACAAAGGTAATTCCTGTCTTGATAAATAGCTGTTTAATATGCTTTTTTGTTTCCGCTTCCGAAACACCTAGTCGCTTAGTCATTGTAGCTTCTGCGCGAATTCTTTGTTTTTTCGCGACATGCCAATACAAGCGTCCCAATACTTTACCGATGCGTACTACTACTCGATACGGTAAGTGTGAAATTATAAAACTTAGTGTTCTCAGCAAATAATAAAGCAACATTATTGACTATCTCCCTGTCCTTCTTTAATATAATCGGCTACAATTTGTTTCCAAAGCCCTCTTGCCCGCAAAATTACTTCTATAATTTCTCTAACGGCACCATTACCACCACTTGCTGCAGCAATATAGTGTACTCGCTCCTTCACTTCTTTGACCGCATTTTGCGGTGCGCAGGATAATCCTGCTAAAACAAGTGCTGGCAAATCATTTAAATCGTCCCCCATATAAGCAACTTCTTCTAGGGTTAATCCATGTTTTTCCGCCAGCGTCGTGAGTAGCTGCGCCTTATTCTTTACGCCTTGATAGACTTCAGTCACATTAAGTTCTGCTGCTCTACTAGCGACAATCTTGCTTTGGCGACCAGTAATCAAAGCGATTAATAAACCATTTCGTAGCGCACAAGTAATACCCATTCCGTCCTGAGCATGGAATTTTTTAGCACTTTCACCTTCTGCACCAATAAAGAGCCCTCCATCAGTGAGAACACCATCAACATCGAGTGCTAATAATTTGATCTTTTCCGATTTTGCCATGCTCCTTACCAAAGAAAGCATTCTTTCTTCAGAACAGGTCGACATTACACTACCCCCCGTCTAACTAAATCGGTCATATGTAATAAACCGATAACATGATTTTCATCATCAATAACCGGCAAAACGGTAATCGGACGTGGCTTGTTGCTTTCCATCAAGTGCAAAGCTTCCGCTGCCAATTTGTCTTTGGTAATCGTTTTAGGATGCGCCGTCATTAATTCGGTAACGGGACTTGCTAGGAAGGTAAAACCTTGACTTAAGCCGCGGCGAATATCGCCATCGGTTAAAACGCCAAGCATCTTCTCCTGATCGTCAACGACCGAAACAGCGCCTAAGCCTTTATCCGTAATCACGAATAAAGCATCTTGCACTTTCATATCACCATGCACTACCGGATTTTCTTCGCCACTATGCATTACGTCAGCGACCGTCATCAAAAGTTTACGCCCCAAAGCGCCACCTGGATGGAAAACAGCAAACTGATCTGCGGTAAACTTCCGTTTAGCTAAAAGCGCTACAGCTAGCGCATCGCCAAAAGCTAAAGCCGCTGTCGTACTCGAAGTCGGTGCCAAGCCCAAAGGACACGCCTCTCGTGAAACACCGACATCCAAAACTATATCAGCATTTTTTCCTAAAGTAGAATCTGCTTTACCGACCATTGCAATAATCTTAGCACCAATTCTTCTTAAAGAAGGTAAAATATGTAATACTTCTGCCGTTTCTCCACTATTGGAAAACGCTATAACTACATCTTGCGCCGTTACCATCCCTAAATCACCATGAATGCCTTCGGCTGGATGCAAATATAACGACGGTGTTCCAGTACTCGACATGGTAGCAGCGAGCTTACGACCAATAATGCCAGACTTACCCATACCCGTAATAACTGTACGACCAGGACAAGCTAAAATCATTTCTACCGCACGAGTAAAATCACCATTAATTCTCGGCAATAATTCCAAAATTGCCTCCGCTTCCAACTTCAATACATTACGAGCCTCTTCCAGCATTTTACGCCCATCCTTTCCGACAGGGGGACGGTCCTTTTTTGTCCGATTTCCCGCCGCCACTTACTTTCTAACTAATTTATCAATCGCAATTACATCACGCAATAAACTTTCTAACGCATCTAACCTAACCATATTCGGTCCATCTGATAAGGCTTCTGCAGGGTTATCATGCACTTCTAAGAAGAGGGCATCGACACCGACTGCCGCTGCTGCACGTGCCATATGTGGTACATATTGACTTTGACCACCAGAAGATGTACCTTGTCCGCCAGGGATCTGCACGCTGTGAGTAGCGTCCATTACAACAGGATAACCTAAGTCACGCATAATAGGCAGCGAACGCATATCAGTTACTAAGGCATTATAACCAAAACATGCCCCACGTTCTGTTAACATAATATTTTTATTGCCAGACTCTTCAACTTTTGCTACCACATTTTTCATATCCCATGGTGCCAAAAATTGACCTTTTTTGACATTTACAGTGCGTCCAGTCTGTCCAGCAGCGTAGACTAAATCCGTTTGTCGACATAAAAAAGCCGGAATTTGTAAAACATCTAATACCTCTGCGGCCTTTTCTACCTGACAAACTTCGTGTACGTCACTAACAACGGGCACACCGAGATCTTTTTTTATTTGCGCAATAATTGCTAACCCTTCATCAATACCTGGTCCACGAAATGATTTATATGATGAGCGATTAGCCTTATCATAAGAAGCCTTAAATACATAAGAAATCCCTAAGCGCTGCGCAATTTCTTTCACAGCTTTACCAATAGCTAAACTATGTTCATAACCTTCTAAGACGCAAGGGCCAGCCATCAATAAGAGTGGTTTCCCTGCTCCAACTTCATAATTACCAATTTTGACAATCTGCATAACGTTCACTTCCTTCTTTCCTTATTTTAACATTAAAACTTAATTGATAAATAAGACAAAAAGGACCGTCCCCCTGTCTTAAAACTTAATCAATAAATAAGACAAAAAAGGACCGTCCCTCTGTCTTATTTTTGGGCAAAAAGCTTATTTACTGCATCGAGATCTTCTTGGGTATCAATGCCAATGCCGTTAAACTTGCACTCAATTACTTTAATGCGTTGTCCGTTTTCTAGCGCGCGTAATTGTTCTAGGCCTTCAATTTCTTCTAATGGGGTTGGTTCATAAGCGGCATAACTTAACAAGAAGTTTCTACGATACGCATAAATGCCGATATGTTTATAAACTTTAAAATCAACTGTTTTCTTACGGGGATATGGCAAAAGGCTGCGTGAAAAGTATAAGGCATAGCCGTTTTGATCGGTTACAACTTTCACGGCATTAGGATTATGATAGTCTTCTTCATTCATCAATGTTTTTAAAGTCGCCATATTAAGGTCTTCATCATCGACGAAAGCTTGCGCTAATTTGTCAATTACTTCTGGGGGAATCATTGGTTCATCCCCTTGCACGTTAATAATAACATCAATGTCATTATAACTAAGTGCAACTTCTGCCAATCGATCTGTACCGCTTGGATGATCCGGCGACGTTAAAATAACGTGTCCACCAAAGGCTTCTACCACTTCGGCGACCTTTTCGCTGTCCGTAGCCACCACTACTTCTTCAGGCATATATGCCTGTACAGCTTGTTCATAAACGCGTTGAATCATTGGTTTGCCGGCAATCATTGCGAGGGGTTTGCCAGGTAATCTGGTAGATGCATATCGTGCCGGAATAACACAGAGTACTTTCATTATTCTTCGGTCTCCTTTTTAATCGCATTATCTATTGTCTCAAAGAAAATATCTCTTCCTTCAGTTATCTGTATTTCCATATTTAAGACATACAAAGGTACTTCTCGTTCAAAGTAAATAAATTCTGTAGGAATTTTAACAGCATCTTTAGTCGTAATAATCAGCGCACTAACTCCACAACTAATCGCTCTATCCATAATGTATTGCATTTCTAGCATACCATAATCATGATGATCAGGGTAACGAATCGCTTCTTTGATATCAAGTCCTACATCGGCTAACGTCTGCTCAAATGAGGAGGGGTTACCAATCGCTGAAAAGACCATTACTGAGCGTCCTTTGAATTCTTCAAGTGAAACGGCGCCGACAAATGGGCCTTTATACCAATCTGCGATTTCTACGAAATTTACTGGTTTATGCATACTTTCAATCACTGGTGCTTGCGCATTATATGCTGCTAAAGTCTCTGTTAATTCAGCCCGTGAAAAAATGGAGCTTTGATCTGCTTTTGTTAAAAGAAACAAACTTGCTCGATTAAGATTTTGCAGTGGTTCACGCAAAGTACCTCTCGGCAGGAGCCTGCGATTACCAAACATATTAAGTGTATCAACTAATACTATATCAAGGTCACGGTACAGTGTCCAATGTTGATAACCGTCATCCATGATGATAACTTGTGCATCAAAGTTTTTTACTGCAAATTCGCCTGTAACAGAGCGATTCTTACCAATAATAACGGGAATGCCTGGCAAGGTTTTGGCCATGAGGTAGGCTTCGTCACCAGCTTCATAGGCTGTCATATAAATCTTCTTACCATCGGAAACAACACCTATTTCTTCGTTCCAATGTGATCGATAACCTCGATTGAGAATTACCACGCGATAACCATTATTTTGAATACCCACTGCTAATTTTTGGGCTGTTGGCGTCTTACCGGTACCGCCCACGGTAATATTACCGATACTAATAACGCAGCAGGGTAATTTAGTTTGTTTTAAAATTCCTAGGTTATAAAGCCCGAGCTTAAAGCGTACTCCTGCTTCATAAATCACGGAAAAAACACTCAAAATCGATAAAACTACCACATCAAAAAAGGTGTTATCGTGTCCATGTGCTAGCTGAAAAAGGTACTGCGTTACCGCATCTCCGCGTCGCAATTGAGCGCCACCCTCTTCATTAATATTACGGGTATTAATGCGATAATGCGAATTCACTCGACATTCAGTTGCTGTCAGTTCTAATAGTTCCATTAAATATTGAATGCTACGCACTGCTGCTCCGCGGTTTTCACTAATAACTTGTAGTGATGCTTTGCCCATTTGGGCGCGCAATTCATCATCGGCTAGAATCGTCATCATTTGTTCTGTTAATTCTTTTTCATCATTAACCTGCCTGCAAGCGCCACTTTTACGTAGTAAGGCAAAAGAATCTTTAAAATTTGACATACTGGATCCTACTAAAATTGGCTTACCATGTGCCGCTGGTTCTAAGACGTTGTGTCCGCCGTGCTTAATTAAACTACCGCCAACAAAAACCACATCACCGACTGCATAAATGCGTCCTAATTCACCAATCGTATCAATCAAAAGCACCGGATATTCGGTGCGTGTTTTTTCGTTGCTTTTCGCCAAAACAGATCTGAGCCCTGTTTCAAAACCATAATTACGTCCGAGTTTAATAATTTCGTCTGCACGAGTTATTTTGCGGGGTGCAATGACTAAGCGAGCGTTAGCATAATGTTTTCTTACTTCTGTAAAAGCTTCTAAAAGTGCTTTTTCTTCGGTAGGGTGCGTACTGCCAGCCACAATTACGGGGTAGCTGTTTTCAATTCCTAATTCTTCTTTATATCGTAATAAATCTTCTGCTGTCACTTCAGCATAGGTCTGGTCGAACTTAGTATTACCAGTCACGACAATCTTACGCTTATCTGCACCCAAATGTGCGATATATTCGGCATCAATAGTCGATTGCATACAGAAACGACTCACGCTGCCCAGCATATCTTCCAAAATAGTATAAAGATATCTATAAGACTTCACAGATTTTTCGCTAATACGACCATTAACCATCATTACGGGAATTTTTCGTAAACGAATAGCACGCAAAAAGTTTGGCCATAGTTCTGTCTCTACGGGGAGAAAAACTCTTGGCATAATTCTTTTTACGAAGGACTCAGAGATAAAGGGTAGGTCCAAAGGAAAATAAATGATAGCGTCTGCTTCTGGAATGATTTGATGCGCCATATCATAACCACTTGTTGTAACAGACGATACTAATATCTTTGCTTCTGGCATCGCTCTCCGAATTTCTTTAACTAATGGACTGGTCGCCACAATCTCTCCAACGGAAGCTCCGTGAATCCAAATGCAATCTTTTTTTGCCACAGCGGCAATCTCTTCATCACGAATAAAACCTAAATTTTGTCTAAACCGTTTTTTAAATCCTTTTTCGACCAAAAAGCGATAGGTGAAGAAAATCATCACGGGAATACTGATCGCGCAGAAGATCAAGTTATAGATTATATACATGCGTTAGCCTCATTTCGCTTCCTTTTCTCGGTACTGGATACTATATAAGTGGGCATATAGTCCATCTGCATTAGCAAGCAATGCGTCATGATTACCAATTTCTACAATCTTACCTTTTTGCAAGACTAAGATACGGTCAGCATTCTTGACAGTCGATAAGCGGTGAGCAATTACAAAAGAAGTTCTTCCTACCATCAAACGATCGAGTGCTTCTTGTACAATGCGTTCACTTTCGGTATCAAGTGCCGAGGTTGCTTCATCCAGCACTAAAATGCGTGGGTTTTTTAAGATTGCCCGGGCAATAGCGATGCGCTGGCGTTGTCCACCGGACAAGTTCATGCCTCGATCACCAAGACGCGTCTCATAACCACCGGGTAATTCCATAATAAAGTTATGTGCATTTGCTGCTTTTGCAGCCGCTTCCACTTCTTCGACAGTTGCTTCTAAGCGCCCATACAAAATATTATTATACAAAGTATCATTAAAAAGAATGGTTTCTTGAGGTACGATACCGACCTGTTCTCGTAGAGAAGCTAAGGTAACGTCTTTAATATTAACACCATCAATCAAAATCTTACCTGCTTGTACATCATAAAAGCGCGGTAATAAATTGGCAATAGTTGACTTGCCGGCACCAGAAGGTCCCACAATAGCGATTACATCCCCAGGCTGGGCGGTAAACGTAATATCGTCTAGAACCGTTTCACCAGGCTCATAAGCAAAAGTAATGTTTTGAAATTCAACATGTCCTTCAATGGGTGGCAAGGGCTTTGCTCCTTCAATCTCTTGCACTTCTTCTGGCATATCTAATATATCAAATACACGTTGAGCAGCGGCTAGTGCTTTTTGGATATTACCAATAACCCTAGTTAGTCTTTTCACAGGATTAGAAATATTAACTGCATAAACTAAAAAGGCTACTAGCGAACCTGCTGTTAAGTCACCATTAATAACACCATGTCCACCATACCAAATAATCGCGGTTACCCCAATTGCCGCCACTAGTTCAATCACTGGTGTTAATAAAGCCATAAGTTGAGCGTTTTTCATATTAGCACGGAAGTTGGCTATGTTTTGCTCTCGAAAACGTTCAATTTCATATTCTTCACGTACAAAAGATTTAATAACTCGTGAAGAAGCGATTGTTTCTTGTAATACAGAAGTTATTTCTGCTGTACATTCTTGGATTTTCCGTCCTGAACGTCTAATACGTTTTCCAAAAAAATCCATCAGCCACAATACTGCGGGAAAGGTGCAAAAAGTAAACAACGTAAGTTTCCAGTCTAAATAAAACATCGCAGCAATGGAACCAATTAAAACGCATCCTTCAGTAATCATATCAATAGTGTTTTGGACCATCGCTGATTGAAGTGCTGATACATCATTGGTTACATAACTCATAATTGTGCCGGTCTTATTTTTATCATAAAAAGAAACGCTCAATCGCTGCAATTTTTGGTAAACAGCGCCGCGAATATCAATAATTACGCGTTCGCCGACATAGCTCATTAAATAATTCTGTCCATAGAAACAAACTCCTCGAATGAAGAAAATAACAACAATACCTATTGCAATAGCATTAAGCAGAGTCGCATTCTTATCGGTGAGTACCTGGTCGATAACGTCTTTAATAATCCATGGTACATAAAGATTACCTGCAGCTGCCAGTGCAGTGCAAATTGCTGCTGCGATTAAACGTCCAATATATGGTTTTATATAACTTAAAATTCGCAAATAAAGCGTCATCGTTTTTCTCCTGCAACTTTTAAAATCAGTTCTGCAACTCTCATTACCGCTCCCGGCTCTCCTAGCTTACGCACGACTTCATCAATCTCGGCTAAAACTTCACTATGCTTAGCGGGCTGTAATAAGTCCACAACTTCTTTTGCCATGTTCTCTGGTGTTGCGTTCTCTTGTAATAGCTCTGGTATGATACGCTTGCCTGCAACAATATTCGGCAGTCCAATATCACTGATATTTAATAAACGTCGTACAATAAATGCGGTTAATGCTGCGGTTTTATAAACAATCACGCAAGGCAAATGACAAAGAGCTGCTTCCAAAGTTACGGTTCCGCTTGTGGCAAGAGCCGCATCCGCTGCGCTCATCACATCATAATTATCGCCTTCAACAATCTTTACTTTTACTGAGGCCGCTCCTAAATGCTCTTGGAGCAAAGCCTCCGGTATCGTTGCTGCTCGCGGTAATGTAAAGTCGACATTAGGCATTTGTTTAGCAATAAGTGCCGCCGCCTTTAGCATATCGGGTAGCAAACTCTGCACTTCTTGTAAACGACTACCTGGCATGAGCAAAACTAAAGGGCGCCCCACTTGTTTGCCTGCCTTTTGTCTAGCCATTTCGCTAGGCAAACTGGTCTTTACTATATCAACGAGAGGATGACCAACAAACTCAACATTAGCACCAGCCTCTTTATATACTTCATACTCAAAAGGAAAAATTGATGCTACTTTATCAGCTAAACGTGCTACTTTCTTGGCTCGTCCTTTGCGCCACGCCCAAGCAGAGGGTGGAATAAAGGAAACCACAGGAATGCCTTTCGCACGTGCTACTTTCGCTAAGCGCATGTTGAAACCTGGATAATCAATGGTTACCAAACAATCTGGACGCCTTTCATCCATCAACTTCGCAAAGTCCGAACGCAAACGTAATAAAGCTGGTAGCTTGCGTATAATTTCGACAAGCCCCATCACACCATGTTCTTTAATGTCAAAAATAACCTCGCCACCGGCAGCGGCCATACCATCACCGCCCATGCCATAAACTTCGGCGTTAGGTGCTTGTTTTAATATTTCTTTAGTTAAAGCCGCTGCGTGAATATCTCCCGATGCTTCACCGGCTGAAATCATAATTCTTGTCATGAAAATCCTTTCCGTCTGACAATATGTTAATAATCGCCTGAGCAGTTAACCTGCCGAAAAGTGCCAAACAACATTATGTCACGCTATATTATACCATAAAAAAAGAGAAGGCGTGTCGCCCTCCCCAAAAATTTCGCTTCATATTCAACTTATTTCTGCGCCACAATAAAAAGATTATGCTCATTAGCAAGTGCAATTGCTTTTTCGCGTTCTACAAATAAAGTTCTACCCGCTTCCATCGCAATACCTGCTGCGCCTGCCTCAACCATTGATTTTATTGTCTCCAAACCAACAGAAGGCATATCAAAACGAATGTCTTGTGCTGGTTTCGCTGTTTTTGCTACAATTGCTCGTTTACCAAGCAAGCCGCCACGTTTAATACAAGCATCAGTGCCTTCAATGGCTTCTACCGCCATTACAGCTTTATCTTTTACGACAACTGTTTGTCCAATATCTAAACGACCAATTTCACGTGCCACGTCAAAGCCGAATTTAATGTCCTCTGCTTCTTCTGCCGTTGGTTGCCTTTTAGTAAAAACTTGTACTTCTGGCAAGAGTGGTTTAATTAATATCGTTTGATCAAGCGTATAAATTCCTTCTTTTTCCAATTCACGCACTATGGCGTTCATAATCGTATCATCTTTACGATTAGGCAAAGATGATAACAATTTAATCGCTCTAAAATCAGGAATAATTGCGCCTTCACTATACAAGATTTCTTTGGTAACTTTACCAATCATCGTCACGGTAGTAATCTTATGTTTTTTCAAAGTATTAATAATTTTACCCAATTTGCCGATATGAATGTCGTAATAAGCATCGACGTTTTTGGCTAAATCTTCGTCAATTCCCGGTACCACACCAATGGCGACAACATTATAGCCAATCATTCTAGCTCCAACAGCTACTTCGACAGGCAAATGACCAATACCAGATAGTAAACCTAATGTTTCCATAGTCGCCCCCTTAGTCCTTACGTCCGCGACAGATTCCTCGCTCAACATTACGCAAAAATCTTAGGAGATGCTCAACTTCTTCACTGCTATCTAGTTCCTGTTCCATCGAAACAATTGCTTCGTCTAAAGATAAACCTGAACGATAAAGCAAACGATAGGCTTTCTTCAAATTGCTACGAACATCAGCTGGTACACCAGCTCTAGAAATGCCCACACTATTAAGTCCTGCTGCATGCGCAGGGTTACCATCAACAATAACAAAAGGTGGAATATCTTGTACGATTTTCGACATGCCACCAACCATAGCATTACGCCCAACTTTGACAAATTGATGTACCGCAGCTAAGCCACCAATAACTGCTCGATCTTCTACTACTACATGACCGGCCAAAGTAGCCACATTCGACATAATAACATTATTACCGACAATGCAATTATGAGCAACATGCGTATAAGCCATCATTAGAACACCATTACCTAAGCGTGTTTCATTACCTTCACCAGTAGCTCGATTAATTGTTGCGCATTCTCTAATCGTAACATTATCACCGAGTACCGTATAAGTCTTTTCACCTTTAAACTTCAAGTCCTGTGGTTCTGCCCCAATAGAGCAGCCAGGAAAGAAACGGCAATTTTTACCAATAGTGGTAAAGCCATCAATTACTACATGAGCAAAAACCTTTGTACCATCGCCAATCACAACATTCGGTCCAATTACAGCATATGGTCCGATTTCTACATCGCGCCCCAAAACGGCCCCCGGAGCAATTGCTGCTGTCTCATGTATTTTGCGAGATATCTTCACTACATTATCAAACCCCATCATTTCCACTCCCAAACAAATTTTCTGCTAAAAAATAATTCTGTCAAATATACTCTTAACAAAGAAGTATTTTGTCACCAGTCAAAAACAGTCAAATCTGGCTATTTTTTCGTATTTATCTCGCAATTACTCGCAATTACGCCTTAACACTACTACTTTATTCTTTTTTATCAACAATTGCAAAAGTAAAATCGCCTTCACAAGCAAGTGTACCATCAACCGTACCTTCACAGTGAATCATTCCCATATTACCTCTGATCTTAGTAACTGTAGCCGTAGTAATAACTTGGTCTCCCGGCACAACTTGTCTACGAAAGCGTACATTATCAATTTTACCAAAAACAGCAATTTTACCACGATTTTCTTCTGGATAAAGCATAGCGACGCCACCTACTTGAGCCATTGCTTCAATTAACATAATACCGGGCATAATCGGTTCTCCAGGAAAATGACCGATAAATTGCATTTCATTCATCGTAATATTTTTAAGTCCTACGGCGCGTTTCATCGGTTCTAATTCTAAAATACGGTCAACAAGAAGCAACGGATAACGATGTGGTATTACTTTCTGAATTTCTCTAGCTTCTAAGGTAATCATATTAATTCTCCCCTTTATTACGATAAGTTTCTATCTGTCGTGCAACTTCTGCATTAAAAGCGTGCCCGGTTTTTACTGCTATAATATGAGCTTTAATTGGTCCTAGTAAATAGAAGTCACCTATGACGTCTAAGATTTTATGTCTAACCAATTCGTTTTCAAATCTCGGTACAGACAGTATGCCGGTATCATCAAAAACTAGTACATTTTCGACGCTGCCGCCCAAACCTAGCCCCATTTTCTTCATTTGTTCTACTTCATGCATAAAGGCTACAGTGCGTGCATTGGCAATTTCTTTTAAAAAGGTTTCTTCTGTTAAATCCACATCAAAGTATTGTGTTCCTAGTAGTGGATGCGAGTTAACAGAAACAAAAGATATGCGAAAACCATCATACGGCAATGCACAAATATAGCGATCCTCTTGATGCACTGAGAACTCTCGCTCTAAAGCATAAACTTTACGTAAAACCTTCTGTTCTTGCCGACCTGCCTGTAAGATTAGACATACAAAGACTCCTGCACTGCCATCGGTTACTGGTGGTTCTGGCGCATCCATTTCCACGCGGCAGTTATCAATGCCAAGCATTGATAAGGCAGCCATTAAGTGTTCAATAGTAAAAACTTCCGCATCACCTATACTTACGGTCGTTGCTTTTAAGGTCGAGGTAACATTCGAAGGCTCTGCCTTTATTTCTGGTCGTTGGGGTAGATCCGTTCTAATAAAAACGATACCCGTATCTGGCGCTGCTGGCGCTAACTTTATGTTAACTTCTTTTCCAGAATGCAAGCCAATCCCTGCATATTCTACCGCTTTTGCTAAAGTCTGCTGATATATTTGCTGCATACTAACCCTCACTTTCAGTATCTCTAAACCGTCGTTTACCATCTTTCCACCGATCATGCAGCCAGAACCACATACTTGGATTCTTAATGATTTCGTGTTCTAAAATCAACATTAACTCTTTCATCGGTTTTTGCAAATCGGTTGCGCGGTCTTTTGTTTTTTCAGCATAAAGTGGTGGATAAATGCGCAACACGAATTTATCCTCGCCATTATTATGTAAGAAAAAGGGTACAATAGGTGCGCCATGTAAACGTGAGAAAAACGCTGCGCCCAATGGTACTTTAGTTTTTTTACCAAAAAACTCTAATTCCATAGAGTCATCCGCCGTATCTTGATCATATAAAACGCCCAACATTTTTTTATCACGCAAAACACGACTAATTGTTAACATACTGCTTTCGCCTCGGTTATACACAATCTGTTGCCCACCTAGGCTTCTATATTCATTAATAAAATTGTCCATCGCACTATTATTCTGTTTGCGTGCAATTGATAGCAACGGATAACCCATTAAAGCAACAGACATGCCGAGTAATTCCCAATTGCCAAAATGACCCGTACAAAGAATAACACCTTTTTTTTGTTGGTAAGCGGCTTCTAAAAACTCTCTACCCTCTACTTCAATGTGCTCTTGCAAAAACGTTTTATCCAAGACTGGAAAGCGCAACACTTCGGTTAACATCCGCCCAAAACGTTTCACGCTCGCATGCGCAATTATTTCTGCGCGCGGCGTTTCTACACCTAGACACTCTTTAATATTAACAATTGCCATGCGTTTACGCCATGCAGGCGTGACTTGCCATGCCAAAAAGCCAATACCGTCAGCTATGAGTTTTACTAAGAATTTTGGTGAATGACACAAAATCCAACTCAAGGCTTTCATAAACCAATAGCCCAACATCTCTTGCAGCCTTCTTCCCATCAGAATGTTCCGTGCAAAGCTGCATAAAATTTTTCATTACGCATGCCTGCCTCAGCACGCACTAATTTGCCTACCGGCACAAATAGTCCATAATTCATATCTTCGCCATCATATTCGAGTGCAACGCCAAGATTTAAAACATCACTATTCAGTTTAAATTGTTTTTCTAATGCAATGTAGCCGTCTCGGTAGCGCCCAGTACCAACTCCAGCGTGCAAGGCAAGTCCCCAAGGACCAGCTTTACTTAAAGCAACAAAACCACTTCGGCGCCTCTCATCTGTTAAATCTTCAACACCAATACTAACAGCTGGCGAAGCCACGGTTTCAGGTAAGACCATGAATTTGGCATTCACTAAATCAAAATCGCTTGCGCCTTCTGGTTCCCAATGACTATAGGATATCTCTAATGATGGTAAAACAGCAATATTACCACCCCACGCTCGATAATCATTAGTATATTGATAAGTTAGACCAAAGTGTCCCATGCTTCGTACATAGGCTGATGGTGTATTAATAACGCCCGACATTCCAGTCGCCAAGGTTTTGGCTTCACCATTACCAAATGGACAAAGCACAACCAACACGGCTGTCAATTTTAGCATTTTTTTTAGCACTTGGCATCCCTCCCTTAAATAAAAATCAATTTTCTTTTTTGATCTCTTGTAGGGTTTTCTCTAATTCTTTGACTTTCTTTATCAACTTGGAGACACTGCGCAAGGTTGCTTCTTGTTTAAGCCATTCGCGGTGCGGAACTGCTGGAAAACCTGCATAAAAAGAATTATCTGGCACGTCGCCTGTAATGCCACTACGTGCTGCAAAAACACAATTATTGCCGATCTTAATATGTCCTACACTGCCTACCTGTCCCGCAAACGTCACATTATTGCCTGCTGTTAAACTGCCAGATAAACCAACTTGTGCGACAACTAAACAGTTTTCCCCTAACACATCATTATGCCCTAAATGAACTAAATTGTCTATTTTGGTTCCGTTACCGACCATGGTACTACCTGCTGTAGCTCTATCAATACAGGTATTTGATCCTACTTCTACATCATCCCCGAGGATTACATTACCTGCTTGCAAAACTTTAGTATGCTTACCTTGTTCAGTAATATAACCAAAACCATCGCCACCAATAACAGCACCTGATTGCAAAATAACTCTATTTCCCACAACACAGTTATCTCTAATCACCGCGTTAGGATAAAATGTACAGTCCGCTCCTACTGTAACTTGCCTACCGACGTAAGCATATGGATAAAGAACCGTATTATCACCGATAACAGCCCCTGTTTCCACTACTGCAAAAGGCATAATAGCAACATTATTACCGATTTTAGCATCTTTGGCAATAAAAGCACGCTCACTGATAACCCGCTCGACATCAGCAGGACGTCTAAACAGTTCTAAGAGCTGCGCAAAAGCTCGCCTTGGATTTGCCACCTTAATTATTGGTTTACCCGTAAAGTCAGTTCCTATCGGTAAAACTAAAGCAGACGCTTGCGACGCTCCTGCTGCTTCAATATGCGGCGGCACAGCAAATGATATATCGCCACAAATTGCTTCTTCCAAACCATTAACACCACTGATCTTGAGCTCTGGATCAGCAGCTTCTAGTGTTCCCTCT
>DVNI01000032.1 GCA_018714505.1 Candidatus Avacidaminococcus intestinavium
GGATACAGATCAAATCCATGCCGCTCGGTGCTACAAATCCTCTTGCAATTGCCACAGCTTTAATGGCTTGGTTAAGTGCGCCCGCTCCAATAGCTTGCATTTCTGCTCTCCCATGTTCGCGTAATACGCCTGCTAGAGCCCCTGCTACAGAGTTTGGATTAGACTTTGCCGATACTTTTAGTATATCCATTGAAACACCTCCCGAATTTCGTATACGCCTATAATTTATACTTCGTTATTATAATGTAAATTTCCTGCTTATTTTAGGATTTTTTTATAATTTCACAATTTATTCTAATATTTAAGTCATAGGCAAATAATGCACAGAGTGTTTTGGCATCATATATTAAACCTTCGGAAATCATCGTAATAATTTCAGATAAAGTAAAACTCTTAATCTCAATAAATTCATCATTATCTGTATGTTGCCCAGTATAGACTAACTCTTTGGCTAAATACAAATGAATTACTTCATCAGTAAAACCAGGTGTCGTTGCAATAGAAGTTAATTTGTGCCACTTTTTTGCACTAAATCCTGTTTCTTCGGACAGTTCTCGTTTAGCACAAGTAAGTGGATCTTCACCTGGATCTATTTTTCCCGCAGGAATTTCTAAAACTACACTTCCCACTGGATGCCTATACTGTTCTACAAAAATTATTTTTTGTTCATTAGTAATAGCTAAAATCGCAGCAGCACCTGGATGACGAATTAATTCACGTGTTGCTTGTTTTCCATTAGGTAATAACACCATATCTTTATCTAATTTTAAAAGTTTACCTTCAAAAATTTTCTCTGTACTAATAAGTTTTTCGTCCAAAGCTGTTTTTGAAAACTTTTTCATTTAAACTTCTCCCTAAAAAAAATTATACGAAACTTCTAGCTTTTTCACTGAACACTGACTTACTACGTTGCGCCTCTTTTAATAACTCTAGCGCATATTGCTCAGCAGCTGCAAAATTATCGTTACTTCCACCAGTCATTCGCACAATTTCATGTACTTTTTCTGCTGACTCTAATGGTCTGATTTTAGTTAATGTACGTTTTTTTTCTGTTTGCTTCTCAATGCAAAAATGTGCATCTGCAAAGACTGCAATTTGTGCTAAATGCGTCACACATAGGACTTGTTTAAAATTTGCAATTCTTGCAATTTTTTCGGCCATTTTTCTAGCAGTCACACCACCAACACCTGTATCTATTTCATCAAAAACCATCGTATGAACACCAGACCGGTTAGAAAGAACGGATTTTATGGCTAAAGCAATTCGTGATAACTCACCACCAGAAGCAATTTTTGCTAATTGTTTAGCTCCTTGTCCTCTGTTTGCTGTAAAATAAAAAACTGCTTCATCTATGCCAGTTGCCGATAACTGAGTTTTCCTGCGCATTTTCACTAAAAAAAGACTTTCTGGCATCGCCAACTCACGCAAATTATCAGTTATTTTAACCGCGAACTCTTTCGCAAGTTCAGTTCTTACAACAGAAATTTCTTCTGCCAATTGCCACAACTCAACCGTTTTTTTATCTAACAACTTTTGCGTTTCAGCAATTTTCATTTCAAGCAAACTAAGTTCCTCGGCTTCTTCAATCGCTCCATTATAGTATGCCATAACTTCTTTTATACTACTACCATATTTTTTCTTTAAACGATAGATTAAGTCAAGTCGCTCCTGATATTCTTCTAATAATTCTGGCTCGAAAGTATTTTCTTCTAAATATGCTTTTAGCTCATGGCGCACTTCATCAAGCATAATCCAAATCGACCCCATATGTTCAGCCAACTCAGCTAGTTTTACATCAAAATCTGCGGCACTAGTTAATTTTTTCTGAACCAAACTCGCACTATCAAGAATGCCAGAAGTCCCCTCCTCTAGTCCCATAAATAATTCGTATGATGATGCCACAGCATTCATAATTTTATTTAGATTAGTTAGTTTCTTTACTTTTTCTTCCAGCTCGTCTTCTTCACCAGGCACCAATCTCGCTACTTCTATCTCGTTTATTTCCCATTTTAAACGATCTAAAATTCTTTCCCGCTCAGAATTCTTTTCTTCCAATTCCTGAATTCTATTTTTGAGTTCTATATATTCTTTATAACTCGCATTATAATTTAAAAACAAGCTCTCCAACTTTTCATTGCCAAAAACACTAAGTAACATTAAAGGTTCACTAGCTTTTAGCAAACGTTGATTTTCATGTTGCCCATGGATATCCAATAACGTTTCTCCTAATTTTTGTAAAAATGAAACTGGAATCTGACACCCATTAATCAAAGCAGTGCTTTTACCAGAACGCAATACTTTTCTGCGAATAAAAATGCACCCATCCTCTGGTTCAAGATCATAATCTTCTAAAAGTTTAAGCGCCTCAATGTTTTTCTCAACGTCAAAAATTGCCTGTAGCCAATATGATTCAGCTGCTGTGGGCAAATAATCAAGAGAGGCTCTGCCGCCTAACACAATTCCCATAGCATCAATAAAGATTGATTTACCAGCCCCAGTTTCCCCTGTAAAAACATTAAATCCATCTTTAAATTCAATATTAAGATCTTCAATCAAAGCAAAATTATGAATATGTAAAGATTTCAGCATAGTGTCACCGTCACTTCACTTATATATGTACATTCAATTTTTCAGAAACTAATTTCATATTCTCTCGCTTATCAACACAAATAAAAATTGTATCATCACCTGCAACAGTACCTAATACCTCTGGCCATTTTAAATAGTCAATGCCATAAGCTACGGCTTGTGCTGTTCCCGGCAATGTTCTTACTACTAATAAGTTTTCTGATACCGCAAGGCTAACGATAGAATCTTGAAAAGTTCTCTCTAAACGTCCCTGAGATAGATACATTCCTTGTTCTTTAGGGAACGCATAGCGATAACCACCAAACGCATTAGGTATCTTAATTAACATTAATTCCTTAATATCACGTGAAACCGTAGCTTGAGTTACATCAATACCACTGTTACGTAAAGCTTTTGCTAGATCATCTTGGGTTTCAATTACTTGAGCTTCTATTATTTCTTTAATTTTTTCGTGTCTACTTACTTTCATTCTTTTCACCTCTAATGTTTTTAATGATTAATCGCCACGTCTTAGCTTATTTTGCCAAGTTTCATAATAGTTAGGAGGTAATACATGAAGAAAAGTAGTATTTACCTCACTTTTTCTAATAAAGATTCGTTCATTTTCATTAACTCTTTTTATGTTTAATCCATCAACCGCTAAATACCACTCATTACATGGTGGTAACACTCGCATTTCCACAACATCATTCATCGGAATAATCAAAGGACGAATTTCTAGTGAATGAGCACAAATAGGTGTCAAAACCGTTGCTTCAATACCTGGATACACAATAGGCCCTCCAGCAGCTAGTGAATATGCAGTAGAACCTGTAGCTGTTGCAACAATAATACCATCAGCTGGGTAAACCACCGCTTTTTGCCCAGCTATTTTAATCTCTAACCTAGCTAAATGAGAAAAATGGCCTTTAGTCAACACGATATCATTTAAGGCATGACTTTTAACTAATAAATTATTAGTTTCGTTAACGACTTCAGCTTGTAACATACTTCTTTTCTCCGTCCAAAAATTACCATTACTAAGCTTGGCTAGTGCATCATTAAGTTGTGAGAATTCTATTTCTGTCAAAAAACCAAGTTTACCCAAATTAACACCAAAAATAGGTACATCTAAAGCAGCTAAAAATCTACTAGTCCTTAGTATTGTCCCATCTCCACCTAACGACATCGCTGCATCAAAAGAAACCATGGTCCTTGGATCATCTAAACTATAACTTTGGCAGTTATACTGCTCAGCGACTGCTTCCGGTAAAATGGGTTCAATCCCATAAGAATGACATTGTAAAATAACTTTGCTTAGTACACTTGTAACGCTATCTTTATCTAGATTAGGAAATATGCCTAGCACAAACTTCATCTTGTTTCACCAACCTCCTTCACATTGAGGGTTTCCTGTGCTTGTTTAACTATGGGCTTTACACTATCTAGCGTTAATGTGCTTTCCCCCTTCAAAGTCAAATATAAAAGATATTCTATATTTCCTTCTGGCCCTTTAATTGGCGAATAATTTAAACCAGCAATCTTAAAACCTTCTTGTTCGGCGCAATCAATAACTTTTTCTATTACAGCCAAGTGCACCGCCGCATCCCTAACTACACCTTTTTTGCCAATATTTGCTTTTCCTGCCTCGAACTGCGGCTTGATAAGTGCTAAAACTTCACCATCTGGCTTTAATATATTCTTTAAAACGGGCAATACTTTATCTAAAGAAATAAATGCTACATCAATTGTAATACGATCTATTTGTTCAGGTAACGATTCTGACGTAAGATATCTTACATTGGTTCGCTCCATACAAATAACCCGTTCATCTGTTCTTAGTTTCCACGCTAATTGTCCATAGCCAACATCAATAGCATAAACACGTTGTGCACCATTTTGTAACGCACAATCAGTAAAACCACCCGTCGATGCTCCAATGTCCGCAACGACTTTATTGTTAACTGAAAAGTCAAAACAGCTAAGTGCTTTTGCTAGTTTGAGTCCACCTCTACTTACATAAGGTAAGACGTCGCCTAAGACTCTAATCGTTGCTTCTTTGGAAACGGCTGTTCCTGGCTTAGCAATTTTAATATTATCAACTAAAATCAAACCTGCCATAATAGCACTCTGCGCTTTGCTTCTTGTTTCAAAATGTCCTGTTTCTGTTAATAACGTGTCTAATCGCTGTTTTTTCATTTTTATCCTCATCTATATTCAAAAAAGTTTCAGCCGCTTTAACTATACTTTGTATATCCAGCTTTATTTCGTTTAGCAGTAATTCACGTTTACCATGTGTAACAAAGCTATCTGGTATACCACAATTAGTTACCTTGACTTGTTCTAATTTTTCATGCTTATTTAATGTTTCTAGAACCATATCATAGGCTCCACCAATAATTGTGTTTTCTTCTAAGACCATTATTCTCATGGTTTTCTTAGCTGTTTCTAGCAGTAATTCTTCATCAAGCGGCTTAATATAACGCATATTAATGACTTCTACCGAAACACCCTTTTCCTGCAAAACCTTTGCAACTTCTATTGCAGGGTAAACCATACTACCAATTGCCCAAATAGATAAATCGGAACCTTCTTTTAACTTTTCAGCTTTTCCTAAAGACAAGAATTCTAGCTTTTCCGTACATTTTACTCCGTGCCCTTCACCACGTGGATACCGAAGCGCAACTGGTCCAGGTAAACGTAACGCAGTATATAACATATGACGGAGCTCATTTTCATCTTTTGGTGCCATAATCACCATTTCTGGCATTAATCTTAAGTAAGAAATATCATATACTCCATGATGGGTATAACCATCATCGCCAACTAGTCCAGCTCTATCTAAACAAAAAACAATCGGTAATTTTTGCATACATACATCATGTATTACTTGATCAAACGCACGTTGCAAAAAAGATGAATAAATAGCTACTACTGGTTTTAGTTTGGCTGTTGCCATTCCTGCTGCCATTGTAACCGCATGCTGTTCTGCTATACCCACATCAAAGAATCTTTTCGGATAAGTTTCTGCAAATTGCTTAAGGCCCGTACCATCTTTCATAGCAGCAGTAATCGCAACAATTGATTCATCCTCTTTAGCTAATTCAACTAATGTTTGACCAAAAATTTCGGTATAAGTCGGTATTCCCGTAGGCGTTCCATTTTTGCCTCCAGTAGCAATGTCAAACGCACCAGTACCATGAAACTTATTAGGATTATTTTCAGCAGGCTGATATCCTTTTCCTTTAGTTGTAATGACATGCAAAAGCACTGGTTTTTCAATGGTTTTCGCTCGTTCTAAAATTTGCTCCAAGTATTCTATATTATGCCCATCAATTGGTCCTATATATGTAAAACCCAACTGTTCAAATACCATGCCTGGAGCCAAAAAATACTTAAGCGAATCTTTGATTCTTTTAGCAGTTTTTGCGACATGGCTACCAATCGTTGGAATGCTTTTTAACAAACTCTCCACATCAGATTTTAAATGAGAATAAGATGGATCGGTACGCAAACGACATAAATATTCTGACATAGCTCCAACATTTTTAGCTATAGACATTTCATTGTCATTAAGAATAACTAATAGTTTCTTTTGTAAAACACCAGCATTATTTATTGCTTCAAGCGCCATACCACCAGTGAGCGCACCATCTCCAATTACCGCTATTACATTGTGATCTTCATGATGAAGATCTCTAGCTACTGCCATTCCCAAAGCTGCAGAAATAGACGTGCTAGAATGGCCTGTATCAAAAGCATCATGCTTACTTTCACAGCGTTTCGGAAAACCAGCCAAGCCTCCATACTGCCTTAAGGTTTTAAACTCTTCACGACGACCAGTTATAATCTTATGAACATAAGATTGATGTCCAACATCCCATACAATCTTATCCGTAGGGGTTGTAAAAACTTTATGCAAAGCTAAAGTTAGTTCTACTACACCTAAATTTGGTGCTAAATGGCCACCAGTTTTGGCAATAACCTCTATCAAATACTCTCTAATTTCTTCAGCTAAAATATTTAATTCAGCATTGTTTAATTTTTTTACATCAGCAGGTGAATTAATCCTGTCTAATAACTCCACCTTATAATCAGTCCTTTTTATAAATTATCAATTAAAACTTACGATTCTTTACCATCAGCGTTAATTCTCTTAATGGCTCAGCATCGGAGCCAAAACTTTCTAGACACATTAATGCTTCCGAAAATGTTTTATCAACAAGCTCTTTTGCGCCTTCTAAAGTACAAAGCGTCACAAAAGTAGTTTTTTGTAATTTGGCATCACTGCCAGCATTTTTACCCATCTCATCTAAATTACCTTCTACATCCATAATATCATCAGAGATTTGAAAGCCCAAGCCAAACAGCTCTGCGAATCTAGTTAATGCTAATAATTCTTCATCTTTAGCACCACTTAAACGAGCCCCCGCTCTAACCGCTGCAATGAACAAAGCACCTGTTTTAGCAGAATATACAGTTCGCAAGTCTTTTTCCGTTATGTTTTTTCCTTCAGCTTCTATATCAAGTGCTTGTCCACCAACCATACCATAGCTACCGGAACACATCGCTACTTCTTTAACTGTTTCAATCAAAGCAGCTGGAGCAACATTCTTCTGCTCTAACATCACTTCAAAAGCTAGCGTTAATAACCCATCACCTGCTAAAAGAGCTAAAGCATCGCCATAAACCTTATGATTGGTTAGACGTCCACGACGATAATCATCATTGTCCATTACTGGTAAATCATCATGAATTAATGAATATGTGTGAATCATTTCTAAACCACAAGCAACTGCTAAAAAGTCATAGCCTCTTCCACAGACTACATCCCCTGTAGCCAACACCAATAAAGGTCTTAACCTTTTACCACCAGCCAGCAAACTATAACTCATGGCCTCGTCTACTCTTGAAATGCCTTTTTTTTGCATTTGTTTTATTAAAAAACTTTCTATTAATTTTTTACGTGATTCATAATATTCAGGGAAATTCATTCATTCAATCCTCCACTCCAAAAGATGTTAAAACAAATTCGCCATCATTTTGAGGAACGATTTTTTGCACTTCTTGTTTTACACTATTTAATTTGGTAAAACAAACTTTGCTTAATTCTACCCCTTCTTTAAAAACGTCTAAAGATTCTTCTAATGGCAATGTCCCGCTTTCTAATTTCTTTACATTCTCTTCCAATAATGCTAAAGCTTCTTCAAATTTTATATTTTTAATATTTTTTTTGGTCGTCATTATTTTACTTACTCCTTTCAACACTTTTCACTTCAGAAACTATTTTACCATCTTGTAAATTCGTTACTATTCGTAGCCCTTGCTGAACATCTTCAACACTTTTAATTAAGTGCCCACTCTTTTCATTCTGGACCACTGTATAGCCCTTACTCAAAATGCTCAGTGGACTATTAGCGTCTAAACGTGAAGTAAGAAGTGAATAATAATACTCTTGTTTTTGTAATATCATTTTAAGAGCGCTCACCATGCGTAGTTCTAAATTATCCAGTGTTATTTCTCGTTCACTTAAATATCTTTCTGGCTCTTTTAGAACTTGGGCATTAGCCAAACGCTCTGCTTGTAACTTGACAGAAGTAAACTTATACTTAAGAGCATTATAATTGCGTTTGTATAATTCTTCAACTTTACGCTTATAATCGATAAGATCATAAACTGCTAATTCAGCAGCTTGTGAAGGTGTGGCAGCTCTTAAGTCTGCTGCAAAATCAACTAAGGTGAAATCTGTTTCATGACCTACTGCAGTAATTGTAGGAATCTTGGAAAAAGCAACAGCTCTTACTACTACCTCTTCATTAAACGCCCATAAATCTTCTAGTGACCCTCCACCTCTGCCAATAATTAAGACATCAACAGGAAGATACTTATT
>DVNI01000033.1 GCA_018714505.1 Candidatus Avacidaminococcus intestinavium
TTACCTGATGGAAGTTCAGTAGAAACAGTATGTATGCATCATGACTACGGTTTTAGTATTTGCGTTTCTAGTCAAGTCGGGTGCAATATGGGCTGTGCTTTTTGCGCGAGTGGTATTGACGGTTTAGAACGCAATCTTACGGTAAGTGAAATTGTTATGCAAGTCTATGTTTTTGAATATCTATTAGCAAAAAAGAAAAAATCGGTTTCGCGAGTAGTCGTTATGGGCTCGGGAGAACCATTTCATAATTACGATAATGTTTTTAATGCTTTGGACTTTTTGCATGATGAAAGAACTGTGCATTTGAGTTATCGAAGAATGACGGTATCAACTTGCGGAATTATTCCTGGCATAGAAAAGTTAATCACGAAAGGTGCTCCTATTAGCTTAGCCGTGTCCTTACATGCCGCTACTGATGAGAAAAGAACTTCTTTAATGCCTATCAATCAACAATACCCGCTGCTCAAGGTAATCCAAACAGCAGAAGAATATGCGAAGGTATCAGGCAGGCAGGTTACTTATGAGTATATTTTGATTGCGGGAATTAATGATAATGCTGTTGATGCTGAATTATTAAGTCATTTATTAAAACATAAAAATGCTTCTGTTAATTTGATTCCAGTGAATCCAGTTGTTGAAAAAGGATTTAAGCGCCCAACGCTAGAAGTAATAAACGACTTTTTAGCAGTCTTACAAAAAAATAAGATTAAGTCGACTATCCGTAAAGAGATGGGGAAGGATATTGATGCAGCTTGTGGACAGCTAAGAGCAAAGTTTTTGCAAGCTTAATAACTGAGGTGATAAAAATTGCTGGTGGTAAGCAGAACTAATAAAGGTTTTGTACGTGAGAATAATGAAGATAGTGTTTTAGTCAAAAAACCGAACTTATTTGCAATTGCAGATGGTATGGGTGGGTATCGTGGCGGTGAAACAGCAAGTTCAAAAGCTGTAGAGATTTTAGCCAAGGCTAATTTTGCGAACGTAAATGATACGGAGATTTTAGATTTTTTAAATGCCCTTGTGCAAAAAGCTGGTAAGACAATTTGGGAATTAGCACAATCAGATCCGCAGCTTAAAGGCATGGGAACAACCCTAACCGTTGTCTATTTGCTAGATAAAGCAAGAGCTTGTGTCGCTCATGTGGGGGATAGCAGGGTTTATATGCTACAGAGTACTGGACTAAAAAAAATTACTAGTGATCACTCATACGTTGCTGAATTAGTCAGAAAAAGGCAAATAAGTGCTGAAGAAGCAGAATCACATCAACATAAAAACATTATTATGCGAGCAGTTGGTGCTGAACCAGAGGTAGAAGTAGATTTATTTGAGTTTATGATCACGGGTGGTCGCCGTATTTTAATTAGTTCGGATGGCCTGACAAATATGGTATCAGAAACAGAAATTGAAGAAGTGCTAGGTGAAACTGAGCTAGAGCAAGCAGCAGACATTTTGATGAGTCGGGCTTTGGCTGCCGGTGGCAAAGATAATATATCTTTTATTATCCTTGGTTTGGAGGAGTAAGGTTTATGGAACACAGAATAATAGCAAATCGTTATCGCCTGATTGAAGTAATTGGTTCTGGTGGCATGGCAGAAGTTTATAAGGCGTTTGATACTTTACTCAATCGTGATGTGGCTGTTAAACTATTGCGCCCTCAATATACTGATGATGCTGGTTTTATTTCTAGATTTAAGCAAGAGGCACAGTCCGCAGCCAGATTAATTCATCCTAACATTGTTAACATTTACGATGTTGGTTTAGATGGTGAATTGCATTATATTGTTATGGAATACGTTAAAGGTAGAACCTTAAAAGACTTGATTGCAGAAGAAGGGCCACTAGATCCTTTTACTGCTGTGATTATCGCACATGGTATTGCGTCGGCATTGAAACATGCGCATGCTAATGGGATTATTCATTGTGATATTAAGCCTCATAATATCTTGCTTGATGAAAGCAACAATCCGAAAGTAACTGATTTTGGCATTGCACGAGCGATTAGTACGGCAACTATTACGTATACTTCTGCTGTTGTGGGATCCGTACATTACTTATCACCAGAGCAAGTACGTGGTGAAAAAGTATCTGCGCAATCTGATATTTATTCCTTAGGCATTTTACTTTTTGAGATGCTTACCGGACAGTTACCTTATAATGGCGATACCCCAGTTGCTGTTGCTTTAATGCATGTCCAAGAACGGATGCCACTCTTGCGAGAAATTAAAAGCGACTTGCCGCTTATTTTAGAAAAAATTGTGGCTAAGGCTTTGTGTAAGGATAAAAGTGAACGTTATCATGATGCAGATGAATTATTGCGTGATTTAGAATACTCGATTGATGTTCTAACTGGTAGCGATGAGTATTCAGAAAAAATACGCAAATTCGCTGCCGAAGACTTTTTAACCAAGCAAGAACTTAATATGGAAGATACTATTCGAATTGATCGCGCAGCTTATGCTAATCAGCTTGAGGATAAAAAACCACTATCATTTCTTAAGAAACTGTTAGCGAATAAGCTCTTGCGTCGTTGGGTTTTACCGATTTTGGTAATTGCTTCTTTTGGCGTCATTGGTATGTTTGTTTTTGGCGATCTTGGTGGTCCAGAAGTCGTTGTGCCAGACGTTACGGGTAAAACGATTTTGGAAGCAGAGACAACGCTAAAAAATGCTAAACTAAACTTTACTATCGATGAAGAATATGACCCCAAAGTTGTTCCAGGGACTGTTATTTCACAGAACCCAGGACCAAAGAGGATGGTTAAGGAAGGTCGCAAAGTTCTTTTAGTAGTGAGTAAGGGTGTTGAATTAGGGGACGTACCAGAATTAAGAGGCAAGAAATTAACCGAAGTAAAAGCTTTACTTAAGGAAACAAACTTTGAACTTGGCAATATTTCTTATCGTTATTTAAGTGGTGCACCAGAAGAAACGGTTTTAGAACAAAGCATTGCGCCACCAGCTAAATTACCGGTAGGAACTAAACTTGATATTGTACTTAATATTAAAAACAATCAAGTTGTTATGCCAGACTTTAATGGCGTTAACCTCAAGGCCGTGAAAGATAAACTCCAAGAATTAGGATTAACCTTAGGCACTATTAATTATGTTGAGAATAAAGAACAACCAAATGATACAGTGCTTAGTACGAACCCGGCTTTAGAAGAAGTTGTGAATCGTGGCGATACAATTAACCTTAATGTTGTAAAAAATCCGGTAGAAAAAGTAAAACCTTCGGAAGCGCATTATGTTGAATTTATTGTGCCAGAAGGCAGTAGTCGTCAAGAAGTTAAGATAGTTGTCGTTGATGATCATGGCAGCAGGATTGCGTATCAAAATAGTCATAAAGCAGGAGTGCGGTTGCGTCAGCGTGTAGAAGGAAGTGGCAATATAAAAGTGCAATTTTATTCTAATGAAAAGTTAATTGAGGAGAAAAACTTGTGATAGCAAAGCAAGGACGTGTCATTAAAAACTATATGGGCTATTATTATGTTGATGTTGGTAACAATGAAATAGTCACTTGCAAGGTTAAAGGTAAAATGAAGCAGAATCGGTTTTCATTATTTACGGGCGATTTTGTTCGTTTAGAAATTAACGGAACAGAAGGTATGATTACAGAGATTTTGCCGCGCAAGAATTTTTTATTACGCCCTAATGTAGCCAACATTGATTTAGTGGTTATTACTTGTGCTGCCGCTAGTCCTGACTTTAGCTTTCTTTTAACTGATAAACTACTTGCACTAGCTGAGTTTGCGAAGATTCCAGCTGTTATTTGCATCAATAAAATCGATTTGGCACCTAAAGGATTAATTCAGCATTGCCAAGCTATTTATGAAGAGATTGGTTATCAGTTGCTGCCGGTTTCAGCGCAAACTGGTGCGGGCTTAGAGGAATTACTTTCTGTTGTTACTGGCAAGGTCACGGTTTTTGCAGGACCTTCTGGTGTCGGCAAATCCTCACTTTTAAATGCTATTGATCCCAAAATTACTCGCAGTGTAGGTGACGTAAGTATTAAAATCGGTCGAGGTAAACATACCACGAGGTTTGCACATTTCTTGCCTTTTGCCGAAGGCTATATTGTTGATACACCAGGTTTTGGTAACGTCAATATTGATGAGTTCAAAAAAGAACTTTTGCCACGCTGTTTCAAAGAATTTACTAAAGAAGCTCCGCAGTGCAGGTTTAATGGTTGCACACATACGCATGAGCCAGAGTGTGCGGTTAAAGAAGCACTTGTTCATGGTGAAATAGCAACATCGCGCTATCAGTCTTATTTAACAATGAAGTTGGAAATAGAAACTGCACAAGAAAGAGGTATAAAAAAATGACCTTAGTAGCACCATCAATCTTATCAGCAGATTTTGCTTATTTAGCTGCTGAAATAAAAAAAATTGAAGCAGCAGGAGCAGATTGGGTCCATATTGATGTTATGGATGGCAATTTTGTGCCTAACCTAACTTTTGGCGCACCGGTAGTAAAAAAAATTAGACCAGTGACTAAATTGTTTTTTGATTGCCATTTAATGGTAGAAGAGCCAGAACGTTATATTGATGATTTTGTAGAAGCTGGTGCAGATTTGATTGTTGTGCATGCAGAAGCAACCAAACATTTGCATCGAGTATTACAAAGTATTAAAGAAAAAGGTTTGCAAGCTGGAGTTGCTTTAAATCCAGGCACTAGTATTAATTGTATTGAAGAAGTGCTACCTTTGGTTGACTTGGTATTAATCATGTCTGTTAATCCTGGATTCGGTGGCCAGAAATTTATTGCTACAAGTCTAGATAAAATTACAAGATTACGCAAAATGATTGATGAACGTGGTTTTGACATACTGATTCAAGTTGATGGTGGGATTAATGCCGAAACTGGTAAATTAGTTAGTGCTGCTGGTGCTGACGTTTTAGTAGCTGGCTCGTTTGTATATGGAGCTAAAGATTGTAAAGAGGCAATTGAGGCACTGAAAGATAGTTTGAACGGCTGAAACAGTTGCAATTTTCGTTATTAAATGCTATTATTGTTTCTGTAAATTGAATAGTGTAGGCCTTTGGGGCAGGGTGTAATTCCCTACCGGCGGTATAGTCCGCGAGCCGTTTGACGGCATGAACTGGTTAGATTCCAGTACCGACAGTATAGTCTGGATGTGAAAAGGCATATGGAAGAGTTTAATAGCCATACGACCGAACCCCCAAGGTTCTTTTGTATGGTTTTTCTTTTGTCTAGAAAGGGTGGAGTTACATGCAAGACGAAGATTGGATGAAGCGTGCTTTGACTTTAGCAGAACGCGCAAAAGGACAAACTAGCCCTAATCCATTAGTGGGAGCTGTTATTGTTGATAGTGACGGAAACTTAATCAGCGAAGGTTACCATCATAGAGCAGGTGAAGATCATGCAGAAGTTGTTGCGCTAAAAACTGCTGGTACTAGAGCTCGTGGTGCTACGCTTTATGTTACGCTCGAACCTTGTTCGCATTATGGGCGCACGCCACCTTGTGCTAAAGCTATAGTCAAAGCAGGTATCAAACGAGTTGTGGTGGCTACGCTAGATCCTAACCCGCTTGTTAGTGGCAAAGGTGTAGCGATTTTAACAGCAGCCAATATTAGTGTGACGCTTAATGTATTGCAAGAAGAGGCAACTAAACTTAATGAAGTTTTTTTTCATTGGATAACGCAGCAAAGGCCTTTTATCGCACTTAAGTATGCGATGACTCTAGATGGAAAAATTGCAACAGCCAGTGGCGATTCAAAATGGATTACAGGGGAGCAAGCACGAGCTTACGGGCATTATTTACGTAGCATTTATGATGCAATTTTAGTTGGTAAGGGTACAGTACTAGCCGATGACCCATCGTTAACTGTTCGGTTAATCAAAGGGCGCAATCCTATTCGGATCGTACTAGATACCCATTTGAGCATACCGCTTACAGCGACTCTTCTTAATGATGGTTTAGCACCGACTTGGATTGTTTGCTCAGCTAATGCTGCGCTGGAAAAAATGTCTTGTTTGCAAAAAAAAGTTGGAGTTGAAGTTATTACAGTGCCACTTACGAATGGACAGTTATCAATAGCTGCGTTAATGAAAGAATTAGCAAAACGTAATGTAACAAGCGTATTGGTGGAAGGTGGTTCGCTTGTGCATGGGAGTTTTTGCGATGCAGCTTTAGTTGAAAAAGTATATGCGTTTATAGCACCTAAAATCATTGGTGGGTTAAATGCAAAAACTGCAATTGGTGGCACTGGTTGTGCTACAATTCAAGCAGGACTTACTTTTAAAGAGTTAACTCAAGAAAAACTGGGCTGTGATTATTTATTTACGGGTAGAGTGGAGCGATAAAAATGTTTACGGGACTTATTGGTGAACTTGGTGAAATCAAGAGAATTAAACGCAGTGCTAAATCCTTACAGCTTACAATTAATGCGCCTCGCACCGCCGCCAATATTAGAATTGGTGATAGTATTGCAGTAAATGGTGCTTGTTTGACAGTAGTTGCCTTTGCTGGCGAGGAGTTTACAGTAGATGTTATGCCAGAATCGGTTACCTTAACAACTATTAGCAAATTGCAGCAAGGTGCAAAGGTCAATCTAGAAAAAACGTTGACCTTACAAGATGGTTTAGATGGTCATTTAGTGAGTGGTCACGTTGAAGGCATTGGTATTATTGTGGCATTAGAAAAAGACGATATTGCCGTTTTAGTGACCGTGAAATGTTTACCTAGCTTAACGAAGTATATTGTGCTTAAAGGTTCCGTTGCTATTGATGGTATTAGTCTGACTGTAACCGCTGTTAGCGAAGAGCTCTTTACTGTATCAATTATTCCGCATACCGCTAAAGTAACGACTCTCGGATTTAAAAAAGTAGGTGACCAAGTTAATATTGAAACTGACATCTTGGCCAAATATGTAGAGAAATTGCTTAACCAAGCAAAGAATCATTCGCAAGGCTCAAGTTTAGATTATAAAAAATTACTAGATAATGGTTTTATTTAGAAGGAGATAGTTAATATGGAAAAAGAAATAGAGTTTGATTCGATAGAACAAGCGATAGCAGACATAAAAAATGGTAAAATGGTGTTAGTGGTCGATGATGAAGATCGTGAAAATGAAGGCGATTTAATTATGGCTGCCGAAAAAGTAACCCCGGAAGCGATTAACTTCATGGCTAAGTATGCACGCGGTCTTATTTGCATGCCAGCGAGCGGTGAAATTATGGATAAGTTGCAGTTTGGCGCTATGGTTGCTAATAATACAGATAATCATGAAACCGCTTTTTCGGTAACGATTGATCATATTGAAACGACTACCGGTATTTCCGCTTTTGAGCGAGCGCTGACCATTCGTAAGGTTACCGAAGACGATGCGGTAGCAACTGACTTTAGACGACCAGGACATGTTTTTCCTTTGCGCTCACGCACAGGCGGTGTCTTGCGCAGAATCGGTCATACTGAAACAACTACGGATTTGTGTCTTTTAGCTGGCTTGAAACCAGTTGGTATTTGCTGTGAAATTATGAGTGAAGATGGTGAAATGGCAAGAACACCAGAACTCATGAAATTTGCTAAAGAACATAATCTGACATTTGTGACAGTAGCGTCTTTAGTTGCTTATCGCAAAGCTCATGAAAAAATGGTGCATAGAGTTTCTGAAGCGGCTTTGCCGAGTAAATATGGTCAATTCAAAATAATTGCTTATGAAAATGATCTAGATAACCTTTGCCATACAGCCATTGTGAAAGGTGACGTTATCGGCAAAGATGATGTTTTAGTGCGTGTTCACTCAGAGTGTTTGACTGGTGATGCCTTAGGCTCACTTCGGTGTGACTGCGGAGATCAGTTAGCTACGGCACTTAAGATGATTGAAGCCGAAGGGTGTGGCGTAGTGCTTTATATGCGGCAAGAAGGCAGAGGAATTGGCTTAGCTAATAAAATAAAAGCTTATCATCTACAAGACGAAGGCTATGATACTGTTGAAGCCAACTTGAAACTAGGCTTTCCCGCTGATTTACGTGAATACGGTATTGGTGCCCAAATTCTTTCTGATCTAGGATTAACAGGAATTCGTTTAATTACCAATAATCCAGCAAAACGAGTGGGGTTATCCGGTTATGGTATTATAGTTAAAGAAAGAGTACCCATTATTATTGCTGATAACGCTTTTAATCACGATTATTTATCATGTAAAGCTGAAAAAATGGGACATGTTTTAAAATAAAAATTATTAGAGGAGGACGATAAGATGAAAATAGTAGAAGGTCAATTAAAAGCAGATGGTCTAAAAATAGGTATTGTTGCAGGTAGGTTTAATGAATTTATTACAAGCAAACTTTTGAGTGGGGCTATAGATTCGTTAGTAAGACATGGTGCTGAGCAAGAAGATATTACTGTTGCATGGGTTCCAGGCGCTTTTGAAATACCGCTTTTAGCTAAAAAAATGGCAGCAACAAAAAAATTCGATGCTCTTATTTGTTTGGGTGCAGTGATTAGAGGTTCTACACCGCATTTTGATTATGTCTGTAGTGAAGTATCAAAAGGTATTGCACATGTTAGTTTGGATTACGATATTCCTGTTGCTTTTGGCGTTTTAACAACAGAGAACATCGAACAAGCAATTGAAAGAGCAGGCACTAAAGCTGGTAATAAAGGTACAGATGCAGCTCTAACTGCCATAGAAATGGCTAATTTATTGAAAAATATGTGATAAGGCAGTGTGATAAATGAAAGATTATTTAGTTAAAGCAACGGCAGAAGGTGCACGAATCTATGCGCTTACTAGCACAGAATTAACAGCAGAAGTTTGTCGTAATCATGGTTGCTCACATCTTGCTAGTGCAGCACTTGGTCGAGCAATGAATGGTGCATTACTGCTCGCGGCCATGATGAAAGAAGAAGAGCGAATTACCTTACGTTTTGCAGGTGACGGCCCGTTGGGCTCAGTAGTTGCTGACGCAGAAGGTAATAAAGTGCGCGGTTATGTTGATAATCCTAATGCCTTTTTGCCACTCAAAAATGGTAAATTAGATGTTGGCGGTGGTGTTGGTCAAGGCAATCTAGTAGTCACTAGATTTTTAGCTAATGCCGAACCTTTTAATGGTTACTGCGAAATAACAGATGGCGAAATTGCTTCTGATTTGACCAATTACTTGTATACTTCAGAGCAGACCCCTTCGAGTGTAGCACTTGGCGTACTAGTAAACCCTGAAGGGAGCATTGTTGCTTCTGGTGGCTGGTTTATTCAAGCAATGCCAGGGTGTTCTAAAGAAGTACTAACTACTCTTGAAAATAATGTTTTGACAATGCCTTATGTTACTGAATTATTAAATTCTGATCATACACCAGAAGCAATCATTGGTATTATTACTAAAGGGTTACAGGTAGATATTAAAGAAAAAGAACCAGTAGAATTTGCTTGTCGCTGCAATCGAGAACGTGTGCGTGGTATGCTAATGGGCTTACCGCAAGAAGATTTAATAGAAATGGAAGAAGATACGACCAGTGAAATTCATTGTCAATTTTGCAATAAGCTCTATCAGTTTACTCCTGAAGAAATAGGCAGAATTGTCGATGAAAAAAATGCATAAATTAATGCAACCACTTGACTGTGCGAACAAATGTTTGTATAATAATTTTTAGATAGGAGGTAATTGCATGGATATGGATAAAAACAAAGCACTTGATATTGCATTGCGTCAAATTGAAAAAGATTTTGGCAAAGGTTCTATTATGAAACTCGGAGAAGCCGGAGCAAAGATGAACATAGAAACAATTCCGACGGGGGCCCTTTCACTTGATATAGCACTAGGAGTGGGTGGCGTACCACGTGGCAGAGTAACCGAGATTTATGGACCTGAGTCTTCGGGTAAAACAACAGTTGCTTTACATATGATTGCTGAAGCACAGAAGTTAGGTGGCTATGCTGCTTTTATTGACGCAGAACATGCTTTGGATCCTGTTTATGCGAGAAAACTCGGTGTAGACGTTGATAACCTTTTAATCTCTCAACCAGATAATGGTGAACAAGCGCTAGAAATTGCTGATGCCTTGGTAAGAAGTGGCGCCATTGATATTATCGTTATTGACTCGGTAGCGGCACTAGTGCCACGTGCTGAGATTGAAGGCGAAATGGGCGATAGTCATGTCGGACTTCAAGCAAGACTGATGAGCCAGGCTTTAAGAAAATTAACGGGTATTATTGCGCGTTCTAAGACCTCGACTATTTTTATTAACCAGATTCGTGAAAAAGTCGGCGTTATGTTTGGTAATCCAGAAACGACTACTGGCGGTCGAGCCTTGAAATTTTATTCAACAATTAGGCTGGACGTACGTAGAATAGAAACCTTAAAAAGCGGTAATGATATGATTGGTAGCCGTACTCGAGTAAAAGTTGTAAAAAATAAAATAGCTCCGCCGTTTAAACAGGCAGAGTTTGATATCATGTATGGTGAAGGTATTTCCGCAGAAGGTTGCGTCATAGATTTAGGCGTGGAGTACGGGTTTATTAATAAGAGTGGCGCTTGGTATTCTTATGGAGACGAAAGACTAGGACAAGGTAAGGAAAATGTTAAAGAATATTTAAGAAATAATCCTCATATCTTTAAAGAGGTTGATGAGAAAATACGAGCAACAGCTATTGCTAAACCTAATGCCGAAGAAAGTAGTGCTGAAAGTGCAAAAGCGGATAGTAAGGAAGATTGATACCGAAGATAAAGCTTATGCTTTTGCTTTAAAAAAATTATCTTATAAAGATTATAGCGAACAGGCTATGCTAACATTATTAGCAAAAGAACAATGTCCTAGTGCCGTGCAACAAGCTGTTTTAGCTAAATTAAAAGAATATTCTTTTCTTAATGATGAGGTTTACGCGGCTAGAGTATATAGAGCATGGTTAAATAAAAAATATTATGGTAAAAAGCACCTCCTTCTAGAATTAAAAAAGAAAGAGGTGAGCGAGGCTTGCACTGCTGAGGTTTTAGCCGAATATGATGATGAATTAGACTATAATCGAGCTTGTAATGCGCTTACCGCCTGGCAAAAACAATATAATAAGCAAGAAGACCCTTTGAGCGATAAACTGTTAGCGAAGGCAATTAGAGCTCTTTTTAGTCGCGGATTTAATAACAATTCCATACAGAAAGCATTAAGACGGTTGGAACAAAAAATTGTAGATTAGTTGGTATCTTGACACTGTTTGCAAAAAAAGTTAGAATTAGAATATCCAATCGTGTTAATGTAAGATTATATTATTCACGAGGCGACATTATTATGTTGCCTCATTTGTATTTCTTGAAAATTAAAACATTGAAAACTAATTAAAAATCACTATGAGGAGGTGAAGATTATTTTAGAAATAATCGGAATATCCGTCGGTATGGGTATGGTCGGAGGTATTGCCGGTTATTTAGTACGTAAAAATATTGCCGAAGGTAAGATTGCTACTGCTGAAGAAACCGCCGCAAGAATCGTCCAAGAAGCTGAAAAGACCGGCGAGGCTAAAAAGAAAGAAACGCTATTAGAAGCAAAAGAGGAAATTCATCGTTTGCGTTCTGAAGTAGAGCGTGAGAATAAAGAACGTCGTACAGAACTTCAACGTTTAGAACGTAGATTATTACAAAAAGAAGAAAATCTAGATAAAAAACATGAAGCTTTTGAACGGAAAGAAGACCATCTTACACATCAAGAGAATAAATTACGCCAAAGTCAGGAAAGAGTCGATGAATTACAGGCAAAACAAACGGAAGAATTAGAGCGTATTTCAACTTTGACGGCTGATGAAGCTAAAAAAGAACTTTTGAGTACTGTTGAAACAGAAATTAGACATGAAACTGCTGTGTTAATTAAGGATTTAGAGCAGCAGGCGAAAGAAGAAGCAGACAAAAAAGCAAGAGAAATCGTTTCGATGGCTATCCAACGTTGTGCAGCTGATCACGTTGCAGAAACTACGGTATCAGTTGTTACTTTGCCTAATGATGAAATGAAAGGACGTATTATTGGCCGTGAAGGTCGTAATATTCGTACTTTAGAAACCTTAACAGGTATTGACTTAATTATTGATGATACTCCGGAAGCTGTTATTATCTCTGGTTTTGATCCTGTAAGGCGCGAAATAGCGCGTACAGCATTAGAAAGATTAATCAATGATGGTAGGATTCATCCTGCTCGCATTGAAGAGATGGTAGAAAAAGCACAGAAGGAAGTAGAAAATAAAATCAAAGAAGCAGGCGAACAAGCTACATTTGAAACAGGTGTACATGGCTTGCATCCAGAATTAATTAAATTACTCGGTCGCCTAAAATATAGAACAAGCTACGGGCAAAATGTACTTAAACACTCGATTGAAGTTTCACACTTAGCTGGTATTATGGCTGCGGAACTAGGTGTTGATGTGATATTTGCTAAACGTGCAGGTCTACTTCATGACATTGGTAAGGCCATTGATCATGAAATGGAAGGTTCACATGTTGAAATAGGCGCTGATGTTGCCAAAAAATATCGTGAATCCGAATTAATTATTAACGCTATTCAGGCACATCATGGAGACGTAGAACCTATGTCTGTGGAAGCTGTTTTAGTAGCAGCAGCTGATGCTGTATCAGCAGCAAGACCTGGCGCACGCC
>DVNI01000034.1 GCA_018714505.1 Candidatus Avacidaminococcus intestinavium
TTCATAACCATCTTCCCAAAGTTTAAATAAGACAGGAAGAAGCTCCGGCGGATGCTGTAAATCTCCGTCCATCATAATAACAGCGTCACCTTCAGCATGCTCAAGTCCACAAGTTAGAGCCATCTGATGTCCAAAATTACGCGATAATAAATATACTTCCGCATGTTCTTCACGCTTAACTAAATCAGTTAACAGCAAAGGCGAATCATCTGTAGAGCCATCATCTACAAAAATAATATTATATGCATAATCCGTATTAGTCATCACATGATCTAATCTTTTATAAAATTCACATAAATTATCTTGTTCATTATAAACAGGAACAACTATTGAAATATGCTTACTCATTCTTTTGACCTCTTCACTCGTTTCTCTCTAAAATAATACATCAATCTAGAAGTTTTAACAACAGATAAGTAAGGAAGACAAAACAAACGCACCTTACCTAAAATATTAGGCATAGATGCGTTTTATCTTTAACGTTTTTTATTTAATTGCATTTAATTCCTTAACTAATTCATCTTTAGGACGCACACCGACGATGCGTTTAACTTCTTTTCCATCTTTAAAATAAATTAAAGTAGGTATGCTCATCACACCATATTCACTAGCAACATCGCCTACGTCATCTACATTTACTTTGGCGATTACCGCGGAGTCACCAACTTCTTCTGCCATCTCTTCAATAACAGGTCCAATCATACGACAAGGTCCACACCAAGGTGCCCAAAAATCTACCAAAACTACTTTATCAGAAGCTAAAATTTCTTTTTTGAATTCTTCACTGTTATTAATATAAACTAGAGCCATTTCTAACTCCCCTTTCATCCCCCCACCCTAGGGGTGGTATTTAGCTAATTATACAACGTACTAATCTTATCTGTCAAAATTTATTTTGTAACTTCAACCCAACATCCAGAAGTGATTTCCTCTAACCTCATAGCTGCAATGGGCAGCGCAGAATATGGCGTACCAGCCGCAATATAAGTAATATCATAAGAACATAAACTACGATCAAGATAAACCGGTATTTCTTTAATTAAGGCAAAAGGACAGACGCCACCAGGAAAAAATCCTGTTACCTCATGCACTAATTCTGCGCTTGCCATACGTACTTTTTTTGCTCCCACAATACGTGCAAGCTTCTTTGTATCAATCTTGCGATCGCCACAAGCAACAACCAAAACCGGTTCCCCATCGGCAACAAAGCATAGTGTTTTTGCAATTTGCCCTGGTTCTGTTCCCAATGCTTGAGCCGCTAATTCTGCAGTACTCGTATCATCCGGTAATAATTCTATCTTTAAATCTGCATATGCCTCTAAACTCTTTTTTACCCTTAAATAACTCTCTGTAAAATCCATTTTTTACTCGCTCCATTTTAAAAAAATATACTAAATTAATGTTCCTATGTTATAATAACTCTAGGGCAATACCCTACATTTTATATGCTATTCTAGCATATATTCACGACTTCTTCAAAGTTTCGCCGTGAATATAATTTTAGGAGGAATTATCGTGGAAAAGATTACTAAAGACACCGGCATTATTGATGCTGTGCAAAAATATCCTGAAATCATTGAAGTATTTCAGAATTATGGACTTGGTTGTATCGGTTGCATGGCCGCTCACTATGAAACAATCGGTCAAGGAGCTGCCGCTCACGGTCTTGATATTGACGCTCTTTTAGACGATATCAATAAAAAAATTGGTGCCTAAAACCAAAACGGCTTTAACAGATTTTATTCTGTTAAAGCCATTTTTTTAAGTTATTTAAGTTTAAACCGCAACTGGCAAAACATAATAAACTACTGCAAAAAACTGGAATGCACTACCGGCCATCACAAATAAGTGCCAGATTGCATGATTATAGGGTAGTCTTTTCATTAAGTAAAAAATAGCACCTACACTATAAAACAATCCACCGATTCCTAGCCATAGCATGCCCATCGGTCCAATACCATCCATAAGTGGCTTGATATATAAAACGATTAGCCACCCCATTAATACGTAACAAATAGTTGTTAGTTTTTGAAAACGATGTACAAAGAAAATGGTAAGTACAACCCCCAATGCCGCTAATGCCCAGATCACACCAAAGATAGTCCATCCTAACCAACCATTGAGTACGACTAAGGCAAACGGTGTATAAGTTCCAGCAATCAAAAGATAAATTGCCGAATGATCAAATATCTTAAATAAATTTTTAAGCTTTTCTTTAGTAAAACTATGATACAGCGTTGACATAAGATACATCAAAAATAATGTAAACCCGTAAATACCAAAGCTTACAATATGCCACGTACTACCATATTCATAAGCTAAAACTAAAAGCACTGCTAAACCTGCTGCTGCGAAAGCAGCTCCAATGCCATGAGTAATAGCATTTAATTTTTCTTCCATTTTGCCACCTCCGCTTATAAAGTATATTTATTTAAAATAATGAAACTTGTGGGATAATGCTTTCAATTTCACAGCTATAGCGATCGCTTAACTCTTCCATTGAAGGATTAGAATTCTCGTAACCAATAGCAAGCATTAATTCTGCACAAGCTCTAGCGTCTTCCAAAGCATTATGATGTTTAAATTCAAACCCTATTTTATTTGCCAAAAAATCTAAGCGATAAGTTGGTAAGTCTGGCCAGGCAGCTTTACTAATTAACCAACTACACATATACTGAATAGCGGGATAATCAATATTGTACGCATCAAGAACTGCTTTCAAAACATTAATATCAAATTTCGCATAATGCGCAATCACTAATTGTCCATCAAGGCGAGCTAGGATTTCTGGCCAAATAGCGGGAAAGTCCGGTGCTGCTGCCACCATTCCTGGTGTAATTCCATGTACCTGAATATTATTGCTATCAAAAAGCATATCTTGCGGTTTAACCAAGCTATAGTACTCATCAGCTATTTTATTGTTTTTTACGGTTACAATACCAATCGAGCAAACACTAGCTTTACTATTATTCGCTGTTTCAAAATCTAAAGCTACAAAATTCATATTACCACCACGCTTAATCTTTTATATAATATCGACATATCCTATTATAATACAAATCATCATTATACCCAAGTGATTTTGTCGTGATTAACAAAAATATTTTTGTAAATTCTATACAAAAGGAGGCTCAATCTTATGAGAACCTTTAAATTAGCATTGCGCATAGTTGTTTGTTTAGCAATTATCTACTATGCCCTCACCTTCATTCTTACAAGCGGCATCAAATAAAAATAAAGCATTAGGATAGACTTAATTTTATGAGTCATTCCTAGTGCTTTTTTAGTCTTATTATTGAGTACTTAGATCCGTTACCTAACTTATCTAAAAAACAATCCTGCAATGCGACCTTCTTTATCAAAAGCAAGTCGTTGGACAATAATTCTTTTCTCGAATAACAGTGCCGTCTCTACAACATGATAACCAGCTATCTCTGTTTCTATAAAACCCGCTGTATCTTTAAAAGCACCATAAGAAACTGTTAATTTATTCCACTCTTCAGCTAATTCATCGCCTTCCATCGCTTTAAGCATTGTTTCATCAAACTTTAGTACCGCCTCTTGTGAACGCCCTTCTGCCAACTGCATAGTAAATGCACTAGCCAGTTCCGGCAATTTTTCCTGTGTCACTTCTTGTGCAAAACCAGTACTACCACTCACAAACAATACCAAATTTACAACCAAAACCATTAATAACTTCTTCATGCCATGGCCTCCTATTCGGACTTTTAAATAATTATAACACATATTAATCCACACATCCACGAAGGGTGCGACATGGGATATCAACCGCATTAGCAAAAGCCTTTATAATTTCAATCCACGCACCCACGAAGGGTGCGACTAGCGCGCGAAAAAGGATATAGTTTGCCGCAATTAATTTCAATCCACGCACCCACGAAGGGTGCGACAGATCGCTCGGAAATCTGCCGGTAATCCGGACAAATTTCAATCCACGCACCCACGAAGGGTGCGACCTGTTGCTTCAATGATCACTTTGGAATGTGGATTGATTTCAATCCACGCACCCACGAAGGGTGCGACCTGTTTCTTCATCAATTAACAGGTTCACAATCATTATTTCAATCCACGCACCCACGAAGGGTGCGACCTGAACTTCAAAGTAAACATCTTCACCTGTATTCTTATTTCAATCCACGCACCCACGAAGGGTGCGACTTGCTTAGAAAGTCCACCTGTAAGTTGTTCAAAAATTTCAATCCACGCACCCACGAAGGGTGCGACGGAAACATGAGCAATTGCATCAATGGAAACAGCAGATTTCAATCCACGCACCCACGAAGGGTGCGACGTCACCAGTGTTGTTGGCAATGTCACCGACATTGATTTCAATCCACGCACCCACGAAGGGTGCGACTTTTTTGTTTTGCATGGTCAAGTCCAATGCGTTTTATTTCAATCCACGCACCCACGAAGGGTGCGACT
>DVNI01000035.1 GCA_018714505.1 Candidatus Avacidaminococcus intestinavium
TCATTATTTTTTTCTACTTTACTACCTACATTATTTGCTTTAATTGTCTTATTTACGATTTTTTCTGTTGAAGATGCTGCCACTAGTTCTATATGGTAGGGTAATGCCTCTTCTCCATTTTGCCAAAGTACAGATGAAAGTTTTTCTGCTGTAATCCGTTCAGGTGCATCAATAACAGCGCCAATAACTAAGATACCATTAAAAGAGTCCGCCAATTCTTTACCAGCTTCCGGCTGAATCATTTCATAGGCTCTTGCTTTATTTTGAGCGTCCATCGCTACAAGTAAGTAGGGTGTATAAATAATGATATGCTCTTTAACAGCATAAATGTTCTGCCCTAGCACTTCATGGATAGTCCAAGGTTTCTGGAACTCTTCTGCCGTAATAGTTTCTTCAGTCCGACTTTTACCGTATTCTTGAGCACTGCCAACCATGTGCTCTGTAATATTCATCATTGCGAGCGATGTATTACTCATCAGACAAAGAAACATCATAATTATTAACGTTCTCAATGGTTTCGCCTCCTTCACTCACTCCTCAAATATTTGAAAAGTGTCCGTTTGACCAAATGTTTTGAAAACATTATACTTAGACTAGTCTAATATGACTTTATCTTGATATTATATAATACCAAAAGGTTTCACGCAAACTTTTTGCAACATTTTTGACAGATTGGAGGCATTTTATGAATCTAGAAGGCATTACACTACAAGCTCTCACCAAGCATCTAGGAGCGATGCTACTAAATGGTCGTATTACCAAAATCTTTATGCCAACACATTCTTCACTAGTTCTAACCATTAGAAAAAATCGTGATATGTTTTCACTTTTAGCTGATTTAAGCGGAGCTACACCACTTTTGTACTTAACAGATACGCCTCCTAATAATCCAGCAACACCGCCTGCCCTTTGCATGCTTTTGCGTAAACATCTTGAAGATGGGCGCATTAGCAACATTGAGCAAATGGGCCTTGATCGCATTTTAGTGATGGAAATAGATACGCTTGGTCAAGGCAATCAAATTATAACCAAAAAACTTATTTTTGAACTTACTGGTCGCAATAGCAATATTATTTTTGTTACAGAAGATACTATCATCGACGCATTAAAATATGTTAATGCAACCATGAGCTCTTATCGTCAAGTCTTACCTAATTACCCATATATCTCTCCACCACCGCAAAAAGGCTTAGACTTTATTAAATCTGCACCACAAGAAATCATTGAGGCCATCACTAGCGACCTTCAAGGAACTTTACTTAATAAAATTATCAGGCACTCTCAAGGTATTGGCAAGTTTACAGCAGAAGAGTTATTAAAGCGCGCACAACTCTCTTTGACTGAGACAATTCTTACTACACCTAATACACTCCTCACCACTTTAAGCAGCCTTCAAAACGAAATCTATGCTGTTTTAAGTGGTACTGCTCCTCTCTATGGCATTATCAATAACAAAAATACCATGACAACCATCACTTTATATAAACCTACGCTTTCTGCCTCTAACTTTTGTAGTAAAAAGTTTGCTAATATTAATGATGCGTTACTAAACGCAGCAACACTAGTTCCATTCAAATCTTCAGTCCAAGAACTTTTGCAAAAACGTTTAAGTAGTGCTTTAGCACGCGAGGAACGTAAATTAGCTGCTTTAAACAAAGACTTAGCTACTGCTGAAAACGCTGATACCCAAAAGATAATCGCTGACACCTTAATGGCTAATCTTTATAATATTCCTTGTGGTCTTGAACTAATCGAATTACCTAGTATTTATGATAATAATTTGCTATGCATCACTTTAAACCCACAATTAACAGGTGCTCACAATGCACAAGTTTATTATAAACTTTATAACAAATATAAAAGAGCTTTAGTTGAAGTAACAAAACAAATTAATGCCACAGAAGACTTTATTACTTACCTAAATTCTTTAGAAACAGCACTTACGTTATGTGAAAGCAATATCGAAATTGAAGAAATAAAACTAGAAATGATTAATGAAGGTCTACTTGAAGTTAGCGCCAAACAAAAACAGAAACAAAAGCAACATAATTTGCGTTCTACTCCCCATATAATTAAAGTTTCAACAGAAACTACAATTTATATTGGGAAAAATAATAAACAAAATGATTACGTAACTTTTAAAGTAGCTTCTCCAACTGATTTATGGTTTCACACCAAAAACATCCCCGGTTCTCATGTAGTTTTAAAAACTCAAACACGTAAAGCAAGCCCGCAAGAGATCAATCTAGCAGCCGCACTAGCCGCACGTTATAGTAAAGCTAGTTCTTCCGCAAACGTTCCTGTTGATTATACAATTCGAAAATTTGTCAAAAAGCCTTCCGGTGCTAAACCTGGTTTTGTTATCTATACAAATCAACAAACGCTTTATACTGCTCCACTATCTGATGAGGAACTAACAAGTTTTAAAAAAAATGATTCTCAATAAAAAAACAGGGACGCTAATAACAGATTTAAATCTGTTATTAGCGTCCCTGTCTTTTGCACTATTTATATCAATCTCAAATTTAAATTTCTATTTTTTGTGCCTTTGCTAAAGTTTCTTTGGTTTCATTTACCAAACGTTCCATTAATTCTGCACAAGGTAAAATCTCATTAAGCACATTAAGGCTTTGTCCAACCATAACCGCACCTTTAACAATGTCACCTTCGACAGATCCTAAACGATTGGTTCCCGTTGATAATTTGTCTAAATCTTCTTGCGGTGCTCCAGCTGTTTCTAACTTAAGAAATTCTGAAGTGAATTCATTTTTGAGACATCTTGCAGCGTGCCCTCTAGAAAAACCAGTAACAGCCGAATCTGTATCTACTGCCTTCAAAATAGCTTCTTTAGTCTTTGGATGAGTAGGACATTCTTCTGTTAAGATAAAACGTGATCCCATTTGCACACCATCAGCACCCATAATTAAAGCCGCAGCAATCGCACGACCGTCTGAAATCCCGCCAGCAACAATAACAGGTATTGCATGAGGTGTTGCCAAGACATTACTCATTAAAGCCATTGTTGTTTGGTTACCAATGTGTCCACCAGCTTCCATGCCTTCTACAATCATTGCATCTGCGCCTGATTGTTCAATACGATTAGCTAGCTTAACACTAGGCACCACTGGTATTACTTTGACGCCAGCTGCTTTTAATTTAGGAA
>DVNI01000036.1 GCA_018714505.1 Candidatus Avacidaminococcus intestinavium
TATGGGACGAAGGAACCAAAGAAAGATTAGATAAAGATCGTTTCCGTCGTGATTTAGGTAATGTAGAAGCTGGTTATCAAGAAATAATCAAGCGTTTGATGGGTAATTACTAAATTATGAGAATTGACAAGAGAAAACTATAGTAATAATATAAAAAGTATAAAGTGAGCGGAAGGTGGTGCGAAGTATCGAGTCGACAGCAGCAGGCTTAAAAAGCGTTAAAGCTATTTACGTTAATAATCCTTTCTTTAATTTTTGTGGTTTTTCTATTAGTGCAGTTGGAAATGGCACAGCGGTTTTAGAACTTAAAATAAATGCTGAGAAACATATTAATCATAGCTATAATGTGCACGGTGGCGTAATTGCCGCTTTAATTGATTCTTCGCTTGGCGTAGTAGCAGCAGGGGTTGGTAAGAGAGTGGTAACGTCAGCGCTAAGCATCTCGCTTTTAAAGAGTTTACCAGCAGATAGCATCGTGCAAGTGCATTCTAAGATAGTTAGTGATGATGGGCAATATATGGCTATTAGTTCAGAGGTTTTTGCAGAAAAGAAATTGGTTGCAAATGGTACTGCAACGATGGTTATTGTTGGTGAATATAAAGATAAATAAAATTAGTAATAAAAAAACAGCCTTGAAGGCTGTTTTTTTATTACTAATTTTTAGTTTGATTTAAAATATTTGCTGTCATTGCTTCATATCTTTGCAGATGATTTTTATAATAGGTAATTTGTGCGTTAAATTCTTTTTTTCTTTCTTCTAATGCTGATTTTTCTACTAATAATTTAGTAACTGAGAAAGGAAATGATTGGCTTAAAACGTCTTGTTGTTTTTGTAAATCCTCCCATACTTTACTTAAGAGTTCTTTATATTCTTTACTTAGAACTGGGGAAGGATAGTTTTGACAAGTTTTGATAACCGTGTTTAACGTAGGCAAATCTTTATTAATAAAGCCGGAAATTGCCATGCAGAAAAGATGATTCTGTTCTTCTGTTAAATTAGGATTTAGTGAAGGATGAAGCTTGGATAAAATTGTTTTATATAAAGAAGCTAGTTCACTCTCATCTTCTGGTGACAATGGCATAGGTAAAGGCTCAGCAAGCGTTTCAGCAAGTATTTGTGCACGCTCTTGGACTGTACGGATATGTTCTTCAAAATCAATATCAAGCACTTTTTCGACAAATTCTAAATCTAAATATCGCTTGTTGCTCAAAAGATCTTTAATTATTTCAAACTTTCGTTGTTCTCGTAAAAGCTTGTATTGTAATGCAAAAGAATCACATTCAAGTTGTCCTAATTCAGAGAGATATTTCCTTTCAAGGTTCTTGCTAGAATGGAAAATATCGGTATCAATTTTATAGATTAGGTCGAGGACGTTGGTTTGTAGTTCTGTTATTTCGGTTGTTAATAAATCAATCATCTGACTCACCTTTCAGCCGGTTTAAATTAAAGCTATTTGATAAGTTCCATTCCGAGTTGGATGGCTTTTTTATTTATTTCTTCTGTTCCTGCTGGTACTCGATGTAAAACGGCTTTAACAATGGATTCCTCTGATACGATGCCTGTTAATTTAACGATGGCACCGAGCGCAATAATATTAGAAAAAAGCGCTTTACCTAGACATTCTTTTGCCGTATGAGTAATCGGTAACTCATAAACTTTACCAAGATGATGAGGCAGTTGACTTACAAAAAGACTATCTGTAACTAAAATACCTTCTTTGTTAAGATCGTCAGAGTATTTTAAAGCTGCTTCTTGACTCATTGCTAAAAGCAAGTTGGGGTTTGTTACTTTGGGGAAGTGGATATCGGTATCGGCGATGATAACTTCTGATTTGCTTGCGCCACCGCGAGCTTCTGGTCCATAAGACTGTGATTGAATTGCTAGCTTACCATCCAAAAGTGCTGCTTCAGCTAAGATAATACCTGCTAAAATAAGACCTTGTCCACCGGTTCCAGAAAGGCGTAATTCATATTTCATCTTATTTTCCTCCTTGGGCAGCGACGATTAATTCATCATAAGCTTCGGTATATTCTTTACAATCATTATTTTGATAGAGGATACCAATTGGAAATTTTCCACTTTTTTGTTCAGCACTTAATTTATCAAAGGCCGCAAGTGGTAAAGCATGATCACGTTGCCATTGAATCATTTCCGCAGGACCACCGATTTTATTTTGACGTCCAAAGGAGATAGGACAACCTGTTATTGCTTCAATTAAACTGAAACCTTTATGCTCAATACCTTTGGTTATTAAGTCAGCAAGTAACGGAGCATGAAAAGTTGTACCACGAGCAACAAAGGTTGCTCCAGCGGCTTTGGCAAGTTCAGCAATATCAAAAGAACGCTCTACGGTACCGTAAGGCGCAGTTGTTGCTTTGGCGTGTTCTGGAGTAAGCGGTGAATATTGTCCGCCGGTCATGCCGTAAATATTATTATTGTAAAGCACGACAGTCATATCTATATTACGCCGAGCTGCGTGAATTAAGTGATTGCCGCCAATGGCAGTAGCATCGCCATCACCAGTAACGACAATAACGTTAAGCTTTGGCTCAGCGAGTTTTACTCCAGTCGCAATTGGGATTGCGCGGCCATGGGCCGAGTGTACTGTATTAAAGTCTAAATAGCCGGAAGCACGACTTGAACAGCCAATTCCTGAAATAACAGCTACATCATTTTTTTCTAAATTTAGTTTAGCGATGGCTTTAACAATGCAACCGGTAACGATACCGTTACCACAACCAGGACACCAAATATGTGGTAAGCGGCCTGGTCTGAAGTATTTATCAATCATTTCTTCCATACTCATAAAATAGCCTCCTTGAAAGCAGTATTATTTAAACGCTTTTTTCATTTCTGCCAGCACTTCACTTGGTGTGGCTGGTTCATTATCATATTTGGCAAAGAGTGTTACAGGAACTTTGCCAGCTACAGCGCGTTCTACTTCTAGGACGTATTGACCACAGTTAAGTTCATGTACCAGTATATGTTTGAGTTTACTTGCTAAATTCTGCATTTGTTTTTCAGCAAATGGCCAGATTGTGATAGGTCTAACTAGGCCAACTTTTATTCCTTCTGCTCTAGCGCAATCTACGGCGTCATAAGCAGCTCTAGCAGCCCCACCATAGGCGACTATAGCGTATTCTGCGTCAGTCATTTGATAATAGTCTACTTCAACTATATCATCTAAGTTATTATGGATTTTATTATATTGTCTGTTCGTCGCTGCTAAAGTAGCAGCCGGTGTACCTTTCGGGAAACCAGTTTCATCATGAATAAGACCTGTTACATGATAACGGTAGCCACTACCAAAAGCTGGCATCGCTGGTACCAAAGAATCATCAGTAGCATAAGCTAGAAAATCTTCTGGAGAGCAGTCCGGTTGTTTACGTTCAGCTTGCGGTATTTCATCATAACTTTCAGGTAATTCTATTTTTTCTCTCATATGTCCGATAATTTCATCCATTAAAAGAATAACAGGTGTACGATATTTTTCACTTAGTGCATATGCACGTAAAGTTAGGTCAAAACATTCAGGGACACTGGCTGGTGTTAGCGCAATTAGCCAATGATCGCCATGTGTGCCCCAACGAGCTTGCATGACATCGCCTTGTGAGGGTGAAGTTGGCTGACCAGTTGATGGACCAACACGTTGCACGTTAACAATTACGAGCGGAATCTCAGCAGCACAGGCATAGCCAATTAATTCTTGTTTCAGAGAAAAACCTGGCCCGCTAGTGGCCGTCATTACTTTTTTACCGGCGAGAGCCGCACCAATAATTGCTCCCATGCTAGCGATTTCATCTTCCATCTGAATAAATTTACCGCCAAGGCGTGGTAATTTTTCTGCTAGAGCTTCTGCTACCTCAGTAGAGGGCGTTATAGGATAACCACCAAAAAATCTGACGCCGGCAGCTATTGCTCCTTCAACTACTGCTTGATTACCTTGCAATAGTAAAATCTTAGACATGGACGTTCACTCCTTTATTATTTTTCCACAAAAATTGCAAAGTCAGGACAGCGTGTTTCACATTGACCACATTTTATACAATCTGCTTCGTTGACCGCTTCAACCTTTTCTATTTCATTGACGGCCAAAACCTTTTTGGGACAGAAGGCCACGCAAATACCACAACCCTTGCACCGTTCCGTATAGATTTTTAACATAGTATTACCTCCTCCAGTAATCTTTGCTTGTTAATGGCAAAATCTATCAAATGCAATCGCAGAATCATCTGCAGCTGGAAAATAAAGATATCCTTAAATAGTATAGTATAATACTTCAATCATGTAAAATGTTTTAAGCGTATGCTAAATAATATTTATAATGTTATAATAGCACTGGAGGGAGATTGATATGAACGAAATTGATAAGGCATTACCGAAAGATGAGCGGATTTTATTGGCTGCGAAAGAAGTTTTTTCGCGTAAAGGATATTTACAAGCCTCTTTAGATGAAATTATTGAGCTTGCAGATACTGGCAAAGGTACAGTTTATAATTATTTTAAAAATAAGGATAACTTGTTTTATACTTTAGCTAACAACATCAACACTCCTTTTGTTGATGCATTGCAAAAAATTTATGATAGTAATCAATCAGTTCCTGATAAATTAGAACAATATTTATGTGTAATGATAGATTTTTTACGTGCTAATGATACTTTGTGGCAAGTTTTATTCTATGAAATGCTTGGTGCAAACAAAGGGTGGCATCTGCTTGAAGCGGATGATGGCTCTGAAGAATCTCGTGTAATTGTTAAATGGGGCGCGGAACCGACGGAGGAAGAAATTGAGCGGATTAAAAAATATTACTTTTTAACCTTTGCTAGTTTTAAAATATTAGATAAAATATTGATTGATGGTGTAGAGCAGCAATATTTTAAAACAATGATTGATGAAGATGATATACATTATGTAGCGCGTCATTTATACGGCGGCATCTGTATGACGGTCTTTTTTTCTATCGATGATTTAAAAGATACTAGTGAATTAGCTAAAATAATTACAGAAAGATTTTTATTTGGTTTTGCGAATGCTTAGTAATAAAAGTTAAAACGCCTGTTTCCTTATTGTCTTTAAGGAAACAGGCGTTTTATTATTTTAGTTAGTTACCCAACCGGGTGTAACAGAACCTTTGAAATGTTCAGCGATGAATTTGGCGGTTGCTTCAGATTGATAAGCCTTGATAAAAGTTTGGATTCTAGGATCATCTTTTAAAGTAGATTTAGTAACCAAAATATTAACAAATGGTGATTCTGCCGATTCAATAAAAATGGAATCATTTACAGGGTTCATTCCAGTAGCGATCGCATAATTGGTATTGATGACGGCAACATCAAGGTCTGAAAGACTACGAGGAATAATTGCGGCATCGAGTTCTTTAAATTGGAAGTTATGAGGATTTTCTGTAACATCGGCTAAAGTTGCTCTTACACCAATACCTTCTTTAAGCGTAATAAGTTTTTGTGCTGCTAATAGTAGTAAAGCACGACCACCGTTGGTTGGATCATTAGGAATACCAATCGTTGCTCCATCGGTAATTTTTTCATCTTTTTTGAATTTTTGAGAATAAGCAGCCATCGGGAAATTAACCGATTTAGCGACTTCAACAAGGTCATAATTTCGATCTTTTACTATATTATCTAAGTAAGGACGATGTTGCATACTGTTTAGATCTAGTTCACCTTGATATAGTGCTACGTTAGGTTGAATATAATCATTAAACTCAATCGTTTCGACTTGTAGACCGTCTTTCGCTGCAATTTTTTTAACTTCGTCAAGAATTTCTGCATGAGGACCAGCGGTAACCCCTACTTTTAAAGTCTGTTTTACTGTTTGAGTTTTGTCTTCTTGGCCGCTAGTGCCACAGCCGCCGAGGATAATTGCTGCGCTTAAAAGAGTTGCTGATAAAAATAAAAGATGTTTTTTCATTCGTGGATCAAGCCTCCTATAATTTTGTTTTATTTAATTTTTTGGATAGATAGTTTCCAAGCGATTGTACGATTTGTACTTGAGCGATTAGGACGATGACGGTAGCAATCATAATATCCACGCGAAAACGTTGATAACCATAACGTATTGCTAAGTCACCTAGTCCGCCACCACCTAGTGCACCAGCCATAGCTGAATAGCCAATCAGGCTGATAATAGCAAGTGTAACACCAAGCACGATGGAATGTAGTGCTTCAGGCAATAATACTTTTGTGATGATTTGTAAAGGACTAGCTCCCATAGCTTGTGCTGCTTCAATTACGCCATGATCGATTTCTAGTAAAGCGGATTCAATAATCCTAGCAACAAAAGGAGCGGCGGAAATTGTCAAAGGCACGATTGCAGCTGTTGTGCCAATTGAAGTGCCGACCACAATGCGTGTAATGGGGATAATGGCGACCATCAAAATAATAAAAGGAGTTGACCTGAGGGCATTAACGATAGCGCCTAGAACACCATTTAATGGAATATTTTCTAAAATATGACCTTTGCGTGTCACGGTCAAAATAACACCTAAAGGCAGACCGATTAAGGTTGAAATTAAGGTAGAAACGGCAACCATATAACAAGTTTCAAAGAAGGATTTAATAAGTAAATTGATAATTTCAGGAGACATAACCAATCACCTCTATTCTTAAATTTCTAGCTTTCAAATAATCCATAGAACTTGTTAAAGCTTTTGCAGTTCCTGAAATCTCAACAAGTAGTGTTCCATAAGGAGTGTCTTTGATATTTTCAATGTTACCATAAAGAATATTTACATCAACATCACAACGTTTTACTAAGCTAGAAATTAAGGGCTCTCCTGCTGAAGAACCGATAAAAGAGATTCTAACGAGTAATTTGCTACCGTTGGTAAACTCTTTGCTAATGGGTGTGTTTTTTAGTAATTCTGGTAACTCCATATTGTTAATGCTTTTGATGAAATCTTTAGTGGTCGGTGTTTGTGGATTAGTGAATAAATCAAACATAGTTCCTTCTTCGATAATTTTACCGTTTTCTATAACAGCTACATGATCACAAATTTCTTTAACTACTTGCATTTGATGCGTAATCATAACAATGGTTAAGTTCATTTTTTGGTTGATATCACGTAAAAGATCCAAAATAGATTTTGTTGTTTGCGGATCAAGTGCCGAAGTTGCTTCGTCACATAAAAGCACTTTAGGAGAAGAGGCAAGTGCTCTTGCTATACCAACTCGTTGTTTTTGTCCTCCAGATAGTTGAGAAGGGTAATGTTCTCGCCGTTCTTCTAAGCCAACTAGTTCTAGGAGGGGTTCTACTTTTTTTCTTATTTCTGTTTTGCTTAATCCTTGAATTTCTAAAGGAAAAGCGATATTGTCAAAAACTGTTCTCGAGGACAGTAGATTAAAATGTTGAAAAATCATGCCAATACTTTGGCGAGCTTTACGCAATTCACTTTCATTCATTGCTGTTAGGTCCTGACCATCGACAAGAACTTGACCGTTAGTTGGTGTTTCTAACATATTGATGCATCTAATTAAGGTGCTTTTGCCAGCACCGCTTTGACCAATAACTCCAAAAATTTCGCCAGCGTTGATTGTCAAGCTGGTCTTACACAATGCATGAATATCGCCGGTTTTCGTATAGTAGGTTTTTTCTATATCCCGTAATTCAATCATTACCATTCCCTCTTTCTTATTTTTATACCAAAAAAGCCTCTTCAACAGAAGAGGCGCGCGATCTAGGATTAAATACGGCTTCATCTGTCAGGTCGATTTTTACCTGAAGGACTTGGCACCGTTCACAATTGTGATGGTTGCCGTAGCGTCATAGGGCCATTCCCTCGGCTACTCTTGATGAACTATTATGAAGTTATGAGGTAATAATACACATATTTAATAGGTTTTGTCAATAAAAAATAAAAAAACTTGCAATTTCACATAATAAAGTGTTAAAGTAATGAAAAATGCGAATTGCAAAATCAAAGTAAAGGGGAGAGCGTTATGAGTATAAAAAATAAATTACAAGATGATTTAACCGATCAGTTATTTAGAGCAATTATTTCTTTACAAACAGAAGAAGAATGCTATCAGTTCTTTGAGGATGTTTGTACAGTCAGTGAATTAAAGTCAATGGCACAACGCTTAGAAGTTGCGCGTATGCTTGATGAAGGTAAAATATATGAAGAAATTGTTGAAAAAACTGGTGCTAGTACTGCTACTATTTCAAGAGTTAAACGCTGTCTTGTTTATGGCGCTGATGGCTATGTAAATGTTTTAGCAAAACTAAAAGCTAGTGAAGAGCAGTGAATGAAAAAGACTTAGATTATTGTTAACGGTTTGCTTAGTAAATAACCGTGGATTTTCATAAAATGTGTTATAATATGGCATGCGGAACTATTCCGCATGTTATTTTTTATTAAACCGTAGTAACTTAAAGGAGGATTATTGTGGAGAGGCCGATTATGGTTATTGGGCATCTTAACCCTGATACTGATTCTATTTGTTCAGCAATTGCCTATGCTTATCTAAAAAAGCAAATGGGCGCTGACACAATTCCCGCACGTGCAGGTAAAATAAACCCTGAGACAGAATTTGTTCTCAACTATTTTGGGGTAGAAGAGCCGTTCTTGGTAAGCGATGTTTGGCCAAGAATAAGTGACTTAAAAATAAAGAAAACACCGAGTGTTTTACCAGAGGCTAGTCTGCGTGAAGTTGGGAAAATGCTTGCGGAAGAGCATTTGAGAGCAATTCCTGTTGTAGAGGAAGATGGCAAGCTCGTTGGTATGATTGCTGTTAAAGATATTGCGATGCGGTATTATGATGAAATGTCAATTCAAGATATGCAAGAAGTAGGTATTTCGTATAAAAGTATTATTAAAGTTTTAGAAGGAACTTTATATGCTGGTGATTTAAATAAGGTATTTAATGGCAAAATTAAAATAGGAGCATCGAAACCGGAAACAATTAGTATTGGACTTGCTCCTACGGATTTGGTAATTATTGGAGATCGAATAGACGGACAATTAGCGGCGCTTACCGCAGGTGCTGAAGCGCTGATTTTGACGAGAGATACAGAAATAACTGATGAGGTCTTACGCATTGCTAAACAAGAAGGCGCACTAGTCATTAGTACACCGTTTGATACTTATACTGCGACACGTCTTATTAATCAGAGCGTTCCGGTTAAAGCTTTTATGACTTCTAAAAACTTGGTAACTTTTTTGCCAGGCAACTTATTGTCAGAAGCGAAAAAACAAATCGCGGCTACTGATTATATTTGCTATCCTGTTTTAGAAAAAGGCAAGTACATTGGTACTATTGATCAGGAATGCGTTATGTATCCACCACGTCAACAATTAATTTTAGTTGATCACAATGAGCGCAGTCAAATGGTAGAAGGTAGTGAAGATGCTAATATCATTGAGATCATCGATCATCATCGGTTGGGCGGGCTATCAACGAATGCACCAATTTTTATTAGGCAAGAACCGGTGGGCTGCACTGCAACGATTATTGCTAATCTTTTCTTTAATTATGGGATTAATATTCCTAAACAAATTGCTGGTTTATTAGTATCAGCTGTTATTTCTGATACGCTCTTATTCCGCTCACCCACTGCTACACCTGTAGACAAAATAGTTGTGGAAAAACTGGTGAAGATTGCTGAGATTGATGATTTAGAAAAATATGCAATGGAGCTTTTGCGTCATGGAACTGTGATTGATACAATGACGCCAGCAGAACTCGTTAGAAATGACATTAAAGAGTTTGATTTGGGTGATTATAAAATAGGTGTTGCTCAGATTAATATCATGGATAGAGAGTATGCTAAAAAGAAATATGCAGACATTGAAAGTGCGTTAGAGGACTTAAGAGTGGATGATGGTTATGATTTAGCGCTCTTACTAATCACTGATATATTAGGTCAAAATAGTGACTTGTTAGCAGTTGGTGAACCACAAAAGTTTGTTGAACAAGCTTTTGGAACAAGAACTGATGAGGGTTACTTCTTTCTGCCGGGCTGTCTTTCAAGAAAGAAACAAGTTATTCCAGTTTTAACAGAACTTATTCATTAAGTTCATAATTTGACAGAGAGAATGGTGGTATGTATAGTTGAACGGTAGTGCTGATAGAAAAAAAGGTATCATACTGGTACTAATCGGTGCTTCTTTATGGGGAGCATCTGGGGTAGCCGTTCAGTACTTGTTCGAAAATAAGCAGCTTGATCCGACGTGGCTTGTTACCGTGCGTATGTTTTTTGCCGGTTTTATTATGCTCTTTGTTGAATGGCTGCGGGGCAAGGATATCTGGCAACCTTGGCGTGATTATTATTATGCGAAACAAATTTTACTTTTTGGTGTAGTAGGTATGATGGCAACTCAATATACGTATTACTTGGCTATTCATTATGGAAACGCTGCTACAGCAACGATTTTACAGTATTTAATGCCAGTAATTATACTTGGGTATTCTATTTTGAGTTCTAAAAGGTTACCACAAAGTAAAGAAGTTATTGCAGTAGTACTGGCCATGGTAGGAACATATATGTTGATAACTAAAGGTCAGTGGAATACGCTGGCTATTTCAGATACAGTTTTATTTTGGGGAATTGCTTCTGCTTTTGCTTGCGCTTTTTATACGGTGTATCCGCGAGAATTGTTATTTAAATTCCCTTCATCTTGGGTCATTGGCTGGGGTATGGTTGTTGGTTCGACTGTTTTGATGCCCTTTTGTTTGTTTGAACCGGTAAAAGGAATTTTGGATTGGCAAACTTTCTTGGCCATGGCTGTTGTAATATTCTTAGGAACTATTGTGGCTTTCTATACTTATTTAGAAAGCACAAAGTATATTAAAGCTTCTGAAGTTAGTGCTTTGGCTTCATTAGAACCTTTAACTTCAGTCATTTTATCAGTAGGATTACTTGGTGTGGAATTTGGTTTAGTTGATAGTCTCGGTATTGTATGTATTTTAGGGACAGTTTTTATTTTATCAAGAAACAAATAATAAAAAATTGTAAGCAAATAACAAAAAACCGTTTTTCACATTTCAATATTGTGAAAAACGGTTTTGCTTTTTAAAAATTAAAGCGTTGCGATATCAGCTAATAATGCGGAAACTTCACTTTCTTTAGTTGCCCAACTAGTACAGAAGCGGATAGCGAGGCGATTATTAGGAAGTTCTTCCCAAACCCCCATTACATATTTTTGCTTTAAAATATGGTATTGCTCATTGGTGAGAATAGGGAATTGTTGATTCGTGAAAGAGTTTGTGTAAAAAGAGATACCTTTAGCTTGAAAAGCATTTTTGATTCTTAGAGCTTGCTTAATACCATAAGAACAAATTTGTTCATATAAATTATTTGTAAAAAGTGTTTCGAATTGCAGACCTAACAAACGACCTTTGGCAAGTACGGCACCATGTTGTTTCATAATTGTATGAAAATCGGCTTGTAAAAGGGGACTAACGATGACCGCTGCTTCTCCAAAAAGCAGTCCGCATTTAGTGCCACCTATATAAAAGACATCACAAAGGTCAGCGATATCTTCAAGTGAAACGTCGTTGTTTGGTGATGTTAGCGCATAGCCTAGGCGTGCTCCATCTAAAAAAAGGAAGAGATCATATTTGCGGCAAACAGTAGCTAGCGCGGTTAATTCTTGTTTGCTATATAAGGTTCCTAATTCTGTAGGCTGCGAAATATACACCATTTTAGGTTGCACCCAATGTTCTTTTTTGGGATCATTTAAGTAAAGTTGGTGACTAAATTCTATTTGTTGTGCTGTGAGCTTACCATCTTCATCTGGCAGTGTGAGGATTTTATGACCACCATATTCTATTGCACCGGCTTCGTGCGTATTAATGTGTCCGAGTGCTGAAGAGTAGACACCTTGGAAGGAGCGCAATGCTGAACTAATAATTGTTGCATTGGCTTGTGTGCCGCCCATAAAAAAATGAACTTTAGCCTTTGGCTTGCCACAAGCTTTTTTAATGAGGGTTTCGGCAGAAGAACAATATTCATCACTAAAATAAACACCGGTTTGTTCTAAGTTGGTTTTAACAATTTGTTCTAAAATTTTTGGATGAGCACCTTCTGAATAATCATTGGCAAAGCTATACATACGCAGCACTCCTTTATTATTTAATTTATTTTTTAGACATAATAAATTCATAAATAATCGGCAGAAGTGAAAAGATTATAATGCCGATAGAGACCAAAGGAAAATTATTTTGGACAAAGGGTAAATTACCAAAGAAGTAACCAGCACCGATAAATAAAAAGACCCAGCAGACCGCACCGATTACGTTATAAGTGGCAAAAGTACGATAATGCATATTACCTATCCCAGCGACAAAAGGAGCAAATGTACGAACAATAGGGACGAACCGAGCAAGAAAAATTGCTTTGTGACCATGTTTTTCATAAAAGTTTTCTGCTTTTTGGATATGTTCGGCTTTAATAAAACGGTTATTACCAGAAAGTAGGTGGTGACCAAATTTTTCGCCAATCATATAATTACAAGCATCGCCAAGGATGGCAGCGATTAAACAAAGAACAATTAAAAATGGTAAATTGAGGCCAATCGCAGTAGCTGATAGTGCTCCACAAGCAAAAAGCAGAGAGTCTCCAGGCAGAAATGGTGTTACAACTAATCCAGTTTCGCAAAAGAAAATTAAGAAGAGTAAAACATAAACTAATATGCCATATTCTTGCATAACGATTGGAATGTAGCGATCAAAATGCATGACATATTCCAGAAAAAAAGTGATTAAACTACTAAAAAAATTAAAAACGATATCCATTGTAAAAGATCCTCTCTAAACATAGCTTAATTAATAGTTTACCATATAAACGAAGGAGCGCAATAGGTAGAAAAGTGATATAATATATTAATAGCATAGATAAGGAAAAGGAGTGTAAGCATGTCAGAAATTAACGAATTATGCTGGTGTGGCAGTGGCAAGAAACATCTTGATTGTCATTTACCGATAGAAGAAAAAATTGAAGCATATAAGGCGAAGGGCTATGAAGTACCAACGCGGGATATGCTGAAAACCCCTGCTCAGATTGCTGGTATTATTGAATCAGCAAAGATTAATACTGGTGTTTTAGATTATGTTGAAAAACAAATTAAGGTTGGAATGAGTACTGAGCAGATTGATGAACTAGTGTATGACTATACAGTTAAACACGGAGCCATTCCTGCACCGCTTAACTTTATGGGCTTTCCTAAAAGTTGCTGCACGTCAATTAATGAAGAAGTGTGCCATGGCATTCCGGACAAAAATATCATTTTAAAAAGTGGAGATATTATCAATGTCGATGTTTCTACTATTTACAAAGGATATTATTCTGATGCGTCACGCATGTTTATGGTGGGGCGTGTTGATAAAAAGAAACAAGATTTAGTGGCAATTACAAAAGAATGTTTGAAAAGAGGGATTGCAGCCGCGCAACCCTGGAATTTTATCGGTGATATTGGAGCTGCGGTTACGGCTTTGGCAAGAAAACACGGTTATTCTGTAGTACGGGAATTTGGTGGACACGGGGTAGGCGTAGAATTTCATGAAGAGCCTTTTGTATGTCACTATGGTAAGAGAAAGACGGGTATGCTCTTGGTACCGGGAATGATTTTTACTATTGAACCAATGATTAATATGGGAAAAAGAGAACTTTATATTGATGCTGCAAATGATTGGACAGCCATAACAATGGACGGACTGCCATCAGCTCAGTGGGAACATACGGTGTTAATTACGGAAGATGGGCCGGTTAGTTTAACATATTAAAAAAATGCCTTGCCAATGGCAAGGTATTTTTATATAGACGGTTGCTTTTTGTTTTGCCAAAATTTATAAAACTTAGAGTTTAAAGTTTTTAAGGGGAGTTGCTCTGGCCAGAGTTCTTGTTTAGAACTAGTGCGCATTGCGGCAGCTAAATGTTCAAAAACATCAGCATTACTAAAGGAGAGTGCGGCTATGAGCTGTTTTATTTCTTCGCGCTTGGTATTACCATCAAAGGGACAAGGATTTTTTAGAGGTTTTAATCCTAAGCTTTGACCAAAGGTAATGATTTCAGCTTCACGATAATATATTAGTGGTCGTAAAACATTTAGACCGGAGCGAGAAAGGGTTGTTACCGGAAGAAAGGTTCGAAGTTGACCAGAGGTAAGAATGTTCATTAAAAAGGTTTCTACCGCATCATCTTGATGGTGTGCGAGTGCTATTTTATTATAACCTAGCTCTAGAGCTTTGCGATTAGTCGCTGCTCTCCTAAAATAGGCACAAGTAAAACAAGGCGTATTGGTTTGTTTATGATTTTGCCATAGCTGCATTACATTAATTTGTTCGTGGTAGTGTGTTACATTATAAGTTGAGCAGAATGCTTGTAACTCTTCAGCTGGAAAAGCTGGGCTAAACATGCCATCAACGGTATAGCAAGCTAGTTCAAAGGGAATCGGAGAATATTTTTTTATTTCCGCAAGAGCAGCGGTAAGAAACATACTATCTTTACCACCGGAAAGACCAATTAAAATTTTATCATGAGGTTTAAGCATATCAAACTCAATTATGGTTCGCCAAAGCTTGCTTAAGTTTTTGGCAGGAACGTAGGTTTTGGTATTCATAGCTAGTTTACCGCTTTAGTAATTGCGGCAGTCCTTTCTTTTATTAGAATATTTTTAAAATCTATTATAAAGCAATATTAATAAAAAAGCATTAGATTGCTACTTATAAATCTGTTAAAATAAAAGTTAGCGTTGAAATCAGTGTTAGTTAAAAAATATTTTGAATAATTAAAAGAATTAAGTATATGATACAAGTTTTTTAAAATTAGGATATTAATGAACGTGAGGGAAAAATGGATACAATTTTACAAGGTTTAAACAAAGAGCAAGGCGAAGCAGTACTTAATATTAATGGACCCATGCTAATTATGGCTGGAGCGGGATCAGGTAAAACTAAAACCCTTACTTGTCGCATTGCGTGGCTTTTAAAGCAAGGGGTAGCACCTTATCGTATTTTAGCGATAACCTTTACTAATAAGGCAGCAGGGGAAATGCGTAAGCGTGTTGATGCGATGGTCGGACCAGCGGCTAAAGATGTTTGGCTATTTACCTTTCATGCGTTTTGTGCACGGTTTTTACGTATGGAAATAGAAAGCACAGGGATTTATCGCTCAAATTTTGTTATTTATGATACTACAGATACTAAGAATCTTTTAAAAGCAGTTTTAAAAGAGCTTAATCTTGATGATAAAAGTTATCCGGTTAATGCACTAGTCGGACATATATCGAATGCAAAGAATAATATGCTTGACGCTAAAGAATTTGCTAGTAGCGCTGATGATTTTCACACTAAAAAAGTCGCAGAAATTTATGCTGCGTATGAAAAGAAGCTATTGGTGAATAATGCTTTAGATTTCGATGACTTACTGCTGGTTACGATTCGTATTTTACAGCAAAATGAGACTATTAGACAAAAATATCAAGAAAAGTTTTCTTATTTAATGGTGGATGAATATCAAGATACTAACTATGTTCAATATAAATTAACCAAGTTATTAAGTGAAAAGCATCGTAATTTGTGTGTGGTAGGTGACGTTGATCAAAGTATTTATGGTTGGCGTGGTGCTGATATCCGTAATATTCTTGATTTTGAAAAAGATTATCCGGAAGCCAAAATAATTAAACTTGAACAAAATTACCGCTCTACGCAAGTTATTTTAGATGCGGCGAATGCAGTTATAGAGAATAATAGTTCGCGCAAACCTAAAGAATTATGGACGCAAAACCCTAATGGTACGCCTATTACTTATTATCAAGCTGTCGATGAGCGTGATGAAGCACGTTTTATTGTGGAGCAAATTTTAGAGTTACAAAAAGAGCAAAACATCAAGTTTGGTGATGTTGCAGTCTTGTATCGTACAAATCCGCAGTCACGTATTTTTGAGGAAATGTTAATTAAAAGTGGTTTGCCCTATGTTATGGTAGGCGGACTCAAGTTCTATGATAGAAAAGAAATAAAAGATATTTTAGCATATTTGCGGATTATCTTTAATCCGGACGATGCAATAAGCTTATTGCGTATTATTAATGTTCCAAGACGTGGTATTGGTGATGCGACCATTGGAAAATTACAAGCTTTTGCTTTAGAAAATAATATAAATTTATTTGATGTAGTTTCTAATCCATCAAGAGTACCGGGTTTGAGTAATCGTTTTGTTACTAAATTAGAAGAACTATCTACAGTGGTTTTTGAATTAATGCAATTAGCAGCAACTTTGCCTGTTGAAGACTTAGTTCAAGAAGTTATGAATAGAACGGGTTATTTAGAAGAACTGGAATGTGAACATACGATTCAAGCACAGGGTCGCATTGACAACTTAAAAGAATTAAGTAGTGTGGCTAAAGAATTTGCAGGGTCTGGTGAAGATAACAGTCTTGAAAACTTTTTAGCGCACGTAGCTTTGGTTGCTGATATTGATGATGCTAAAATTGAGGGAGAAGCAATTACGTTAATGACGCTACATGCTTCTAAAGGATTGGAGTTTCCCATAGTCTTTTTGGCGGGTTTAGAAGAAGGAATGTTTCCTCATCAGAGAACTTTGGGTGATGAAGAGGAAATAGAAGAAGAGCGAAGACTTTGTTATGTTGGCATTACACGCGCAGAAAAAAGCTTATTTTTAACTGGTGCTAAAATGCGTATGATTTTTGGACATACGGTTATGTATCCACCTTCTAGGTTTTTGCGTGAAATACCGAGGGCTTTAGTGACAGTGAAAGAAAAACAAGTAGTAAAAATGGTTTATAATGATTACCAAGAACGTAAAAAAGATCGAGTGAGTTCTGCTGGTTGGCTTTTAAAAACAACGGCAGGCAGTGAAGTAATGGCTGGGCAAAGTACAACTAAAGGTGGTAACTTAAAAACCGGCGATAAAGTTGAGCATGCAAAATGGGGCATAGGTACTGTGGTTAGTGCAAAAGATAGTGGAGATGGACAAGAAGTGAAGGTTGCTTTTGAAGGCTCAGGAATTCGTAGTTTACTTACTAAATATGCTGTATTAAAAAAGATTTAATGTTTGAAGGAGACGTGGTTAAGAATGGAAGCTCTAAATAAAGAGATGGTTATCTCAGAAATAGAAAAACTGCGTAATGAAATAAGACATCATGAATACCTTTATTATGTTTTAGATACTCCTAAAATAACAGATGCGGAATACGACGTTTTGACTTTAAAATTACGTGAACTTGAAGCATGCTATCCTGAATTCATTACAAATGATTCACCAACGAGGAGAGTTGGTGGCGGAGTATCCTCTAGTTTTACAGAGGTGCAGCATTTATCTCCGCTATTAAGTTTGGGAAACGTTTTTTCTTTGCGTGAACTAGAAGACTTTGAACGACGAGTTCATAGTGAATTTACACCGGAAACCTTAATAGAATATGTTGTCGAACCTAAAATTGACGGCTTGGCTTGCAGCTTAATTTATGAAAAAGGGCAGCTTGTGCGAGCGGCGACACGTGGTGATGGTGTTGTTGGTGAAGATGTTACTCATAATGTTAGAACAATTAAGAGCATTCCACTTAAACTTAGAGTAGCGCCAGGAGCAGAGATACCGGAGCTTTTAGATGTTCGCGGTGAAGTATATATGCCTCGAGTCGCTTTTATGCGTTTGAATGCAGAACGTGCAGACAAAGGTGAAGCTGAATTTGCTAATCCACGCAATGCAGCTGCAGGTTCTTTGCGTCAATTAAACCCGGAAGTTACCGCAGCACGCTCACTGGGCTTTTTTGCTTATGCGGTAGGAACTGGTGCGAAACCGTATCATGCGGAGTCATTAGCCATGCTCACTGCTTATGGTTTTAGAGTTAGTGAAAATTGGCAGAAAGTGCAAACAATCAGTGAAGTCTGGCATTTGATTGAACTGCATGACAAAAAAAGACGTGAACTTGCTTATGATACAGATGGCGTAGTAGTTAAGATTAATTCGGTAGAACAACAAAAGACACTAGGTGCTACAGGTAAAGACCCGAGATGGGCGGTAGCTTTTAAATTCCCACCGGAGCAGGCGGAAACCACGGTCAAAGATATTATTATTCAAGTTGGTCGAACTGGTGTATTAACACCAGCAGCGGTCTTAGAACCAGTAAGACTTTCGGGCAGCACTATTAGTAGAGCAACTTTACATAATGAAGATTTTATCAAAGAAAAAGATATTCGGATTGGTGACCATGTAATTATTAATAAAGCTGGCGAAATTATTCCGGAAGTTATAAGAGTTGTGACAGAAAAGCGTAATGGCCAAGAGCAACCTTTTATAATGCCTTCGCAATGTCCAGAATGTGAGTGGGAAGTAGAGCGGAAGCCGGGTGAAGTGGCAGTTCGTTGTAGTAACCCTCATTGTCCGGCTTTAGGGCGTGAAGGACTTATTCATTTTGTTTCTCGTGATGCTATGAATATTGATGGTTGTGGACCAGCTGTTATTAATCAATTAATAGCTAAAGGGTTAGTGAAAGATCCTGCTGATTTATATATGTTAACTAAAGTAGAGTTACTACAATTAGAACGTATGGGAGAAAAATCGGCTGATAATTTATTAGCAGCTATTGAGGAAAGCAAAAGCAGAACTTTTGATAAAGTACTGTTTGCTTTAGGCATTCGTCATGTTGGAGCAAAAGTGGCCCGTATTTTGGCTAGAAGATTTGGTAGCATTGCAAAATTAAAAGCAGCACAAATGGAAGAATTAAGTTCAATTGATGATATTGGACCTAAAATTGCGGAGAGTGTTGTATCCTATTTTGCGGTTCCATTGCACGAGGATTTAGTGCAGAGACTATCGGAGATGGGCCTTAATTTTATGATGCCAGAAACAGAAATTATTGATATAAATCATGTTTTTTATGGCAAAACTATGGTGTTTACAGGCACGCTACCAACACTTGATCGAACAACCGCTCAAAACATGGCTTTAGCCGTTGGCGCAAAAGTTGCAAGTTCAGTTAGCAAGAAAACTGATTATGTGGTTGCAGGACGAGAAGCTGGTAGTAAGTTGGTAAAGGCGGAAGAATTAGGTGTAAAAGTTCTTAGTGAACAAGAATTTTTGGCTTTAGTGCAAGAGTAAAATAAAAGCCCCCTCGTCAACGAGGGGGCTTTTATGCTATAATTTATAAGTTGATAAATAGTAAAATAGCTCTAAAAAAATAAATGAAGGTTAGGATGGTGAAAAGATGAAAGTAACGACTAAAGATGTTGCGCACATCGCACAACTGTCAAGACTGACGATTCCGCAGGATGAAATGGAAAAATTTACCGAAGAATTCAACCAAATTTTGAATTATGCGGATATGCTAAATGAACTTGATACTAAAGGTGTAGAACCTACAGCTAATGTGTTACCGCTTAGTAATGTATTGCGAGATGACGTTGCACTAGAGGGTGTTAGTCTAGAAGAAGCACTAGTTAATGCTCCTGAAGTACATGACGGAGGGTTTAAGGTACCTCGAGTAATTGAATAAAGGAGGAAATGTTGTGGAATTATATGATACTACGGCTCATGAACTTCATGAGAAATTAGTAAAGAAAAAAATTAGTTCTGTTGAACTTACTAATAAGGTTTTTTCACGGATTGATGAAGTTGAGAGTTTAACTAATGCTTATGTGACACTTGATAAAGAAACCGCTTTAGCACAAGCAGCTAAAGTTGATAAGATGCTTGCTGAGGGCGAAAAAATTGCACCGCTTGCAGGTATTCCTGGTGCTATTAAAGATAATATCTCAACTAAAGGTCTCAAAACAACTTGTTCATCTAAAATGTTAGAAAACTTTATGCCTATTTATGATGCGCATGTTATAAAAAAATTACGTAATGATGAAACTGTTTTTGTAGGTAAAACAAATCTTGATGAATTTGCGATGGGTTCTTCTACGGAAACATCATACTTTAATGTATCACATAATCCTTGGAATTTAGAGCGAGTTCCAGGCGGATCGTCCGGTGGTTCAGCAGTAGCAATTACTGCTGGTGAAGCTATTTGGGCATTAGGATCGGATACAGGTGGCTCAATTCGTCAACCAGCATCTTTTACAGGTTGTGTTGGTTTTAAACCAACTTATGGACGTGTATCGCGTTCTGGGTGTGTAGCATTTGCTTCTTCGCTCGATCAAATTGGACCAATTACAAAAGATGTGCATGATGCAGCATTGGTGTTAAATGCTATTTGTGGTGTCGATGCGAATGATTCCACCTCATTGCCGGTTGCAGTTCCTGATTTTACGAGTGCTTTAAAGACCGATGTTAAAGGACTAAAAATAGGTTTGCCAAAAGAATACTTTGCAGCTGGACTTGCTCCAGAAGTTAGTGAAATTATTCAAAAAGCGATTAAAGATTATGAAAATCTTGGTGCGGAAATCGTAGAAGTGTCATTACCACATACGGAATACGCAGTTATTACTTATTATATTATCGCACCAGCAGAAGCTTCTGCTAATTTGGCGCGTTTTGATGGTGTACGCTACGGCTACCGTAATTTAGAGGCGACCTCTGCGCCAGAGATGACGACAGCAAGTCGTACGGAAGGTTTTGGTAGTGAAGTAAAAAAACGAATTATGCTTGGTACTTATGTACTTAGTTCTGGCTATTATGATGCTTATTATTTAAAAGCAATGCAAGTAAGAACGCTAATCCGCAAAGATTTTGAAAAAGCTTTTGAAAAATGTGATGTACTTTTGACTCCGACCTGTCCGAATGTTGCTTATCCAATTGATGGCAAAATGGATCCTTTAGCAACATACTTGCTTGATGCATGTACGATCCCGGTAAACCTTGCTGGACTGCCAGGTATATCAATTCCGGCAGGATTTGTTAGTGGTTTACCAGTAGGTATGCAGTTGATTGGCAAGCCTCTTGATGAAGAAACGATTTTAAGGGCAGCATATACTTTTGAACAGACACATGAATATCATAAAGCTATAGCGCCTATAGGAGGTAAATAAGCATGAAATACACAACTGTTATCGGGCTAGAGGTCCATGCTGAATTGAAAACTCAATCTAAAGCTTTTTGCAGTTGTTCTACAAAATTCGGTGGTGAACCGAATACACATGTTTGCCCTGTATGCTTAGGTATGCCGGGAGCTTTGCCGGTTTTAAACAAACAAGTAGTAGAATTTGCGATGCGTGCTGGATTGGCCTTAGAATGCGAAATAAAAAAATTCAATAAATTTGATCGTAAAAATTATTTTTATCCAGATTTGTCTAAAAACTACCAGATTTCACAATTTGATAAACCAATTTGTGAGGGTGGACATATTGATATAGAAGTTGAGGGCGAGCATAAGCGCATCGGTATTACTCGTATTCATATGGAAGAAGATGCAGGAAAACTTGTCCATTCAGGAGCAACGATTAAAACATCAGATTCCTCTGCGGTTGATTATAATCGAGCTGGAGTACCACTAATTGAAATTGTATCAGAACCGGATATGCGTTCTTCAGCCGAAGCGAGAGCTTATATGGAAAAGCTAAAAGCGATTCTTGAATATATTGATGTTAGTGATTGTAAGATGCAAGAAGGAAGTTTGCGTTGTGATGCTAATATTTCGGTAATGCCAGAAGGAGCAACAGAATTTGGTACACGTGCTGAAGTTAAAAACATGAATTCATTCCGCGCATTAGAACGTGCTATTGAATATGAAGTTGAGCGCCAAATTGAGCTTATTGAAGATGGTGGTACGGTCGTGCAAGAAACAAGAACCTGGGATGATGCTAAAGGTATTACTTTATCCATGCGTTCTAAAGAGGAAGCACATGATTACCGTTATTTTCCTGAGCCAGATTTGGTTCCTGTTGAGATTGACGATGCTTGGATTGAACGTGTCAGAACAGAATTACCGGAATTGCCTGCTGCTCGTAAGTCAAGATTAATGCAAGAAAAAGGTCTTAGTGATTATGATGCTGAAAACATTGTGGCGACAATGGCGATGGCAGAATATTTTGATGAGGCTGCGCAGGTTTCGACTGATGCCAAAGGCATTGCTAACTGGATGCTTGGCGATGTTTCAGCCTATTTAAATACAGAAGGTATAGAAATTGAACAATTCCCTATTACACCACAAAACTTAGGTGAACTAGTTAATTTGATTAATAAAGGAGTTCTTTCTAGTAAACTGGCGAAGAAAGTTTTTACTGAAATGTTAAAAAGCCATAAAACGCCGCAAGTATTGGTTAAAGAGTTAGGCTTAGAGCAAATTAGTGATGAAGGCGCAATTGCTAAAATTGTTGATGAAACTTTGGCAGAAAACCCGCAATCAATTGTGGATTATAGAGCGGGTAAAGATAGAGCTCTAGGTTTTCTGGTCGGACAGATTATGAAAAAATCACGCGGTAAAGCAAACCCAGAATTGGTAAATAAAATGTTAAAAGAAAAAATGCAGTAAAGTTTTAGTGAAAATAAAGTTTTTATAAGGAGCAGCATTTGCTGCTCCTTGTTCTTTTCTTGTCAGCGCCTCAGAAGTTTAGTATAATTTTAAGTAGAATAGATTTAATTGTGGAGGTGTTTTAATGAAAAAGGACTTTGTTTTTGAAGGAACTGGTTTCGGTTATTTATGGCTATTACTTTGGACGACTTTTGTGACCGTGATTACTTTTGGTATTTATTTTCCTTGGGCGTATTCAGCTCAGCAAAGATGGATTTGTAGTAATACTTATGTGGAAGGCAGACAGTTGCAGTTCGTAGGAACAGGTATAGGATTTTTCTTTCAATGGTTAATTATTTTAATTTTGATATATATTACGTTAGGCTTATATACACCTTGGGGTTATTGCCGCCTCAAACGTTGGGAAACGGAAAATACTGAATTTGCACAGTGAGCTAATAAAAAAGGATGCCGTAAGCATCCTTTTTATTTGGGCAGGAGTTAGGTAAAAAAAAGAGAATAACTAAAAACAGATAAAGATTTAATACGGAGGAGAAAATAGTGGAAAAAGAAGTGCAGGTTACTGTGATTGATGATAGATCAAGACAAGAAGAGGCTGAATCCTTGTGCCGTTGGGCGGCTGCTCGAGCTGGGGTCATTGTGGTGGCACCGCTACTCGGTACAGTGGCAATGGTTGCAAATCAAATTTATATGATTATTAAAATCGGCAAAGTGTACGAAGAGGAAATTACGGAATCAATGGCTGTCAGTTTATTAGGGTCTTTAGGTACGGTATTTGTTGGTCAGACGATGGCAACGTTAATTCCTTTTGCACCGTTACAAATTCCCATTGCAGTGGGAACAACTTATGGTTTAGGAAAAGTAGTTAATGAATGGCTAAAAAGCGGTAAACCGGAAGATATGAGTGCTTTTAAAACAGTTTATGATAATGCTGTATTGGAAGCTAAGAAAAATATTGATTTATTTAAGAATAACCCCGATAAAGATAAACCTTTAGGCGACGAAACGAAAAAATTTAAATAATTGAGTATTTTTGGTGTTTTGCAGTATAATATAGGTTGTGATTTTTATTTAGGAGGATGACACATGCAAAATATGTTTGATGTGGCAATTATTGGCGGCGGTCCTGCTGCGATTTTTGCGGCTTATGAATTTAGTTTGAAGTACCCGACGGTTAAAACTGTAATAATTGAGGAAGGACATACGATTGCTACGCGTCGCTGTCCGCTAGCCGAGAAAAAAGTCAATCATTGTTTGCGCTGTGTTCCCTGTGATATTATGCGTGGTTTTGGTGGTGCAGGGGCTTTCTCCGATGGAAAATTTAATTTTACGACTGAATTTGGCGGATGGCTAAATGAATATATACCAGAAAAAGAAGTAATTGAACTTATTGATTATGTTGATGAACTTAATTGTCAACATGGTGCACCGGGTGAATATTATAGCACTAAGAATTGTCATATTGCTAAGGAAGCGCTGGGACATGACTTGCATCTTCTAAATGCGAAAGTCCGGCATCTGGGTACTGAAAATAATTTGCTTATTATGGAAAACATTTATCAATATTTAAGTAATAAGGTTGAAATTAAATGTAATACACATGTGGAAAAGATTAACTTAGCCGAAGATGGTTCTTTTTGCTTAACTCTGCGTGGACATGAAGAGCAAATAACTTCACGCTACCTAATTGCGGCGCCGGGCCGTGCTGGGGCTGAGTGGTTCACTGAACAGTGTAAAGCATTAGGCTTAACATTTATCAATAATCAAGTAGATGTTGGAGTACGCGTAGAAGTGCCAGCACAAGTATTTAAACACATTACTGATGAAGTATACGAAGCAAAACTAGTTTATAGAACCAAACAATATGGTGATTTAGTGCGCACTTTTTGTATGAATCCTAATGGTTATGTTGTGGCTGAAAACACTGATGGTATTGTAACTGTTAATGGCCATAGTTATCGTGATCCAGCGTTACACAGTAAAAATACAAATTTTGCTTTATTAGTTAGTAATAAATTTACAGAACCTTTTAAAGAACCATTAAAATATGGCAAACGCATAGCTTCATTTTCTAATATGTTGGGCGGAGGCGTGTTGGTCCAAAGATTCGGTGATTTAATTAAGGGTAGACGTACTAATGAAAAAAGATTAGCGAAAAGCTTTACAGAACCAACCTTAGAGGCTACACCTGGCGATTTGAGTTTAGTTTTACCAAAGCGTCATTTAGATAACATTATTGAGATGATTTATGCGCTTGATAAAGTAGCACCGGGTATGAGTAATGATGATACCTTACTATATGGTGTAGAAGTGAAGTTTTATAGCGCAAGACTTGAGCTAGATGGAGCTTTAGAAACTAAAATACCGAATCTTTTTGCTATTGGTGATGGTGCAGGTATCACAAGAGGTCTTTCACAAGCAAGTGCTAGTGGAGTTTTTGTGGCTCGACAAATTGGCGAGCGCATAGCAAAAGATAAGTGAGCCTTGAAGAAAGTATAGGGAAATCTAACGGAGGGTTAATGATGGAAGCGGTACCTTTAATTCGAATGCGTGATATAGTGAAAAGATTTCCGGGCGTTGTGGCTAACGATGCGGTTAACTTAGATTTGTATGCAGGACAGATACACGCACTATTAGGTGAAAACGGTTCTGGAAAAAGTACGTTGATGAGTATTTTGTCTGGAGTTTATAGACCAACTGAAGGAAGAATAGAAGTAAATGGACAGGAACAAAAAATTAATTCGCCAAGCGATGCTCTAGGATTTGGTATTGGTATTGTACATCAACATTTTCGGTTAATTGAATCATTTACAGTGGCCGAAAATATTGCTTTAAATAAGAGTTCTGGTTTACTGATATCACAAGAAGATGTCATCAATGAAATTAAGAAGCTGGCGGATAAATATGGTTTAAATGTTGATCCTCGTGCCTATGTTTGGCAATTATCAGTGGGAGAGAAACAGCGAGTTGAAATTCTACGCATGCTGTATAATGATTCTAAAGTTTTAATTTTAGATGAACCAACAGCGGTATTGACACCGCAAGAAACCCGTGAATTATTTCAAAACTTGAGAAATATGGCTGATAATGGTTGTGCGGTTGTATTTATTTCTCATAAACTAAATGAAGTAGAAGCTTTAGCTGATCAAATTACTGTTTTACGTAATGGTAAAGTAACTGGATGTGTACAGCGTAAAGATACGGATAAAACCAAATTAGTGGAAATGATGATTGGGCGTGACATCATCAATACCTACCCTAAAAACACTGATACATCGCAAGAAACAGTACTAACCATTGATAATGTATCTGCCTTAAATGATATGAATACATTGGGATTGGATGGCATTTCTTTTTCTGTTAAAGCTGGGGAAATTTATGGTATTGCTGGAGTTTCTGGAAATGGACAAAGAGAATTGGCTGAAGCGATTGTGGGATTAAGGCACAAATTATCTGGTAGTATTAAGTTTTATGGAAAAGAACTCACAACGCTTACACCGAAAGAAATTATTGCAGAGGGTGTTAGTTATGTTCCGGAAGATCGTTTGGGAATGGGATTAGCGCCAAAGCTTGATTCTTGTGAAAATGTAATGTTAAAAGAGTATGATAAAGCTAAATTTTCTAAAGGTACTTTTTTGAAACGTGATGTAGCGATAAAAGAAACTAAAAAAATTGTTGAAGAATTTGAAGTGAAGTTGGGGTCAATTTTTCAACCTGTCAAGATGATGAGTGGTGGTAATCTGCAAAAACTGCTCTTAGGGCGAGAAATTGCAGCACAACCTAGGTTGATGATTGTTTTATATCCGGTTAGGGGACTAGATATTGGAGCGATTGAAGCTGTACATAAACTTCTATTGCAATTAAAGACTCAAAATACAGCTATTATATTGGTTTCAGAAGAGTTAGAAGAAATTGCCAAATTAGCGGATCGCGTTGGTGTTATTTTTAGCGGTAAAATTTTGGGTGAATTTCCCGTCAGTAAAATGGATGTTGAAAAAATCGGTGCTTTGATGGCCGGTATTGTTGAAGATGGGAGTAAACAGGCATGAAAATAAGTATCGAAAAAAGTTTAGCACAAAATAAAACCATGCAGATTGTGGTACCGATTTTAGCTGTTTTTTTAGCGTTGCTTTTTTGTGCCGTATTTCTAGCTGTTACAGGACAAAATCCAGTAGCAGTTTATCAAGCAATGTTTGCTGGTGCTTTGGGTTCAGAATATGGTGTATCAGAAACCATTGTTAAGATGATACCTTTAGCTTTATGCGGTTTAGGTGTTGCTGTTGCCTTTAGAATGCAAATCTGGAATATTGGTGCTGAAGGGCAGTTCTACATGGGGGCTTGTTTTGCAACGTGGGTACCGCTTACTTTTCCGCAGTTGCCCATGCCAGCTATGCTGCCCATGATGGTTGTAGCAGCTATGCTTGGCGGAGGTTTGTGGGGATTTATTGCTGGTTGGTTTAAAACTAAGTGGCAAGTTAGCGAAACAATTACAACTTTAATGATGAATTATATTGGTATCTTATGGGTAAACTATTTAGTATATGGAGCCTGGAAAGACCCACAAGGATTAAATTTTCCGTTGACTGCTCAATTTCCGGAAGCGGCACTTATTCCTTCGTTTGGTGCATTGAGAGTGCATTACGGAATCTTTGCCGTACTTATTTTCGCGGCAATTCTTTGGGTGATGTTCAAATCATCAAAATGGGGCTACGAAACTCTTGTTATTGGTTCAAATCCTGTTGCTGCTCGCTATGCTGGTATGAATATTCGCAAAAATGTTTTACTTGTGATGTTTATTTCCGGGGCAATAAGCGGACTTGCGGGTATGGTGGAAGTTAGTGGCATTGTTGGGAGACTGCAGCCAGGTATTAGTCCTGGCTATGGCTATACAGCGATTAGTGTTGCTTGGCTTGCAAGATTGAATCCTCTTGTTATTGTTATTGTGGCTTTTTTATTTGCAGTTATTCATGTGGGTGGCTTTATGATTCAAACAATGGGGATACCGGAGGCTGTTGCAACAATGCTACAAGGTGCAATCCTCTTCTTTGTTGTAGGTTCGGAGATACTTACGCAATATGAGATAAAGTTTGGCGTAAAGGGGGAAAAACAAGATGACTGAGGCACTTGTTATATCTATATTAGCGGCGTCGATTACTGCCGGAACGCCTATTTTATTTGCTGCATTAGGTGAATTAATTGCTGAACGCTCTGGTATTATGAATCTAGGTGTTGATGGTATGATGCTCGTTGGTGCAGTTACGGGCTTTATGGTTACGGTTAACACTGGTAATGCTTGGGCTGGTGTTTTAGCATCGCTCGCCGCAGGGGCAGCCCTAGCCTTGATTCATGCTTGTTTGACGGTTACTTTACGTGCGAATCAAGTTGTTAGCGGGTTAGCGTTAACACTTTTTGGTACAGGTCTCGCCAATTATTTGGGCAAAGGCTATGTTGGTATGCGCATTGAAAATAGTTTTGGTAAGATGGCAATTCCAGGGCTTAGTGAGATTCCGATTATTGGACAAGTAATCTTTAAACAGGATATCTTAGTTTATATTAGCTACCTTTTAATTGCTTTAGCTGGCTTTTATTTGTATAAAACGCGCGCTGGTTTATTTTTGCGTGCGGTCGGTGAAAATCCCGCTGCTGTTGATTCCGTTGGGGTTAATGTTTTTAGGCTAAGATATATCTATGTAATGATTGGCGGTGCTCTAGCTGGACTTGGTGGAGCCTATCTTTCTTTAGCATATGCTCCTAGCTGGTTAGAAAATATGACTGCTGGTCGTGGTTGGATTGCTGTAGCGCTTGTTATTTTTGCTTTATGGGATCCATGGCGAGCCTTGGCTGGTTCATATTTGTTTGGCGGTGTTGACGCTCTAGGGTTTCATTTACAGGTGATTGGTTT
>DVNI01000003.1 GCA_018714505.1 Candidatus Avacidaminococcus intestinavium
CAACTGGTAAACCGCCACCAATTATTTTACCCAAACAAGTCAAATCTGGTTGTATATTATATTTGGCCTGTGCACCACCAAGTGAAGCTCTAAAGCCACACATAACTTCATCAAAAATTAATAGTATACCATAGGCTTCCGTCATTTTACGAAGCTGGAGCAAATAATCATCTTGTGGCAAAACCAACCCCATATTACCAGCTACTGGTTCTATTATTACCGCTGCAATTTCAGATCCTTGTTCTTCTAAAACTTTTTGTAAAGCTGGCAGATCATTATAAGGAACTGTTAGCGTATTTTTAGCAATAGCCACAGGGACACCCGGACTATCGGGCTGACCAAAAGTGGCACCACCAGAGCCAGCTTTTACCAAAAGACTATCATGATGCCCATGATAACAGCCAATAAATTTAATTATTTTTTCTCTGCCAGTAAATCCTCGAGCAACCCGTAAAGCACTCATTGTTGCTTCTGTTCCAGAATTAACTAGTCGGAGTAACTCAATATTAGGCATAATGCTTTTAACTTTTTTTACTAAGGTTGTTTCTTGCAATGTAGGAGCACCATAACTAGTTCCAGCAGCCGCGGCATTACAAATAGCCTCTACAACAAGTGGGTTAGCATGTCCAACAATCATCGGGCCCCAAGAACCTACATAGTCAATATATTCATTACCATCTATATCAAAGATATGACTTCCTTTAGCACGAGCAATAAAAGGTGGCGTACTATTAATATTACGATAGGAACGAACAGGACTATTTACCCCTCCTGGAATATGCTCACAGGCCTCTTTAAAAGCTTCTATCGATTTTTCTAAGTTAAGGCTCATCTTCACTACTCCTTTCCGTATCTTTATTCGTTTAACCATCTAGCCGCATCTAAAGCATGATACGTAATAATTATATCCGCACCGGCTCTTTTCATGCTTAATAAACTTTCTAAAACAACTCTTTTCTCATCGATCCAACCATTTAAAGCCGCTGCTTTAACCATTGAATATTCACCACTTACATTATATACCGCAATCGGACGCGTGCAGGCTGCTCTAACACTTTTCACTACATCTAAGTATGCTAAAGCCGGTTTAACCATAATTATATCAGCGCCTTCATCAAGATCTAATTCAACTTCTTTTAAAGCTTCCCTGCTATTGGCTGGATCCATCTGATAGGTTGAGCGATCACCAAACTGCGGCGTCGAATCAGCGGCATCTCTAAACGGTCCATAGTAGCCAGAAGCGTATTTAACTGTATAGGACATCAATATGGTATCATTAAAGCCTTTATCATCAAGAGCAGCACGCAAAAAGGCAATACGTCCATCCATCATATCCGATGGTGCGATAATATCAGCTCCAGCTTCCGCCTGACTAACCGCAACTTTTGCTAAAAGCGGCAAAGTTTTATCATTATCAATACAATTACCATTTAATTGCCCACAATGTCCATGTGACGTATACTGACAAAGGCAAACATCACCTACTACTAAGAGTTCCGGTACTGCTTTTTTTATTGCTTTAATTGCTCTTTGCACTGGACTTTGTGGATCCCATGCACCTGAACCAATCTCATCTTTGTATTCCGGCAAGCCGAAAATTTCTACACCAGGTATTCCTAAGGCCGCTACCAATTCTGCAGTCTTTACCGCTTCATCAACAGATAAATGAAAACAACCAGGCATACTGGGAATTTCTTTTCTGATTCTTTCACCAGCAACTACAAATAAGGGATAAATAAAGTCATTTGTACTTAAAGAATTTTCACGAATCAAATTACGCATATTAAAAGAACTGCGCAGGCGTCTTGGACGCAATTGATTACTTAACATTATTTAACCTCCTCACTAAAATACTTTTCTATTGCTGAAACCAAGGCGGGAATTGTAGCAACCTCTGGCATAATAATTGGAGTCAAGCCAGCCTTTCGGCAAGCCTCAGCGGTAATAGGTCCTATACAAGCAATCTTTACGTCACGCACCTGTGGCAATAATTCTTCTCCAATTAATTTTAAAAAGTTCTTAACCGCTGAAGCACTAGCAAAAGTAATTAAATCACATTCTTTATGAAGTAACGCTTCTTTAATTGTTGCATTGTCAAAAGCGGTAGCATCAATAATCGTATCATAAAGCGGAACAACATCTACTTTTGCGCCAGTGGTATCTAACCATTGTGCCAATAATTTTCTTGCTTGTAGCGCTTGAGGCAATAGCACTTTATCCGTCTTGTGAATTTTACCTGTTAATTCTTCAATCAAACCTTCTGCAGTAAAATGTTTAGGCATACAATCAGCTTTAATCCCTCTTAAGCCTAAAGCATCACCAGTTGCCGTACCAACAGCTGCAATTTTTATGCCAGCAAGAGCTCTAGCATCCAAGTTGGCACTTGCTAAAGCATCAAAGAAGATTTTCACTGCATTGACACTTGTTAGAACTAACCATGTATATTCAGGTAATTTTGCTATAACTGTTTTAAGTAAACTCGTATCTTCTAAAGGACTAATCTTAATAGACGGTGCTTCTAAGCAAACCGCACCTTGCTTTTCTAGTGCTTGTGTTAATTTGCTAGCCTGTGCTTGAGCACGAGTCACAATAATACGTTTGCCAAATAACGGTTTTGTTTCAAACCACGATAATTGTTCACGCATACGCACCACTTCGCCAACAATAAAAATAGCTGGTGGTTTGATTTTATTCTTTTCAACATCACTTACTGCACATTCCAAAGTTGTGACAATTGTCCTCTGTTCCGCTTTGGTGCCCCATCTAATTACAGCCGCTGGTGTATTAGTAGCTCGACCATTGGCAATTAACTTTTCCGTAATAACCTTAAGGTTTTCAATGCCCATCAAAAAAACTAATGTATCAACAGCAGTCGCTAACTTTTCCCAATTAACGCCCGATTTTTCTTTATTAGGATTTTCATGTCCAGTAATAACCGCAAAGGAAACCGCCATATTACGTTGAGTTACAGGAATACCGGCATAAGCTGGTACTGAAATCGCTGATGTAATACCAGGAACTATTTCAAACATAATCTGCGCTTCTTTTAGTGCTACCGCTTCTTCTCCACCTCTGCCAAAAACAAAAGGGTCGCCTCCTTTTAAGCGACATACTCGATTGCCAGCCTTAGCTTTTTCAACCAACAACTTACAAATATCTTCCTGTTTCATTGTATGTTCTTTAGATTTTTTACCAACATAAATAATTTCAGCATCTTCACGAGCTGCCGCCAACAGTTTCCGATCAGCCAAATAATCATAAACAATTACATCAGCGCTCTGTATCGCTTCTAAACCTTTGATGGTAATTAATTTATAATCTCCGGGCCCAGCACCTACCAATGATACAAATCCCTGTTTCATATTTCCCTCCATCTTCTATTTCGCACATTGTTTTTTTTAATCATCTAATATTTTGCGACCACCAGCCTGCAACATTCTTTTTGCTAACTCTTGCCCTAAAGACTCAGCGGCTTTAATATCACCAGACGCTTCATCCTTTAGTATAGTGCTACCATCAACTGTTGCAATCATCGCTTGGATTTTTATTTTTTGATCATCCGTTACTAATGCCTGCACACCAACAGGAATCTGACATCCACCCTCTACTTCCCGTAAAAATGCTCTTTCTGCTAACGCTTGCTGGTAAGAGTTACAATCTTGCAATACTGCTAAAAAAGCTTTGGTTTCTTCATCACTCGCACGACTTTCAATAGCAAGTGCTCCTTGGCCAACAGCAGGTAAACATAATTCTGGTTCTAGATATTCTGTAATTTCTGCCTCTAAGCCTAACCGATGCAAGCCAGCTGCCGCTAAAATAATACCATCTAAATGCTCTGTTTCTAATTTACGCAACCGAGTGTCAACATTACCACGTAATTCTGTTATCTGTAAATCAGGGCGCACATAAAGTAACTGCGCTTTCCGCCGTAAACTTGAAGTGCCAATTTTCGCTCCTTGTGGTACATTCAAGAAATTATTATGCTGCTTACTAATAAATGCGTCACGCGGATCTTCTCTTTTCGTAATCGCCGTCAATTGAAGCCCTTCAGGTAATTCCACCGGCATATCTTTTAAACTATGTACTGCTAAATCAATTTCACCGCTAAGCATTTCAGACTCGATTTCTTTCGTAAAAAGACCTTTTCCGCCAATTTTTGCTAAAGGAACATCAAGAATTTTATCACCAGTAGTCATGATAATTTTTAGTTCAACGGTAAGTTCTTTATGAGCTTTCTCCAGAATTGTTTTGACATGGTTTGCCTGCCAAAGAGCAAGCTTGCTGCTGCGAGTCCCAATAATAAGTTGTTTTTTCATCACTTTTCTCCATTAATGTATCTAATTTAAATAATTTTTTCATTGCTTGTACATAATACTCTTCACCACTTGTTCCAGCTGAGTTATTCAACTGCACCATGGGGTCGCGCAAAATTTTTCGAACAATCATTTGCGTCATGTTATCCAAAATCCGAATTTCCTCACTTGAAAGTTCTGGTAACTTGGCCAAAGCTCTTTTAACTTCTCTTTTGCGCATTTTTTCTGCCCTATTTGATAATAAATCCATGACTGGTTGAAATGAAAGATAATTAAATCGTTCAACCAATGCTAGTGTTTCTTCTTCTAACATGGCTGTTGCTAAAGTTGCTTCATGCTCGCGCAATCTACGGTGCTCATCAACAGCTTCTTCCATATCGTCCATATTATATAACTCAATACCTTTAATATCTTTAACATCAGGATCAATATCTCGTGGTACAGCTATATCAATAAGCATTAATCGTTTATTAGAATTCTTCTCCATTGCTACTAATAAATCTTTCTTTTCTATCATATAATTAGTAGCGCCAGTCGAGGTAATAATAACATCCATATCGGCCGCACTAGGCACAACATTTTCAAGCAAAATAGTTTTACCATTGACCTTTTCCGCAAGAGCTAGCGCTTTTTGTTCATCACGATTAGCAATATAGATTGCGTCACAGCCTTTAGCACGTAAATTAAGTGCCGTAAGCTCTCCCATCTTTCCCGCACCAACTAATAAAACTCGACAGTTTTGTAAACTGCCTAAGCGTTCTTGCACCAAACTAACAGCAGCAGAACTAACAGAAACTGTATTATAAGCAATTAAAGTTTCTGTACGCACTCGTTTACCAAAAGAAATTGCCCGATGGAAAAAAATATTTAGTACCGTACTCGTTGTTTGCATCTCTCTAGCTAAAGCATATGCTTTTTTTACTTGACTCAAAATCTGACCTTCACCTAAAACTAAAGAGTCCAAACTAGCCGTAACCTTAAAAAGGTGATAAATACATTTTTCACCGGTATAACAGTAAAAATACTTTTCTTCACAAATTCCATCTGCGCTCATTTTTCCTAGAAAATTCCTTAAAAAACGACAAGGCTCAGGAACATCGTCTAAAACCGCGTAAACTTCCATTCGATTACAAGTAGATAAAATTGCCATTTCACGAATAGAATCATAATAAGAAGTTAAAGATAATATTTTTTTTACATCATCATGTGATAATGCAAATTTCTCACGTACACCGACTGGTGCCGTCTTATGATTGAGCCCGAAAACTACTAATTGCATGCTCTAATATCTCCTTTACTTCCTTTATTTTTCCTGCTTGGGCTAACTTAATTACTTCTTCAGTTAACACCGTTCGCCAAATTGCTTCCCGGTGTTTGCTACAGGCTACCTCTTGCTTAAGCTTTCCTCGCAGCTCACCTAGTAACAATAAAAATTCCGTATAGTTTTCATTATACTTTTTTTCTAATTCTTTTTTTATCAAAACTGTAAGCGCTGGGCTAAGACCATCTGTCGAAATCGTAAGCGTTAGCGGTCCTCGTCTTACTTTAGCGGGAACAGTAAAATCTCCTTCTGCGGCATTATCCGTAAGATCGACCAGCGCACCACTAGCTCTTGCTTCCTCAGCTGCCGCGGCATTCACCTGCTGATTATTGGTTGCACAAATCACAATAAAGCAATCTTCTAAATCACCTTGCGTATATTTTTTTTCTAAATAAGTAATCTTGCTTTTTATTTTTGCAAACTGTGGTAATAGCATTGGACTAATAACTGTCACTAACGCCTCAGCTTCAAGCAAAGACTGTACTTTGCGTAGCGCCACACGACCGCCACCGACAACTACACATCTTTTATTTTTGATTACTAAATTAATAGGATAATACGTCATTATTACCACCTCAAAGCATATAAAAAACAAAAAACTCCCAGCCACAGGCTGAAAGTTAAAAGCAAAAAGCAGCATCTCTTTCTAAACAAGCAAAGAGCAACTTTGCAGCCCGTCTTCATCCCCCGTGAAACAGACAATATTAAGAAACAGGCAGTTCTTCTGGCTCAGAATCATCATATTCCTACACCTTCCCGGCAAAGCAATCTTTTGCCAGTGGCATTCGTATGAATACTCCTCCTTACAGCGGCGGGACCGCACCGGAATTCAACCGGTTTATCTATTAAGTACTAACTACACCTGCTTAAATATTTTATTTTTCAAAGTTAATTTTATCACTGTGACCAAAGAGTGTCAATTAAAAGCGCCCAATACACTTCCTGCCTCCCAGCTACTACAAAAAAAATCACCTTCCACTATAATGTGCAAGGTGATTTAATAATTTAATTTATTTTTTTATACTTTCATAATTTGCAGCTACTACATCCCAATCTACAACATTAAAAAATTCTTTTACGTAATCGCCTCTAAGGTTTTTATACTTCAAGTAATATGCATGTTCCCATACGTCAATGCCCAAAATAGGCGTGAAATCTGTTCCTTCAATGATTGGGTTATCTTGATTTGGACTTGCTGACACTTGCAAAGTACCGTCTTGTTTTGCTGAAAGCCATGCCCAGCCAGAACCAAACTGTCCAAGAGCAAGAGCGGTTAACTTTTCTTTTAGAGCTTCAACTGAACCAAAAGTTTTATTAATTGCAGCCTCTAAATTTCCGCTTGGTGCGCCACCACCTTGAGGGCTCATAATTGCAAAATATAGGTTGTGATTATAATAGCCACCACCATTATTACGTACTGCCTGTCTTAGTGCAGGATCTTTAATATCAGCTAAGGCTGATTGTATTTCTATAATATTATCTGATTCGATACCTAATTTAGCTAAAGCATCATTCAAATTCTTAGTATAAGTAGCATGGTGTTTTGAATAGTGAGTTTCCATGGTCAATTTATCAATATATGGCTCCAGAGCATCGTATTCATAAGGTAAAACATATTGTTTAAACATTCAAATCACTCCTTTTTATTAGTACAGGTTAGCGTTTGCTAATCTTTGTTTTATTATATACTATTTTACTCGGGTATGTCAAATGTATTTTATTCTTTTAACCTTAAAGGTTGTTATTTTTGCGTTGCTGTGCTTTAATTAGATTGTAGTATTATGCTTATAAAAAAAGGAGTCATGCCACGTGCCTAATCAAACACCAAATAATCGTATTAAGCGAAGACTCTACTTTATTGTCATAACATTATTAGTTTCTGTACCAGTAATTGTTTATAACTATTTTTATCCATCACCACTAGGTGACAGCTTATGCGCTATTCTATTAGGCTTAGCCTTAGCTGGCTATCTCTACTTTGTTATCGGTAAAACGTAACTTTTGCTGATAACAAAGAACCTAATTCAATATTCTTAATGCTAGTTTAACTTACTACAAATGAAACTATAAATATTACTGATAATTTATTTGTAAAATCAAAAGATTCACGTTATAATATCGAATAATTAGATATTACAACGTGAATCTTTTCACAAGCAAAACTACATCTGATTGGGGAGAGAGAATAAAGATGAACTACTCAAATATAGAAACGTTTTTAGCTATTGCCGAAAGCAAGAGTTTGTCTAAAGCTGCAGAAAAGCTTTTTCTTTCTCAATCAACAATTAGCTATCGTCTTAATGCTTTAGAACAAGATTTAAACATGAAACTAGTAGAACGTGATAAAGGAAAAAGTGTTATAACACTCACGGTTAAGGGTAATGAATTTGTCAGTATCGCTCAAATGTGGAAATCACTCTATAAAAATACTAATGAATGGAAAATGCAACGTTCTATTCAAAAACTACGCATAGCTAGTGTTGATTCTCTAAATTCTTGTATTTTCTGCGAGCTCTACAAAAAGCTCCTCAATAAAGATTCACCACTTTTACTTAACATAGGTACCCATTGGACAATTAGTATTCACGAATTTATAGAAAGTCAAGAAGCTGATATTGGTTTTGTGCTTTGGGAAGTTCCTTCTAAAAATATTGTTAGCAAACCTCTCTTTATTGAGCGTATGGTCTTAATTAGTTCAATTGCTGTTAATTATCCTGATAAAATCCATCCAAGCGATCTTGATCTAGAAAATGAAATATATTTTTATTGTGGACCAAATTTTCGCATTTGGCATGATTACTGGTGGGATAGCAACGACAAGGAACGCTCTTCCGTAGATACAATTGCTCTATTAAAGCTCTTCATGCGCGTTGCTGAACATTGGTCCATTGTCCCAATTTCAGTTGCTAGAACATTAAAAAAGCATTTACCAATTCGTATTTCAGAAATAATTGACCCACCACCTGGACGCGTCTGTTATCAAATTACCAATAAATACCAACTGCCGCGTAGTAAAAAGTCACTTGAAATTTTTGAAGGTTATCTAAATGACTTTATTCATGACGATCAATTTATTTCTCTAATTAAATAACAATTATTCTACTAAAGGAGCATCTCAATTATGATATCATCTTGCTATCTTTTTGATGATGGCCACGGCGACTATAACCGTAGCTATGAAAATAATGAGTATGAGTTCGACTATGCTGATTATTCTACCGATAAAGCTGATGACAATTTTTTTAATATCGAAAAGAAGAAGAAACCAGCAGCAACCAAAAATACTCATTCTTAAATATTTTACTAAAAAGTCCTGTTTTGATTTTAATTTTCATAAAATCAAAACAGGACTTTTTTTCTATCAGCTATTCTTTCACATTTTTAAACCAATAAAATGGCAAAACAATTATCCAAGCTAAAAATACGCTCGCTGCCCAAAATATTGCAGCATCATTTCCTCGCTCTTTAGCATCCATATAAACTTTATAAGCAAAAAAAATGGAAAGGATAAGGCCTACATACTGCCAAAAATCATTCATACTTATGCCCTCCTTTTACTAACTATAATTATAACTAAAAAGTAATCATCTGTCGATAAAATAAAAAAAAGCCGTCTCAAAATTTTAGAGACGGCTTTAACATTTTAATCTAATACTTCACAACAACGCTTACAAAGTGTTGGATGCTTCTCATCTTGGCCTACAGTTTCACTGTAAATCCAACAACGTTCACATTTCGCACCATCAGCTGAAGTAACTGCTACTTTTAAATCTTCCCTGCCTGTTGCCTCACCATCAGCAGTTACAGCAGATATTAATTCAACTTGAGAAACAATTAATAACTGCGGCAAATCTTTTTCTACTTGCGTTAAAATTTCTAAGGCTTCGCCTGTCGCATAAATTTTTACTTTAGCATCTAAAGAGTGTCCAATTGTTTTAGCGCGACGAGCCCCTTCTAAGACTCGAGTGATTTCGCTACGCAATTCAAGGAAATTTTCCCATTTAGTTTCTAATTTGTCATTTAGATATTCTTCTTTAACCGTAGGCCATTCCATCATTTGAACACTTTCTGGCATCGCACTAGTTTTACGCATAAATTGCCATACTTCTTCCATTGTAAAACTGAGTACTGGAGAAAGCATTACCACTAGGTCTACCATAATCTCATACATCGCAGTTTGCGCACTACGTCTAGTTTTTGCAGTGCTTTGAGAAGCGTATAAACGATCTTTAACAATATCAAGATAAAAAGCACTCATTTCCACCGTACAGAAATTATGAATAGCATGGTATAAAACATGGAAATCGTATGTTTCATAACCGACTTCTACTCTTTGCTTCAAAACTTGCAAATGCATTAAAGCCCATTTATCTAATTCTTCTAATTCATTATAATCAACTTTATCTTGTTCATAATTAAAATCACTAGTATTACCCAAAATAAAGCGAATAGTATTTCTAATTTTGCGATAAACTTCCGATAATTGTTTTAAAATCTCTTTAGAAATACGAATGTCTGATTTATAATCACTAGATGCCGTCCATAAACGCACAACATCTGCACCATACTGGCTAATAACATCTTGTGGAGCAATCGTATTACCTACAGATTTGGACATCTTTCTGCCTTCGCCATCAACAACATAGCCATGCGTCAACACCGACTTATACGGTGCATGACCATAGCAAGCCACCGAAGTTAAAAGAGAAGATTGGAACCAACCACGATGTTGGTCACTTCCTTCTAAATACATATCTGCTGGATAGATTAATTCTGGTCTAACACGTAAAACAGCTTCATGTGAAGAACCACTATCAAACCAAACATCCATAATATCACTTTCTTTAGTGAAGTGACTACCGCCACAATGCGCACAAACTGTACCTGCCGGCAAAATCTCACTTGCAGTATGCGACCACCAAGCATCTGAGCCTTCTCTTGCAAAAAGGTCTGCTACAGCATCGATAGTTTCACTATTAATAAGATATTCACCACAATCATCACAATAAAAAGCTGGAATCGGTACACCCCAAACACGTTGGCGTGAAATACACCAATCATTACGATCTGCAACCATATTATGAATTCTTGATTGTCCCCAAGCCGGAATCCATTGCACATCATTCTCAATCGATTTTAAAGCTTCTTCTCTAAATCCATCTACCGAAGCAAACCACTGTGCCGTCGCGCGATAAATAACGGGGTTTTTACAACGCCAGCAATGAGCATATTGATGACGAATATTTTCTTTACCCAATAATTTATTAGTTGCTGCCAAGTGTTTGATAATAGGCACATTAGCATCAAAAACAAACATGCCATTAAAAGCTTCTCCAGCTTCTGCAGTCAAATGTCCTGTTGAATCAACTGGTGAAATAATCGGTAATTTGTAACGCAAGCCAGTTTCAAAGTCTTCTTGACCATGACCAGGAGCGGTATGCACGCAACCAGTACCTGCATCCAAAGTAACATAATCTGCTAAAACAAGCACTGAATCACGTTCTAAAAAAGGATGAGAAGCAACTAAATATTCTAAATCTTTACCTTGGACAGTGCCCAAAATATTTTTAAATTCTTTCTTACAAGCCACACCTACAGCTGCTACTAATTCTTTTGCCATCAAATAAACTTCATTATCTTCTTCAATCCACACATATTCAAAATCCGGATTAACGGCAATTGCAACGTTTGCGGGTAGCGTCCAAGGGGTTGTCGTCCAAATTACAACAAAAGCCTCTTTACCATTTGCCGCTTCCGGCAATAAACCTTTGTCGTCTTTAAGCGGAAATTTAACAAAAAGTGCCGGTGATTTTTGCTCAGCATATTCTATTTCTGCTTCGGCTAAAGCGGTCTCGCAATGCGTACACCAATATACAGCCTTTTTACCTTTATAAATATAGCCTTTCTTCGCCATTTCACCAAAAACTTTGATTTGTTTTGCTTCATAAGCCGGTTTTAATGTAATATATGGATTTTCCCAATCACCAAGTACGCCTAAACGTTTAAAATCTGTACGTTGTTGATCAATCCATTGTAAAGCATAATTCTTGCATTCTTCGCGTAATACTAACGTATCAAGTTCATGTCTATTTAAGCCAAGATTTTTAATAGCCGCATGTTCAATTGGCATACCATGTGTATCCCAACCTGGTACATATGGTGTATCATAACCTCGTAAATACTTATATTTAATAATAATATCTTTTAAAATCTTATTAAGTGCTGTACCCATATGAATATTGCCATTAGCGTATGGCGGGCCATCATGTAGTACAAATTTGTCGCGGCCCTCATGCAAAGCCTGTTTTTTCTCATAAATCTTGTTATCTTCCCAATATTTAAGAAATTCTGGTTCTCTTTCAGGTAAACCAGCGCGCATTGGGAAATCCGTTTCCGGTAAATTCAAAGTCTTACCATAATCCATCTTAACGACACCTCCAAAAAAAATAAAGCCCCGCTCCCCGAGAAAGGGACGAGACTGTTGTTACCCGTGGTACCACCCTAATTACAGCTCCACTGAGCTGCCACTTTAGATGTGATAACGTTCATCAAACGATCGTATTTACTTAGTTTCAATACGACAACTTGGGAGTGATTTTCCTGCTTACATTCGGATTTTCGAGCTTACACCATCCTCGATTCGCTTTTTTTCCGTTAACGCAGCACTACTGTCTCCCGCATAGCTTTACATATATAGATACGTAAGCATTATACACCAAGATACGCTATTGCGTCAACGAGGCAGGCCATATCTGAAACGCGCTAAGCCAAAGCCTTCGTTAATAGAGCGCAGATGTGAAGTATCATTAAGTAAAAATACCGCATGTTCCTGCCATTTATTGATTCCTAAGACAGTCAAACTAGCCGGTAAAATATCAAAAGAAAAGTTGTTCTCATTAACTTCATCAATAGTTAAGCCTAACCATGAAAAAATAATATTTTGAATACTTCCTTTATGTGCAACAATAATAAAATTATGATGTTCCAAATCATTAATTTGCTGCATTCCCTGTACCGTTCTTAAAAAAAATTCCCGACGAGTTTCTCCTTCCGGATAGTTTCGATGATCTAATTCCTTATTTGAAGCAGGCATTACATACAAGTTTCTAGCAGCTTTTTCATTAAGGCCAGCGGCTCTACCATTATTCTTTTCACGTAAAAATGGTAATGTTTCAACCTTAAGTCCTAATCGCTTACCAATAATTTTCGCAGATTCTTCCGCCCGACTTAAGTCACTACTAAGCAACCTGATTTTTTTATTAACATTTGAAAAATCTTTAATCAAAAAATCGGCCAACGCACTAATTTGTTGTTGGCCTTTATTAGTCAAGTTTGAATCTGTCCAACCACCGGTTAGATGTTCCGTATGATGAGTTGCTTCTCCATGTCTTACTAAAAGAATCATCTACTTTACCCCCGTCACCATCAGTTTAAAAGTGTTCTTTTTCCGCTTTACGCATTAATTCCAGCTGACCTTCTAATAGCGTTCTCATATGCGTACGATGCGTACTTGCTAATCTCACTTGTTCTTTATAGGCTCGCTCTGCAGCCTGCACCTTTTCTTCGGCTTCTTTAAGCATTTGCGAACACTTTTCCTCAGTTTCACTATTAATCTTTTTGCAATAAGCTTCTGCTTCATCCGTCATTTTTTTACAAGTATTCTCTGTTTCAGTTAAAAGTCTTTGCCTTTCGACTGCACTTTCTTTTATTAATAATTCTACCTGTTTTTTTCCACTTTGTTTAACTTCTTCAGCAGTTTCTTGAGCAATTGCAAGCGTACTATGCATTGTTGCTTCCATTTGTTCAAAATATTCTAATTTAGTTGCAGCTCTTTCTAGTGCTTCTTTTAATTCAATATTATCTTGATAAAGACGTTCAAAGTCCTTAACTACCTGAGCAAAGAAAGTGTCAACCTCTTTACTATCATAACCTCTGAATTCTTTATTAAACTTCTTACCATGTAAATCTAAAGGTGTCAGCATCTTCTGCCTCCTCGTATCTAAATATAGCGGTTAACAACTATGCTTATCCGGCCTTTTTTAGTAGTTCCTTTAACTTCGGTTAGTTCAATGCGACCACGGCCGCGGAAAGAAATAATATCACCTACACTTACTATCTGTGCACCATTTTTTGTTTCTTTCCAATTCACTTTCACATTTTGTTTTTTTATTTCCTCAGACATCCGAGAACGCGAAACGCCATACCCAACTGCCGCTACTGAATCAAGGCGCAATGCAGCTACAGTTGCTGTAATCACCTTAACTTTTTCTTCTTTTTGTAATAGTTCTTCTTTAGCAATTCTCTTCAATGTTACTGGTGCATTGCCAATCTGAGTAAGATTACTCTCTATATAAGAATTAAATGATTGATCAGTAACAAATTGTGCTCCTTCTGGCACAAAAATGATGTCACCTAAAACCTCTCTTTGACAACCTAGCCCCATAAAGGCCCCTAAAATATCTCGGTGTCCCAATTCATAGTAACGCTTATCCCATTCTACTTGAAAATACTCTAAACTAAAATCCGGTGTTCCCCAAAAATCTTCTGCGACAAAAGCTACTTTTACACGTTCAGCATTAAGAAATCCGCCCTCAACTTGCACAAGTAGATTCCCCACATTAGCAGCAACTATCTCTGCCACATTAATCCCATGCGGATCTAAAAAATCTGTTACTTTGAACTTTCTACTCTTTAGAGCCGCCTCAGCTAAATCCAATAAGCGCGCAGCTAGTTCCTCATCACCACTCGCTTTAAAAAATCTTATTATTTTTTCTCTATCAGCCATATTATTTTCCTTTTAATTTTTCACTACGTGCTAAAACCGCTTGGACTGCGTCATACATTGCAACACGAACGCCTCTGTTTTCCAGTGCGTGCAAACCAGCTATCGTTGTTCCACCCGGTGATGTTACTTGATCACGTAAAACGGCTGGTGGCAAGGACGTTTCTACAACCATCTTACCTGCTCCAGCAAAAGTTTGCGCAGCCAAACGCACAGCTAGTTCTCGCGGCAGACCTGCATTGACTCCAGCATCAGCTAAAGCATCAATTAATACAAATACATAGCCTGGTCCACAACCAGAAACAGCCGTTATCGCCTCTAGCTGACTTTCCTCAACTTCAATAACTTCACCGCAAGAAGCAAAAATACTTTTAGTTTCTTCTATCATTTGAGCCGTTGCCTGTTTGCCCCCTGCAATAGCAGTCATACCTGCGCCAACTGCAAGTGGCGTATTAGGCATTACTCTAACCACCGCTTTATGAGGTAATAATTCTTCTAGTTGGCTTAGTTCTACCGAGCCAATAATCGAAATAATTAAAGCATCTTGCCTAATCAGTTCTACCAACTCACCAGTAATCGCTTTCTTCAAGACCTGTGGTTTTACCGCTAAAACTATAGTTTGAGCTTGCTTAACCGCCTCAAGATTATCTGCAGTTGTTTTGACTCCGTAACGTTCACTTAAATATTGTCTTCTGCTCTTCGCTAAATCACTAACAATAATATCACCTGGCAAAGCTAACCCACTAGCTAGTACACCTTTAAGAATAGCCTCTCCCATGGCACCACCGCCGATAAAAGCGAGTTGCTCTATTTTTGCTCCCAAGGCACTTCACCCTTTTCATTATAAATTGTTTTTCCCGCATCAATATCAACATTTTGTGGAGCACAAACTAAAATATTACGTCCAATTTTCTTCATACTACCATTTAAAGCGTAGATTGTTCCACTTAAAAAATCTGTCATTCTTTTTATGATCTCTGCATCCGTACTTTCAAAATTAACAACTACCGGTTGATTATTACGCAAATGATCAGCAACTTTTTGTGAATCATCAAACCCCAACGGTTCCAAAACAATAACTTTAACTTGTTTTTTTGTTAATGGTAAAGAAATCAATTTTCCTTCATCGTTGTCGCTCTTTTTTCTAAAAAAAGGCTTTTCATCTTTTAACATCTCATTGTTTTTACCAAAAGCTCTCTTTCCTTCACCAGCTACTTCTTCGTCTGTTAAAATATCTTCTTCATAATCGTCTTTATACAATCCTAAAGTATCACATATCTTATCGACAATTTTCATATTGTAACCACGCCTCCTCAAATATGTATACCCCTTACTTACTATAATCCCTTGCACCAAAAATAGCTGTGCCTATTCTTACGTAGTTAGCGCCTTCCTCGACTGCAACCCAATAATCATGTGTCATGCCCATCGATAGCATGTCGACTTGTTTTCCCACTTTTGCTTGCAATGAACAAAATAATTCATAACCTTTTTTAAAAGTTATCCTTGTTTCTTCTACTCTTTCAGTCTGTTGGGCAATAATCATTAGACCTCTCACTTTAATATGATCATACGTAGCTAATAAGGGCAGAATATCCTCATATTCTTCAATACTAAAACCGCTTTTTTGCTCTTCACCCGTCAAGTTGATCTGTAATAATACATCTTGTACTTTATCTAAATTGTGTGCCGCTTTATTAATTGCCTGCATTACTTTTTGGCTATCAACAGATTCAATAACATCAAAAATATTAACAGCCTGCTTTACCTTATTTGTTTGTAAATGACCAAGCAAGTGCCAAATAGTATTATGAGCTTCACTAATGTTTTTCTTAGCGAAGGCTTCTTGAACCTTGTTTTCTCCTATATTAAGAATACCCAAGGAGGCGACTTCATGAATAACACTAACGTCATGATTCTTGGTCACGGCAACTAAAGTAACATTATTACCAGTAATTTTAGCTTCTGAGCGTTTTGTTATAGCAGCATCAATTCTTTTACGTACTGCCAAAATATTGTCTCTAATCACAATACTACCTCCCAAAAATAGTATATTCGCTGTTAAGAGCTATTTTCCTCTATTTCCTAAAAATAATAGCTGCGAAACGTCCTGTTTTTCCAAGCTCTGCGCGATGAGAAAAGAAAAGGGCTTTATTCTCCGCGGTGCAAACAGAGGCCAATAAGATATTGTTTTCTGGTACACCACCTAATAAAAGTTGTTGTTTATTAACTTGAGCTAAATCTAAATGCCAATGTCCACTTCTGCTGCTACGAAAATGTTTTTTATATTTTTCGCCCTTGTTATAGACTGTTTCATCAACTTCATAGCAACAAGCACCTATGGCAGGTCCAATAGCAGCTACAATATCTTCTGGTCTACTGCCGAATTCTTCTCTCATCTTGTGCACTGTTCTTAAAGTTATCTCTGCCATACTACCTTTCCAACCAGCATGAACGGCGGCGCTTATGCCTCGCTTAGAATCAGCTAGAATAATTGGTACACAATCTGCAAAAAAAAGCATTAACGGTACATTGCTTGCAGCAGTAATTAAGGCGTCAACATTGGCAATGCAGTCTTCTAACGCCTTGCTACCTCGCCCCATCTCACTTTCAGTTACTACTGCAATATCTGCTCCATGGACCTGCTGACACGTGACAACTCGTGATAGAGAAAATCCTATTGCTTGGGCAATAAGCTCTCTATTCCTGATCACAGCTTGTTGGTCATCGCCTACATGTAACGCTAGATTTAGTTCATTAGGCATTAATAGGCTTTGCCCATTCATCCGACAAGTAAAAGCATTAACAAACCCAGCAGCTCTAAGCTCCGGAAAATAGCCATACCAATTCTTGCCATTTCCAGTTATATTAAATCCACTCATTCGTTACCTCCACAAACACCACAACGCTGACAATGTTCAAAACAAGGAAGAGTATAAGAAAGTTTTTCTGCTCGTTCCCATTCTCTAGTTAAATAATCATCGCTCAAGCCAATATCAATATGTGACCACGGTAATACTTGTGACATGTCTAAAATCCTGGTCGCATATTTTTCATAATCAATTTTGCAACTTTTAAAAGCTGCTTTAAGATTACCATGCTCTTGCGTTACAGCTCGATAAAGTGCTTCACCAATAAACCGCTCTCCTCGTGCAAGTGCTGCTTGCAAGACCGTTTCTTTTAGTGATTCTGTTTGAATAGCCACAGTACGATCCTTCCTAAAAGCATCTTCTAACCTTTTAAAACGCTCTTTTAAAATTTTCAAATTAAATAAAGGTTGCCATTGGAATGGTGTAAATGGCTTTGGCACAAAAGCATTAGTACTAATAACTAATTCTCCTTTATTACCCACCCCTGTCATTTTTTGCCTAATTCTTGCAATCATTGCAATCATTTCAGTAATATCTTCATCCGTTTCCGTTGGCAAACCAATCATATAATAGAGCTTAATGTTTTTCATGCCGGCTCGCGCCGCTAACTCAACTGCTTTATAAATATCATCTTCTGTTATTCCTTTATTAATTAAGCTCCGCAAGCGTTTGCTACCTGCCTCAGGCGCTACCGTTAAGGTCTGTTGACCACTAGCGGCTAAAGCATCTGCTAAAGCTTGATCCATCGTATCCGCTCTTAATGACGCAACGGTAAAAGCAATTTTATGCTGAACCAAAAAAGCCGTTAATTCCTTTATATAAGGATAGTCTGACACTGCCGCTCCCATTAGCCCAACTTTTTTACTACTTGGTGGTCTATTTTTTATATCCTCAATAATTTTATCTAATGCCCGCGCTCTTGGTTTACGAAAACAATAACCAGCCATACAAAAGCGACAGTGGCGTCCGCACCCTCTTGCCACTTCAATGATAAACATATTCTCAAATTCAGTGGCTGCCGAAACGATGCTCGAACTAGCTGTATGTTGATCTAACTTACGTACCCATTGTCTTTCGACACGTTTAGGTGCTGGTGACGAAACTTTCATACCACAAAAAGCATCATCAACATACTGTGGTTCATAAAAAGCCGGTACATATACGCCTGCTAAACGAGCCAAACTAGCAAGAATCTCTCTTTTAGTCAGTCTGGCCTCTCGCCCGTCTTGAATTGTTCGTAAAATATTTGGTACAACTTCTTCACCTTCTCCAATTACAAAAGCATCAGCAAAAATCGCTAGTGGTTCTGGATTAAAAGTTGCGCATGGCCCGCCAATAATAATAAACGGATCATAAGTATCTCTTTGCTCAGCCAATAATTCAATTTTACTCAGCATTAACATCTGTAAAAAATTCAAATAATCAAGTTCAAATGACATCATAACCCCGATAATACCAAAACAATCCAAAGGTCTTTGTGTTTCCATACTAAGCAGTGGCAATCCTTGTTTTTGGTAAAGAGCAAGCTCCTTTTTCTCTGGCAGAAAAAACCGTTCACATGCGGCAAAGCCACTAGCATTGATTTCTTTATATAAAATTTGTAACCCCAGGTTAGACATGCCTATCGTATAGGTGTTGGGATAAACAAAGGCCATTGCCTGCCTTGCTCCTGGAGCATAGATTGTCGCTCCCACTTCTTGCGTCAATTTCTTCTTTATACCCTCTTTTAACTGCCAGCTCACTAGTTACCTCCAACTTAAATTTCTTTATTTTTGTAATGCTTTTTCAAATGCCGCAATAACAGTTGTTAAAACTTTTAACCGCGCATAATATTTTGAATTAGCCTCAACAATCGTCCATGACGCATATTTAGAATCGGTTCTAAACAACATTTCATTAATAGCCGGCTTATAATCTTCCCATTTATCACGATTACGCCAATCCTCTTCAGTAATTTTCCAGTTTTTATCTGGATTAGCTTCCCGCTCTTTAAAACGAGCTAATTGTTCGTCTTGATCAATCTGCAGCCAAAATTTAATAATAGTAACACCGTGTTCAGACCACTGTTTTTCTAAATCATTAATCTCTTCATAGGCTCTTGCCCATTCCTTCGGCTTAGCAAAATGCTCTACACGTTCAACCAAAACTCGTCCATACCACGTGCGGTCAAAAATGATCATTTCACCAGCTGGCGGTAAGTTTCGCCAAAAACGCCACAAATAATGAAATTGTTGCTCAATCAAATTTGGTGCTGCAACAGGTACTACCCGATAAGCAAGAGGGTGTAAATATTTAGTGAGTCTCCTTATTGCACCACCTTTACCCGCAGCATCACACCCTTCAAAAAGGATTGCTGTTGGTATTTTTTTAGTATACATTTCATATTGTAACTTACGTAAATATTTTTGTTTTTCTTTAATCTCTTCTTTATATACATTTTCTTCACAAGTCAAAGCAAGATCTAACTTACTCAAAATATCAGGAACAGCAGGTGAGCTACTTACCGACTTTGATTCCGTATCAAAATGCAACATAGCTAAATGTTCGTTTACGCAACTAAACACTACTTCAAAAAGCTTTAATAATGCGTAATCATCATCTTCCGCACTCAAAATATGCCATTTTGCGTGCAGTTTGTCAGTTTTACTAAGCATTTCTTCATACTCTTTAAAATAATCATCGTATGAATGTGAACGCCCTTTATATGCTAGCAATTTTTCCCAATCCTTACCAAGATTTTTTTCTATCTTGTCTAGATTCTTTTTTTGTTGCTCATGCGAAATATGTAAAAACACTTTAATAACTAAATAACCATCATCGGTTAGTTCTTTTTCAAAAAAATTGATATCACTATATGATATATTTTTTACAGCTTTTTTATCTGCTACTTCTGCTTCGAGTTTATGGTAATACCAACCATTATCATAAACTGCAATTGATCCTTTTGCCGGTAGTGCTTGCCAGTAATTTAAAAAATATGGTTTGGACTCTTGCTGTTGGTCTTTTTTAGAAGACGATTGTACAGAATAACCACGTGGATCCATCGAAGCAATAAAGCGATTAATTAAACTACCACGCATCGAACCATGCCAACCTTCAAATACTAAAATCACTGGTATTTTCTCTGATCGCAATTTTCTTTGCAAAGCACCCATTTGTTCAGAATATTGATCAATTTTTTTCTCATATTCACTTTTAATGCACCGAGTAGTCAAATCAACTAAGTTTAACATAAGCCATTCTCCTTCCAGTTACACCCAACACTAAAAACTAATCAATATTTGTAAAAAACTCCTTCATACATTCCGTTACTGCTTTTTTTACGCTTCTACTCTTACTAGCTCCTCCTAATTTCCAAAAAGAAACAGCAGAAGAAGAACCTTCCTTAACAACAAACTGATTAAATAAATATTTATTTTCATTAACATCTATAAATTTCATCTTCATGCCAATTTCAGAAGAAAACTTCTGTGCACCAATAATGATTCTAAAACCATCTTCTTCACTTTTAATTGGCTCTAACGATAAATAAATTATGCGATCAGCATGTACAGCTTTGCCAATTGTAACCAATTCTGCTAAAACTGGCGCATCATAGTTTTCAAAAAGATACATTCGCATTGCTTTCGTAATTTCTTTATCACTAATTACTTTTACTTTAGTATTCTTTTTAGGATATTTCTTCTCTATTGCGGCTTTAATAGCTTTCATAGCAACCTTACGTTCCTTTTCCTCCATATTCGACCGGTCAACGATTGGCAGTAAGGCTAATACATAGTTTTGATCAGAAGGAATAATTTCCATTTTTTCTTCTTGCCGCGGTTCTTCTTGTAACGTCCTACGCTCAGCACTTCTGTCTGCAGCAAAGGCAAAGCTTTGCCCACCCATTATAAAAATCATCAAAAACGCAATAATAATTTTTTTCATTTTTATGTAACCTCCTGATTAGCATAATTGCTATTATCTATTTTCTCTTGCAATAATTGTAAGCCTATAACTAGCTTCTGGCAAGTAAAAAAGCACTCATTTCCTATAAGGAAATGAGTGCTTTAAACTTTGAAACATTTTAAAACTTATCTGCATAAGGATTAAGTGAGCGTGGTTTTCCCAGCAATTCTGCCATGATTAAACCGCGTTTTAAGTCTTGTTTATTCAATGGTTTTTTTGTTTTCTCTGTAAATATTACAGTTCGCTCCTTATTAGCGCTTATACTAGCAGCTGGTTTTACCCTTTTAAGCAAAGCTTTAGCTGGCATCGCCACGTTTTCGGGCTGTTTAAGCGGTAACTCTTCAGCTTGTGGCTCTGCTTCTTCTGGAAGGCCCCAAGTATACCATGGGGCTTCTGTTTCTATATCTTGATTCTTTGCTTCCTGATTTTCGCTTGTTTCATCAGGATATTCATATGGTTTTTGTGGTTTCTTAGCCCCAAATATTTTGGGCAGAACAAAAGACACAATTACCCAAACAATTACTATAATAATTGAATCCATAAATTAGCCCTCATTAATCTTATTTTGAACTATCATTCTTTGTCGTATCGCTATCAAGACCAACATCACCAATTAATTCTCGCATCTTTGTATCAGCATTAATGTTATTCATGCGATAATAGTCCATCACACCTATATTTCCTGTTTCCAACGCTTTAGCCAGTGCTTTTGGTACTTCAGACTGTGCTTCTACAACTTTTGCCTGCATTTCTTGTACAGAGGCTTTCATTTCTTGTTCATGCGCAACAGCCATCGCTCTTCTTTCTTCAGCTCTCGCTTGAGCAATCCGTTTATCGGCTTCAGCTTGGTCAGTTAATAATTCTGCACCAATATTACGGCCTACATCTACGTCTGCAATATCAATAGAAAGAATTTCAAAAGCCGTTCCAGCGTCTAATCCTTTTGCTAAAACAGTTTTAGATATATGATCTGGGTTTTCTAATACTTCACTATGATCATCAGATGAACCTACGCTAGTGACAATACCCTCACCAACACGTGCAATAATTGTGGCTTCACCAGCGCCACCAACTAAACGATCAATATTCGCGCGCACCGTAACTCGAGCTTTAACCTTGAGTTCAATACCATTTTTGGCAACAGCAGAAACCAAAGGTGTTTCTATAACTTTAGGATTAACGCTCATCTGTACCGCTTCTAGTACATCACGACCAGCTAAATCAATAGCACAAGAACGTTCGAAAGTCAAAGGGATTTCTGCTCTTTGTGCCGCAATCAAAGCATCAATTACACGATCAACATTACCACCTGCCAAATAATGTGCTTCTAATTGATTTGCATTCAAACCTAATCCAGCCTTATTCGCTTTTACTAAAGGAAGTACAATTTGAGAAGCCGGTACTCTACGCAAACGCATACCTACGAGATTAAAAATTCCTACATCAACACCAGCTGCCATTGCGGAAATCCACAAGCCAATCGGCACAAAATTTAAAAATAAAACAACACCTAAAATCGATAAAACAATAATTATACCACTACCAAAAATAAAATCCAAAATCATGCACTTCACTCCTTATTAATTATAAATATAAATTTTAATTTTCTTGCCACGCTTCAACAATAATGCGACTGCCTTCTGTTTTGACAATCTTAACTTTTGTTCCTGCAACGATAAACTCGCCTGCAGTAATTACGTCAAGCCGCGTTGTATCATCTAAAACAACAATTCCTGCTGGTCTTAGTAACGTTAGAGCCGTTCCTGTTCTACCAATATAACCAGATAAATCATCGGTACTACGATATCCTTCAGCATTTTCTTGTTTTTCTTGCAAAACAAAAATCTTCCAAGCTGGATTATGTGGTAAATATTTAATCAGCAATGAAAAAATCGCAATTGCCATTACAATACTCACGGCTAACCAATTAAGAGCCGTAGCATTGCCACCCAAAACAAAATAAAAGCTAGCTAAAATACTAATAATACCAGCAAGGCCAAATAAGCCAAAACCTGGTATGAAGACCTCAATCATTAAAAGTCCAATACCACCAATAAACAGCAATATTTCAAGCCAACTACCTTCACCCGTTATAAACTGCATACTAAATAAAGCAACAGCAGCAGTTAAGGCAATTCCTCCAGCAATACCTGCACCCGCGCTTTTTACTTCAGCCATAATACCTAGAATAATTACGGTTAGCAAAAAAGCTTTTGCTTGCGGAAACATAAATATTTGACTCAGTAAATCACCTTCTGATGGATATAAATCAAGAGGTGCTGCTTCTACTCCCCAAACCGGTAATAAAACTAAAAGGCTCAAAAAAATAAATATTTTTTTCATAAATGCTCCTCCATGAGTTTATACCATAATTATATATGGTAATACTTTGAACAGCAAATATAATATATAAAAAAACAAAAAGAAGGGTTTCCCCTTCTTTTTGTTTACTTTAAAAATTCACGTACTAATGTATTAATCTTTTTGCCATCAGCACGACCCTTTGTTTTTGGCATTAACGCCGCCATAACCTTACCCATATCTTTCATCGTTGTTGCCTTAGTTGCAGTAATAACACTCTTTACAACCTCTTGCAACTCTGCATCGGATAATTGTGCAGGAAGGTATTTATTTAAAACTTCGATCTCAGCCCTAGCTTGAGCGGCTAAATCTTCTCTTTCGGCTTTAACAAATTCTTCCAAAGAATCCTGTCGCATTTTAACTTCTTTGACGACGACAGCTAAAACATCATCATCATTTAACTCTCGTTTTTCATTGATCTCAATGTTTTTGATACCGGCACGTACCATGCGAATAACGCTTAACCGCAATTTACCGGTTTCACGTTCTTTCATAGCTTGCTTCATATCTTCAGTCAAAAGATCTTTAATTGACATAATGAGGCCTCCCAATTATCTGGTCTTGCGCTTTCTTGCTGCCTCGGATTTCTTTTTACGTTTTACGCTCGGTTTCTCATAGTGTTCGCGTTTTCTGACCTCAGAAAGCACTCCTGCTTTTTGGGTTGCTCTTTTAAAGCGGCGCAGTGCACTATCAAGTGTTTCCGTCTTGCCAACTTTGACTTCTGTCATCTGTTATCCCTCCCTCCACAGCGACCTTTAGGGAAGTGTATATATTTTTTACACCATACTATTATACTGTAAACTCTGCTTTACTGTCAAGATGCTAGCAAGGCGGCCAGCCTAATGGTGCTCCACCTAACAAATGTAAATGCAAATGGTCAACGGTCTGCCCACCATCTTTACCTGTATTAATAACTAATCTAAAACCATCTTCTGTTACTCCCAGTAGCTTAGTCAATTCTCCTAGTTTATCTGTCACGTGAGCTATAAAATCACGATCTGCTGTTAAAATATTTGCCATATGAATCTTCGGTAAAATTAAAACATGACACGGAGCAACCGGACAATTATCGTGGATTACCAGCATTAAATCATCTTCATAAACTTTTTTAGAGGGTATTTCACCTTTGATAATTTTACAAAAAACACAATTCTCCATATAATTCACCCCCTTTTTTTCGTTCCCTGTTTCTATTCGATAAAATCCAGTATTATCCTGCCTCTTTCACTAAATTTATCGTTCAAATACAGATTCCTAACAATCCATCTTGAAAAAGCTCTGTGGTTTTTACAGTTTTTACCTGCCCAGCTAAATTTTCTTCGCTACGAACGTAGATTTTAACATAGTTACCACTCAACCCTTCCCATATACCAGTATTATTTTCTTGTTCAAATAATACTGATAGCTCACTACCACACAAGTTCTTGCAAAACCTCACTTGACTTGCTTCATCAAGTTTAGCTAAAGTGGCTGCTCTCGCTTGCTTGGTTTGCTCATCTACGACCATCGGGAAAGTTGCCGCAGGTGTCCCTTTGCGTGCTGAAAAGGGGAAAATATGCATTTTACTAAATGCACATTGTTCAATGAATTTTTTGCCTTCCGCAAATAGTTCATCAGTTTCTCCCGGAAAACCTACTATTAAATCCGTTGTAATTGCAACATCTGGTAATTTGCTTCTTATCTTTCGTAATAGCGCACTAAAAACTTCTGTTGTATATGGTCTATGCATACTATGCAATATTTCATCAGTTCCGGCTTGTAAAGGCAAATGCAATTGACGTTGAATTCTTTGATCTTTCACCATTAAATCCAAAAGATCATCCTCTACTTCAACGGACTCTAAAGACCCTAATCTCAAACGCTCTAAGCCCTCTACTGATAAAGCAGCTCTCACCGCATCAGTAAGCGTATAATTATTTGCGTCTTCTTTACCATAAGCTCCTAAATGAATTCCTATTAAAACTACTTCTTTAAAACCAGCAGCGACTAACCGCATGACTTCTTCCTTGATGTTTTTTAAACTTCTGGAACGCAATGGTCCACGCGCATAAGGAATAATGCAAAAAGTGCAAAATTGATTGCAGCCCTCTTGAATTTTTAAAAATGCTCGTGTTTTACCAGTTTCCGAGTCAGCAGCAAGCTCTTCAAAAGCAGTATGCCGATCTAGTTTGCGCACTGCATCTAAAGTATCAACTCGCTTAGCTCCGGCTTTTTGTACTAAATCAACAACACTGGCTCTTTCTTGATTTCCAATAATTAAATCCACACCAGGAATGGCTCTAACCTCTTCTGCTGCCGTTTGTGGATAACATCCCGTTACCACAACTAATGCTTGCGGATTCTTTCTTATTGCTCTATGGATAACTTGGCGTGATTTTCTCTGACCCATATTAGTAACCACACAAGTATTAATTACATAGATATCTGCTTCTTTTGCAAAATCAACCACCTGATACCCTGCTGTGCGAAAAAGTTTCTCCATGCTTGCTGTATCAGATTGATTCACCTTACAACCAAGTGTATAAAAAGCAATCTTACTCATTTATGGCCTCCTAAATCTCCCGTTTCATATAAAATTGCCGCAATAGCAGCTACGCCTGCCGTTTCAGTTCTTAAAATTCGTTTTCCTAAAGAAACAAATTTCACCCCACTATTTTGTGCTAAGGTAATTTCTTCCTTGGCGATTCCGCCCTCTGGACCGATGATAAGTATTATTTGTCTAATAGGTTTTAAACTGCTAAGGACACTTTTTAAAGACACAGTTTGCTCTGCTTCGTAAGCCATAATAATGTTTTCATTATATGAGGCAAATAGTTGTTTAAGTGACGTGACCGGCATAACTTGTGGAATAATATCTCTTTTGCTTTGTTTCGCAGCTTCTGCCACTATTTTTTGCCAACGTTCACGCTTTTTTTCTGCTTTTTCAGCGACCAGTTTAACGATTGATCGCTCCATTCTTAGTGGAATTATGGCTGTTACACCAAGCTCAGTTGCTTTTTGTACGATATAATCCATCTTCTCACCCTTCGGTAAACCTTGGGCTAAAATTATTTCCACTTGTGGTTCATGCGAATCTTCAATATAATCAACAAAACGTACGAAAGCAGCGTCCACTGTTAGTGCCGAAATCTCCATAATAGCACTAACTTGGTCGCTGCTTACGATTTGTATTTTCTCTCCAACAGGCATGCGCAATACTTTAATAATATGGTGTGCATCAAGTCCTGTTATTGTCATTTCTTTCGCAAAAGTTTCCTTTAAGAAAAACCGATGCAAAACTATTCCTCCTTGCGCATCTGTATAACTACCCAGCCACCTTGGCTATCAATTGTTTCTACTAGTAGATTTTGTTCTTTTGCTGCGGCAATAACCTCATCTACTCGCTCAGCAATAATGCCACTAGCTAAAAAAACACCATTTTGTTTCAGACGTAACGGCACTGCAGGCAAGAAACTAATTATAACATCAGCAATAATATTAGCGATTACCACATCTGCTGGCTCTGAAACAGCTTGCAATAAATCACCTTTTCGAACTTCAATAACTTTAGCTAAACCATTGTTTGCTACATTTTGCTTTGCTATCTTAACTGCTGTTTCATCGATGTCAATCGCTGTAACTTTTTCTGCACCGAATTTTGCAGCCGCCAAAGATAAAATGCCACTACCAGTACCTACATCATAAACCATCATTCCAGGTTCAATAATCTTTTCCAATCTTCTTAAACACATACAAGTAGTGTGATGCGTTCCTGTACCAAAGGCCATTCCCGGATCAAGTTCAATTACCTTATCTTCTGGTCCTGCCTGATATTCTTCCCATGAGGGCTTAATAATTAACTGTTCTGTAACACGGGCAACGTGGAAATATTGTTTCCATTCATTTTCCCAATCAGTCTCAGATACAGTTCTGAAACAAGTATTACCAAAACGACAAGGTCCAACCCTAGCTTCCATTGCCGCCATTTCTGTTTCCACCGCAGTCAATCTATGCTTAAGTTCATGGTCATCTGGAAAATATGCTGTCACTACTACTATTTCGGTGTTTTCTTGTTCTGGAATCGCACATAATTCCCAGTTTCCTGAACTAATTAAATTATTAAGCAGCAACGGATCTTCAATAACAACTCCGCCCGCCCCTAACGAATGGAAAATATCGGCAACCGCCTCATTGGCAGCATGTGTAGTTTGAATACTTACTTCAATCCATTGCATAGTTCCGCTCCCGTCTTTAATCAGCCTAACTTATTATTTAAATAAATCGGCTATTTTCTTGAGAAATCCCTTTTCTTCTGGATTTATATTATCGGCACTAATTTCAGCAAATTTACGCAAAGCATCTTTTTGCTTATCATTAAGTTTTGTTGGAACAACAACCTTAATTGTTACCAATTGATCCCCACGCGTAGTACGACTACGCAAACTTGGGATACCTTTGCCTTTAATTCTTAAGACTTTACCCGGTTGCGTTCCTTCTGGAACTTTAACAATGACCTGCCCATCAAGCGTTGGTACTTTAATTTCTGCACCTAAAGTTGCTTGCACTATATTAATTGGCACTTCACAGCGGACCGTCATGCCATCACGTTCAAAAAACTTATGTGGTTTAACATATAAATAAACGTATAAATCGCCTTTACTACCGCCACGTACCCCCGCTTCGCCTTCACCTGAAACTCGTAAACGCGAGTCAGTATCAACACCAGCTGGGATTTTTACTTTTAATTTTTTCTCTTTTTTTAGTCGTCCTACGCCACCACAAACTTTACATGGCTTCTTAATAATGGTGCCTTGTCCATGACATTTAGAACACGGGCGCACGTTAACCATTTGACCAAACATGGTGTTTTGTGTAAAACGAACTTCACCACTACCGTGGCATTCAGAACAAGTTTCTACCTCACTACCAGCCTCAGCGCCAGTACCATGACAATGTTCACAGGTATCTTCACGGTGTAATTTGATTTCTTTTTCAACACCGAAAGCTGCTTCTTCAAAACTGATTTCTAGGTCATAGCGCAAGTCAGCGCCACGTTGCGGTCCATTGTTAGCACGTCTACCGCCCCCAAAGCCACCACGACCTTGTCCACCAAAAAACATATCAAAAATGTCTTCCATACCACCTGCGCCACCAAAACCACCAAAGCCACCAGCACTCGGTCCGCCGCCATTTTCAAAGGCGGCATGACCGAACTGATCATATTGAGCTTTTTTAGTTTCGTCAGATAAAACGCTATAGGCTTCTGAACATTCTTTGAATTTTTCGGCAGCCTCAGGATTATCCTTATTAACATCAGGATGATACTGACGTGCCAATTTGCGATATGCTTTTTTTATTTCATCAGCCGTTGCTGTTTTTGCTACGCCTAGCACGTCATAATAGTCTTTTTTACTCAAAGTTCACACCATCCCAAAGCTGATTTTATTTCTTTTCTTCATCTACTACTTCTGCGTCTACAACATCTTCTGCAGTTTTTTGATCTCCTTCAGCACCTGTACTACCATCTGCTTTATCCGCTTCTGCTTGTTTATATAGCTCTGCCGATAATTCATATAGTGGTTTAGTTAGAGCTTCTGTATCAGCTTTAATTTTTTCAATATCTTCACCTTTTAAAGTTTCTTTCAAAGTAGCAAGTGCTTCTTCAACCTTCTTCACAAGCTCTTCACTGCCTTTGCCTTCCATATCCTTAATGGTTTTTTCCGCTTGATAGGTCAAAGAATCTGCTTGATTGCGTACTTCAACCATTTCTTTACGTTTTTTATCTGCTTCAGCATTAGCCTCTGCCTCTTTAACCATTCTTTCAACATCGTCTTTATTAAGAGTACCAGAAGAAGTAATAGTTATCTTTTGTTCTTTTCCTGTGCCAAGATCCTTAGCACTAACGTTTACAATACCGTTTGCATCAATATCAAAAGCTACTTCAATTTTAGGCACACCACGTGGAGCTGGCGGAATACCTGACAATTCAAATCTACCTAAAGTTTTATTATCAGCAGCCATCTCGCGTTCGCCTTGTAAAACATGAATATCAACAGATGGTTGATTATCAGCAGCAGTTGAGAAAACTTGTTTACGAGAAGTAGGTATTGTTGTATTGCGCTCAATAATTTTAGTAGCAACTCCACCTAATGTTTCGATACCAAGGGAAAGTGGTGTTACATCAAGCAGCAAAACATCTTTTACCTCTCCTGCCAAAACACCCGCTTGAATAGCAGCACCTACTGCTACACATTCATCCGGATTAATACCATGATGAGGATCTTTGCCCATTAATTTTTTAATAGCTTCTTGTACTGCCGGAATTCGTGAAGAACCACCAACCATAATTACTTTCGCAATTTCACTAGCATTAAGACCAGCATCTTGTAATGCTTGGCGCGTAGGAGCAATTGTTCTTTCAACTAAGTCAGCTGTTAATTCATCAAATTTTGCGCGTGTTAAATTAATATCCAAATGTTTAGGACCATCAGCACCTGCCGTAATAAACGGTAAATTAATGTTAGTAGTCAAAACGCCAGATAATTCAATTTTTGCTTTTTCAGCTGCTTCACGTAAACGTTGCATCGCCATTTTATCAGCCGATAAGTCAATGCCACTTTCTTTTTTAAATTCGCCAATAAGCCAATTCATAACTCTTTCATCAAAGTCGTCACCGCCTAACCGTGTATCACCGTTAGTTGCTTTTACTTCAAAAACGCCATCGCCCATTTCTAAGATTGATACGTCAAACGTACCACCGCCCAAGTCATACACTAAAACTGTATGATCATTGGATTTATCAATACCATAAGCGAGTGCTGCTGCTGTCGGTTCGTTAATAATACGCAATACTTCAAGTCCCGCAATCTTACCAGCATCCTTAGTAGCTTGACGTTGGCTATCACTAAAATAGGCCGGAACAGTAATAACTGCTTGTGCAATTTTTTCGCCAAGATACTTTTCTGCATCTTCTTTTAATTTTTGTAAAATCATAGCTGAAATTTCTTCTGGCGAGTATTTTTTATCGTCAATACTTACACGATAATCTGTACCCATCTGACGTTTAATGGAAGCAATCGTTCTATCTGGATTAGAAACTGCTTGACGTTTTGCCAATTGGCCAACTAAACGTTCACCTGTTTTTGAAAAACCTACTACTGACGGTGTAAGACGTCCACCTTCTTGTGTAGAAATTACGGTGGGTTCGCCACCTTCCATTACTGCAACTACAGAGTTTGTAGTACCTAAATCAATACCAATAACTTTAGACATTTTTTCTTCCTCCTACAACTATTATTTTCTATTATCAAATTTAATCGTTATTTACAACCTTAACTTTGCTATGACGAATTACTTTATCATTAATTTTATAGCCTTTTTCAAAAACAGTCTCAATCATACCATCTTCTAGTTCAGAATTAACGCCACGCATCACAGCTTCATGCACTACAGGGTCAAATTTTTCCCCAGCTGCCGGAATTTCTTCTACTGCTAAGTCCGTTAAGGTTTGTGTTAATTGACGCTTAATCATATCAATGCCAACCTTAAGGCTCTCCACATTGTCAGCTTTTTGAATACTATCTTCTGCTCGATCAAAACTATCAAGAACCTCCAGGAACTTTTTCACCACATTAACAGTAACAAAAGATGCTAGCTCTGCTTGTTCTTTGACTGTACGTCTTCTAAAATTATCAAAATCGGCTTGTAATCTTAAATTTCTAGTTTGCAATTCCTCAATACGCTTATCTTTTTCTTCTACCACCGCTGTTTCTACATCTGCAGTCGCTTTTTCACTACACTCTGTAGTTTCTTCAACCTTTTGTGTATCTACTATTTCATCCTTAACTTCTTGTTGCTTTTCCTCCATGTTCAACACTCATCCTCCTTATTTAATTCATGATTGTTTGTTCTCATCAAATAATATTTTTAAATAATGATGCAGGTAGTCCATGACGGAAATAATCTTGCCATATTCCATCCGTGTCGGTCCAAGAACCGCCATCGTACCAACCACTCTACCATTCAAACGATAAGTGGCTTGTACCATACTACAATCTTGAATACCAGTGAATTTGTTTTCATTACCAATTGTAATCTTAATCCCAGAATCCTCACCTACATGCAAAATATCCTTAAGGACTTTTTCTTCTTCTAAGATTGTCAACAAATCCTTAATTCTTTCAACACTGCGAAACTCTGGTTGATTTAAAAGCTGTTTTGTTCCACCGAGAAAAACCTTTTGTTCCTTGCTAGTGGAACCAATATTCTGTAATGCTTGAATAATAGAAGCATACAAAATCTTATCTTCAGCAAGATTATTAAAAACATCCTGCAATACAAACTGACTGATATCAATAATTTCATAGCCCTGCAATTTATTGCTGATTCGTTTTGCTAAATAGTCCATCTCCTCTGTAGTCATGCCTAGAGGCACTTCTACTACACAGTTATCAACAACACCATCATCAGTAATCACACAGAGGATAGCGCGCGTACCATCAAGCGGCAAAAACTTTAAATAACGAAAAATACTACTACTCCGATTATCCGCTAAAACTAAAGATACGTTTTTGGTCATTCGTGATAGAATTTTAGCTGTCGATTGGAAAATTTCATCAATATTCCGTAACCGTTCATGATACCAAGCATCAATTAAAGCTTGATCATTTTCTGTAAGCGAACCAGGTTCAATCATTGAATCAACATAAAAGCGATAAGCTTGAGCTGATGGTATTCTACCAGCAGAAGTATGTGGTTGTTCTAAAAAACCCATCACTTCGAGATCCGACATTTCATTACGAATCGTAGCCGGACTTAAACCTAAATCATATTGACGAGCGATAGTTCTAGAACCAACCGGCTCAGCAGTAGATATATAATCTTCAATTATAATTTGCAGGATTCTTTTTTTTCTTTCATTAAGCATTACTGCACCTCCTGCTCTTCATTGTTAGCACTCTATCTTTAGGAGTGCTAACATCTGATATAAAATTACCACTTAGTTAGCATCTTGTCAAGTATTTTCCTTGAATTTTATAAAAAAATCTCAAAGATTCTGTTACTAAATTTAAAACCAAGTTCAGTTAAACATAATTGATCTTTTGGTTCATTATAAATAAGCATCTCATTTTTTATATATGGTTCTAATTCCTTGCCAAACTCTTTTATAAGATCAACCTTAAATTCTTTACGAACTGCTGATAAACTAATTCCCCAACGAGTACGCAAACCCATAAATAAATATTCGGCCAATTTTTGTCTTGCTGAGATTCTTTCTATTTCTGGCTCTAAATCCGCCAAATAGCTTTCAATTGTTCTAGCATTTGTTTGTCTTTGCCACCCATTAAAAGAGCAAGCTGAGCTACCAAAAGCGATATACGGTTGGTAACGCCAATAAACAAGATTATGTTGCGATTCTTTTCCTGGTAGTGCAAAATTGGAAATCTCGTAATGACTATATCCTGCCGCCTCCAAAATACTAAGTGTTAGTTCATACATAGTATCTACTTCATCTTCTGTTGGGAGAACAATTTTTTTATTTTCAACTAAATCAGATAATGCTGTACCATCTTCTACCAAAAGATCATAAACAGAGATGTGCTCAACTCCTGCCAGCAATGCTCTTTGTAGATTATTTTCAAAAGAATCTACCGTTTGTTTTGGTAAACCACGAATAAAATCTACATTGATTTTTTGAAAGCCTGCTTCTTGCGCCCATTCTATTGCTTGCAAGGCTTCCTTTGCGGTATGAATTCTACCAACCATTTGTAATTCTTGGTCATTAAAACTTTGAACGCCTATACTTACTCTATCTACCCCAAGTTCACGATAGCTTTTCATTTTATTTAAATCAGCTGTACCTGGATTGAGCTCCAAAGTTACTTCACTGGGGTTTCGCCATAAGTTGTCAATTTTTAACTGTTTTATAATTTTTTCCAACTGTAAAACCGTCAGTAATGATGGTGTACCGCCGCCAAAATAAACAGTGGCATTTTCACTCAATTGCCTTTCTTCAGAGCGCTTTGTGATTTCACTACAGATTTTTCTAACATAAGTATCTTGCAAGTGTTCACGGCCTGCCCAGGAAGCAAAGTCACAATACAAACATTTTTGCACACAAAAAGGGATGTGAATATACATCCCTTTAGTTAGTTTTCCATATTCTTTCTCATGCATTTCCATCAATCCATTTTCAAAATCGCCATAAAAGCTTCCTGTGGTAATTCTACACTACCAACTTGCTTCATGCGTTTTTTACCCTCTTTTTGCTTTTCTAACAACTTACGTTTGCGCGAAATATCGCCGCCATAACATTTGGCTAAAACATCTTTACGCATTGCACGTACCGTTTCTCTAGCCACTATTTTATTACCAATTGCTGCCTGCACAGGAATTTCAAACATTTGACGTGGAATTAAACTGCATAATTTCTCGACCAACTGTCTTCCTCTACGCTGAGCACTTTCGGTATGAACAATTGCTGATAAAGCATCAACAGCCTCACCATTTAACAAAATATCAACTTTTGCTAATTTAGATTCGCGATAACCGTGCAACTCATAATCCAATGAAGCATAACCACGAGTTGACGATTTTAAGCGATCAAAATAATCATAAATAATTTCGCTAAGCGGCAAAGAATAATGAAGCATTACCCGATTTTCATCAACATAGGTCATATTATCGTACTCGCCACGTTTTTCTTGTGATAATTCCATTACTGCACCAACATATTCCTTAGGTGCGATAACCGTTGCTCTCACAAATGGTTCTTCAACATGATCAATGACTGTAGGATCTGGAAACAAGGATGGATTATCAACCATCTCCACATTACCATCTGTCAAAAACACCTGATAAATTACGTTAGGAGCTGTTGTGATTAAGCTTAGATTGTATTCTCTTTCTAAACGTTCACGAATAACATCCATATGTAATAACCCTAAAAAGCCACATCTAAAACCAAATCCTAAAGCCAGCGAAGTCTCTGGTTCAAAGACTAAAGATGCATCGTTTAATTGTAATTTTTCTAAAGCATCTCTTAAGTCCGCATAATCAGCATTTTCAACCGGATACAAACCGCAAAAAACCATTGGCGTTGCTTTCCTATACCCTGGTAGCGCTTCTGAGGCAGGGTTTTTACTATCGGTAACCGTATCACCCACACGAGCGTCCTTAACGTTTTTGATTGCCGCAGCAAAAAAGCCAACTTGTCCAGCTTCCAAAACGTCTACATTAGCTAAATAAGGTTTAAAGACACCAACCTCAGTAACTTCAAAGACTTTTTCAGTAGCCATCATTTTAATGCTCATACCCTTGCGAATTGATCCATCCATAACCCTAACATAAAGCATTACGCCTTTATAAGCATCAAATTTAGAATCAAAGACTAATGCCTTTAAGGGTTTTGTTGCGCTACCTTGTGGTGGCGGTACTTTTTTAACAATTTCCTCTAAGACTTTATCTATACCAAAACCTGTTTTAGCACTTGTTAAAATAGCTTCAGAAGCATCAATGCCTATCACGTCTTCTATTTCTCTTTTTACTCTCTCTGGATCAGCACTTGGTAAATCTATTTTGTTGATAACAGGAATTATCTCTAGGTCATGTTCTAGAGCTAAATAAATATTGGCCAAAGTTTGCGCTTCAATACCTTGGCTAGCATCTACTACTAACAATGCTCCTTCACATGCGGCTAAAGCACGCGAAACTTCGTACGTAAAATCAACATGACCCGGTGTATCAATGAGATTAAGCATATACGTCTTACCATCTTTTGGTGTATAAGAAATCCGCACCGCTTGAGCTTTGATCGTGATTCCACGTTCTCTTTCCAACTCTAATTGGTCAAGAATCTGATCATCCATTTCTCGCTTAGATAAAGTTCCTGTGCTTTCTATTAAGCGATCGGCAATTGTCGATTTTCCATGGTCAATATGTGCTATAATTGAAAAGTTTCTAATTAATTCTTGCGACATTTATTTACTCCAATACATTAATTTAGTGAATATAATTATAACATTTTCTACTTCCATCTAGCAAGGCACACCATTGTAGTAGCTTAATTTGTTTATTTTTTTACGGTCTTTTGCCGTAATTGAATAAAATAACTTGCCAAAACTTCGCAAGCGTGATAGAATTCATTGGTAAAGTAATTTCTAGGAGGTGAATTCATTGCCAAACATCAAATCTTCTATCCGCAGTGTAAAAACTGATGCAGAACGTCGTGCAAAAAATGCTCCTATTAAAGCTGCTCTCCGCAACGCTTCCCGCAAAGTAGTATCTTTAACTGAAACCGCTTCCAAAGAAGATGCGCAAACAACTTTTGTTCAGGCAAGCAGTTTATTAGATAAAGCTGCGCGTAAAAGTATCATTCACAAAAATGCTGCAGCACGTAAGAAATCAAGACTTGCAAAAAGAATCAACGAAATGGCTTAAACAATAAAACCTGCTTAGTAAAGCAGGTTTTTTCGCTTTTAAGACTACAAAAAAGGAATGTCCACGGCACCTCGGCTGTGAGCATTCCTTTTTTTTATTAATTTACCGCTTTTTCTTCTCTAGCAACCATCTCATCTAA
>DVNI01000037.1 GCA_018714505.1 Candidatus Avacidaminococcus intestinavium
ATCAAAGAGCGTGAGCTTGAATTAAAAGAAGCTCAGCTTAAAGGTGATACAGATAAAATCGCCAAACAAGAAAGAAAACTGGCTGAAGAAAAAGCAGAATTAAAAGCCATTGAAGATGAATTAAATCTACTGACAAAATAATTATCATCATAAATTAATGCCTACTCCTTATTTGCCTATGAAATAAAGAATAGAACAATATGCGAGTAGCCATTTTCTAATTAAACTCAACCAATTCAGAATTACTGTATTGGTTTTGTATTCTTAATTAAGTGCAAGGTGATCACGCCTTTTAATAGTTCATCATCTACACTTAAACCAGAACAAACAATTACATCATCTAAATCAGAGGCTAATTACAATAAGCATAAGGTATGTAATAGAAATTAAGCTATGCTATTTTTGAGTAGAAACTATAGTAATACCACTAATTTATTAAAAATGGACTGATCTAATTAAAGAGGATATATGTCAGAAGAGCAGCAACAAAAAACAGCAGATGAAAAAACTCAACTGACTCAGCCACTAAAAAAAGGGCTGGAAAAAGGATTACATGGTGGAAAAAAAGCCATCGGTATTGGGATAAAAATGAGTAATTTCATTACCAATATTCCTTTTATTGCACACCTTATTCGTGCCGCAGAACGCTTCACTGATAGAATGGGAAATCAGTTTGGGGCCGCTATCACTTATTTCTCATTTTTATCATTAATCCCTGTATTAATGCTTTCCTTTGCCTGTGCCGGTTTTATTTTAGCCTCAAATCCCGATTTACTCGCTAAATTAATTACTGGTGTAGCAAATAGCATCGACGATCCAACGTTAGCTGCAACCGTTCAACAAAGTATTGATACCGCTGTTCGTCAACGTACAACTGTCGGTTTAACGGGTTTAGCTATTGCTCTTTATTCTGGTGTTAATTGGGTTGGTAACTTACGTCAGGCCATTTTGGCGCAATCACGACTCGTTTGGGAAAGAAATAAAGAAGAGCAAGAAAAAATCTATTTCCGTTATTTCCGTGATTTCTTAGCGCTGATTGGCTTACTCTTTGCATTAATTGTCACTATAACACTCACTTCTGTTGCGGGATCAGCCCAAAGAATGATTGTTCATACTTTAGGGTTAGATGGCATTGAATGGTTAACGCCAGCATGGACAACCATCGGCCTAACAATCTCCATTACTGCAAACTATTTACTATTCTTGTGGATATTATGGATTTTGCCTCGCCACCAACCTAAACGTATTTCTCTTATGAAAGGCACGCTTATCGCCGCTATTGGCTTTGAAATTTTAAAATCCGTAATGACATGGATGCTACCAAGAATAGCAAGCTCACCTTCAGGTGCCGCATTTGGTTCGGTAATAGGCTTAATGGCTTTCTTCTACTTTTTTGCTCGATTAACGCTCTTTTGTGCCGCATGGATCGCCACTGATGGCCCGAATATGCGTAAAGAACAGCTGACTAAAACGCAATCAATATCTTAATTTTATGATAAAACTACAATGGTTAATTCCCTGCATTAACCGCCTATCAATAACGTAATAAGGAAAAAAAATGCCATACGTTAATATTAAAATCACACGCGAAGGTGCAACTGCTGAACAAAAAGAACAACTTATTGCGGGTGCAACACAACTCTTGGTTGATATCTTAGGCAAAAACCCAGCAACCACCGTTGTTGTGATCGATGAAGTAGAAACAGATAACTGGGGAATAGGCGGTAAAACCGTAACAGAATTACGAGCTGCGGCAAAAAATAAATAATGAATAATTGCAAAATAAATAAGGGTGCCAAGTACACCCTTTTTGCTGATTTATTTTCCTGATAGATAAGGAAGTAACTATGGTTCAATCAATAACTGATGCTTTTCATGCCTTACCCTCAGCGAGTGCTATTTATATTACAGGTGCTGGCATTCAATACCCTTTTGGTATGGCACATGGATTTGCCGATGAAAGTACCCAGAAAAAATTAACTGTAGATACTCCTTTTCGGATCGCAAGCAATACAAAAACCTTTCTCGCAGCCGCTTTTTTACGTTTATGGGAACAAGATGCCTTGTCTCTTGATGATAAGATAACAAAATATCTAAGTCCCCATTATCAACAAACATTATCAGAACTTGGGTATGATCTTAACACTATCACATTGCGCCATTTATTAAGCCATAGTAGTGGATTATTTGATCACGCTAATGAAGCTTACCTTGAAAAGGTTATAAATAATCCCACCCATCAGTGGACTCGAGAAGAACAGATAGCGCATTATACTCACCAAGGATTTCCCATCATCCCTGCTGGAAAACGCTTTATTTATTCAGATACTGGATACATCTTATTAGGAGATATTCTTTCTCAATTTATGAGAAAAAATATGGCTACAGCAGTTCGTGAATTATTACATTTTCAAGACTTAGATTTACCGCAAACATGGTGGGAAGGTCTGGAGCCACAACCCATATCCAAGAAAATTCGTGCTAGACAATTTGCCGATGAACATGAAGGTACTCACATTGATGCCTCAATGGATACTTTTGGTGGTGGAGGTCTTGTGATGACAACGCTTGAATTAGCTAAATTCACAGCAGATCTCTTTGAAGATAGAGTGTATACACATCCATCCACCTTAAAAGAAATGAAATGGCAAGGCTCACATACTGGTGCGGCAAATTATCGTTTAGGATTGATGGCTGAAGAGACACGCTTCGGTACTCTTTATTATCATCTAGGGTATTGGGGTTCTGTTGCTTGTTATTTGCCAGAAAAACAGATTGCTATCGCAGGCTTTACAACTCAAAGAAATAACCGTGAAGCATTAACTGATATAATTAAAGAAGCGTTTAAACGCCTTTAATATTAAAAAGTAAAAAGCCAAAAATGTATTAATAACACTTTTGGCTTTTTAAATTGTATAAACCGTTAATTTTTTATATCAGCCAAGCGACTTATTTTATGGCTATTTCTTTGCCGGAGTTGTCACTGTAGGTGCTTCCACTGTTTTATTTGGTGCCGTATTAGCAGGCACTGAAACAGGCGTATTTACCACTTCAGGATGAACTTGCTTTTCAAATTGAATACGCAATTCACCTAAATTTACGGTAGGCGTTTCACCACTTTGCGTTAATACAAAAGTAATATCTTCAGACAATACTCTTGAAAGCTCCTGATTTAAGGTTTCTTTAGTTAAACCAGCTAAAAATGCTTGGCGTAAACGTTGATATTGCTCAGGAGGAATATCAATAATATTACTTTGTTGTGATAACAAACGCTGATTAATTAAAATAGCCGTACTTGTTTTTGCATAACGGGCAAAAAGCTGTGTTAACTGAAGTTGTTTTTCTTGTTGCAGCTCTTTATATAACTCATCGCTAATGCCTTGATTACGCAAATGACCTAATTCTTCACCCACCCATGATGCTAACGCTGGAATATTAGCCGTCGCGGTATCAACATTCAAAGAACAACTGGCGCGCTGATATTGTACTCTGCAATCAATGTTAACTTGCGTGCTGTCATTTTCTTTACGTTGTTCGAGGCTACGGCCTAAATGAACAAAGATCACTTCGCGTGCTAAATCGCTTAGCCAATATTTATTTAACGTATCAGAGTCTTTTACTGGCGACCAATCTAGATCCCAAATTAAAGAAATTTGATCTTTAGCTCGCATAGGCTCTTGTACATATAATGTTTCAGGCTTCATATCTGCCAACATTGGTACTGGAACAGGGGTAACTCGTTTTCCAGATAGAGATGAAAAGGCCTGATTAATACTTTCGGTCAATACTCGATTATCAACATTGCCAGCAATATAAAGCGTCATCATATCAGGGGTATACCA
>DVNI01000038.1 GCA_018714505.1 Candidatus Avacidaminococcus intestinavium
AAAAAATAAATAATCTAAGATCATGTTGAAAAAAGAAGGAAAAGCTTAATGTTTCCTAGAATTGATGAGGTATTATATCATTCGGACTAAGGGGGACGCACGTATGAAAGAGTATACCGGAGATCGGATTAGAAATGTCGCGATTGTGGGACATGGTGGGGCGGGAACAACATCTGTTACAGAAGCATTATTATTTCGTTCAGGAGCTATTTCAAGAATGTGTAAAGTTGAGGATGGAGCTACCACCACAGATTATGAACCCGAAGAAATTAAACGCAAAGTATCCGTTAATTCAACGTTAGCACCTGTAGAATGGCGAGATTCTAAAATTAATTTTATCGATACCCCAGGTTTTGCTGATTTTGTTGCGGAAGTAAAGTCAACATTTAGAGCGGTCGATAGCGCATTGATTGTTGTTTGTGCCACGTCCGGCGTGCAAGTAGGAACGGAACAATGCTGGAAACTAGCAGAGGAGGCAAATTTGCCGCGGATTTGTTTTGTGAACAAGATGGATCGAGAAAACGCAGATTTCGATACTATCTTGGCGGATTTACGCAGTAAATTTGGTAAACACGTATTACCTCTACAACTGCCAGTAGGCAAAGAGGACAGTTTTTGCGGTGTCATCGATGTGTATAAGATGAAAGCTTATGAGGCAATGGGTAATGATTCTACGGAGATTGCGATCCCAACAGAGATGCTTGAATATGCTAAGGACGCTAGAGAAAAGATGATTGAAGCTGCTGTTGAAGCCGATGATGATGTGATGATGCGTTACCTTGATGGTGAAGAGATTTCTGATGAAGAAATCATGAAATGTTTGATCAAAGGTATTAGACAAGCGGTTATTTTCCCTGTTTTATGTGGTAGTGCTTATAAAAATATCGGTTTAGGACGTTTAATGAATGCGATTATTGATTATACCTATCCGGCAATTTTAAATGATTTTAAAGTTATTAATGAAAGCACGGGGCAAGAAGAAGTACGTGATGCCAATGCACCGATGGCAGCCCTCGTTTTTAAGACGACTTCAGATCCTTTTGTTGGCAGACTTAGTTTTTTTAGAGTTTTTTCTGGAGCAATTACAGCAGATTCTCTTGTTTATAATGCAAGTCGTGAAAAAGAAGAACGTTTTGGAGCTATTTTTACGATGCGAGGCAGAAATCAATTACCAATCAAAACAGTTTATGCCGGTGATATCGGCGTAGTAGCAAAGCTGCAGTATACAGCAACGGGAGATACTTTAAGTGACAAGAATGCTCCGGTAAGATTCCCACCGATAGAATTCCCTGTGCCGATGTATACTAGAACCATTTTTGCCAAGAAAAAAGGCGAAGAAGAAAAGGTTGCCGCAGCACTAACAAGATTAATGGACGAAGATCCGACGATTATCGTTACCAAAAATACAGTGACCAAAGAAACTTTAATTAGTGGCATGGGTGATCAACATCTTGAGATAATTCTTGAACGCATGACACGTAAGTTTGGCGTTGAAGCAGGGTTAAAAGCACCATTAATTGAGTATCGTGAAACGATTCGTATGCCAGCAGAGGCCGAGGGTAAACACAAAAAACAAAGTGGTGGACATGGACAATATGGACACGTTGTTATTAAGATGGAACCTTTACCAGCTGGCAGTGGGTTTGAATTTGTAGATAAGATTTTTGGAGGTGCGGTTCCACGGCAATACATACCAGCCGTTGAAAAAGGCATGCGTGAATCACTAGAGCATGGAGTATTAGCGGGTTATCCCGTAGTTGATCTTCGCATAACACTCTTAGACGGTTCATATCATACCGTTGATTCTTCCGAGATGGCTTTTAAGATGGCCTCTTATGAAGCTTTTAAGAAAGCTGCGGAAAAGGCGACACCAGTATTATTGGAACCATATTATGCAATTGATGTTTATTGCGATGAAAATATGATGGGGGATGTTATTGGCGACTTAAATACTAAGCGTGGACGTATCTTGGGAATGGAAAGCTTAGAAAACGGCAAGAGTTGCGTAAAGGCGCAAGTTCCTTATGCAGAGCTTGGAGAATACGCAGTTGATTTAAGGGCTTTAACACAAGGTACGGGAACATTTGGAATGAAATTTGATCATTATGAAGAAGTCCCGATTAAGTTAGCTGAAAAAATCATTGCTGAAAAGCAGTAGTAAAAATATAAATCAGTGCAGAAGATTGTCGGTTGAACGACAATCTTCTGTTTATTAAATTAAAAGGACTAGAGGAGGAGAAGCAGATGAAAGTCGAAGAAATTATGGAAACAAGAATTATTAGTGTAGCAAGGACCAGTTCGATTGAAGAAATTGCTGAAAAACTTACTTACAATAAATTATCCGGTATTCCAGTTTTAAGTGATGGCGGTTATTTAATTGGTATTGTTACGGAAGGTGACCTCATTCGCTTAGAAACAACGCCGCGCCTGCCAGAATTTATTAATTTATTGGGCGCAGTTATTTATTATAAAGGCGTGGATACCTACAATGAAGACTTTAGAAAAATCTTGGCAAGAACAGCTGAAGAAATCATGACAGAAGATGTTATTGTGGTAAAAGAAGATGCAGAAGTAAGTGATGTTGTGCGTTTAATGCTCAATAATAATATTAAGCAAGTACCAGTAATGGATGGTAATAAATTGATTGGAATGGTCTATAGAAGTGATATTATTAAAATTCTGTTAAAAAAATAACAATTTATTCTTTAAATTATGGCGTAAGTATCATATAATAAGGAGCAGAACATGATATATTCGAGGAGGTTCTTTAATGAAAACAATTGATCGTACAGCAATCAGCACTCTTAGGTTTTTATCGGTTGATGCTGTCGAAAAAGCTAAATCAGGGCATCCGGGGTTTCCGCTGGGAGTTGCTCCGCTTATGTATACGCTTTGGGATAAATTTATTAGCTATAATCCAAAAGATCCAGCGTGGTTTAATCGTGATCGCTTTGTGCTTTCGTCAGGACATGGTTCTGCGCTATTATATTCGATGCTCCATTTAGCTGGTTTTGATTTATCACTAGCAGACTTAAAAGAATTTAGACAATGGGAGTCTAAGACTGCAGGGCATCCTGAATATGGTATGACGCCAGGTGTCGAAGCATCGACTGGTCCGATTGGTCATGGGTTTGCCATGGCAGTTGGGATGGCGATTGCAGAAGAAATGTTAGCAGCTCAATATAATCGTGATGGTTTTAAAATCATTGATCATTATACTTATGGCATTTGTTCTGATGGGGATCTGATGGAGGGTGTTGCATCAGAAGCAGCATCACTAGCAGGTACTTTAGCTTTAGGCAAATTAATTATGCTTTATGATGATAACAAAATTACAATTGAAGGTAATACGGAAATCGCTTTCCGCGAAGATGTCGGCGCTCGCTTTGCTGCTTATGGTTGGCAAGTTTTGCGTGTTGATAATGCAGAAGAGATAGACGTGATTGTCGAAAAAATCGCAGAAGGTCAAGCCGAAACAAATAAACCAACTTTAGTGATCGTTAGAACACATATTGGGTGGGGTAGTCCAAAACAAGACTCCGCTGCAGCACATGGCGAACCTCTTGGTAGTGACGCATTAGCTAAAACCAAAGAGCAAGCTGGTTGGCCACTTGACCAAACCTTCTTTGTACCAGAAGAAGTGCACACATATTTTGAGGCAAAACATGAACTATGCGCTCAAAAACAAGCTGTTTCAGAAGAACTTTTGGCAGCTTATACCAAGTGTTATCCGAAAGAAGCAGCAGAGCTTAGTGCGCGTCTACAAGGCGATGTTGCGCTTGACCTAGATTCCTTGCTTGAAACTTTTGCTAAGACAGCCAAGACTTCCACACGTGAAGCGTCAGGTGAAGTTTTGCAAAAATTAGCGGCACTTTTACCAGGATTAGTCGGGGGTTCAGCGGATTTAGGACCATCGAATAAAACAGATATTAAAGGCGCAAGTTGTTTTTCCGCTGAAAATAGAAATGCACGTCTATTACATTTTGGTGTAAGAGAACATGCCATGGGTAAAATTTTAAATGGCATTGCCTTACATGGTGGTTTTATACCTTATGGTGGTACTTTCTTAGTCTTTTCAGACTTTATGCGTCCTGCTCTTCGCATGGCGGCCTTAATGGGAATTAGATCGATTTTCGTTTTTACACATGATAGTATTGCTTTAGGGGAAGACGGACCGACACATCAGCCGATTGAACAGACCATGAGCTTGCGGTTAATTCCAGAGCTTTGTGTAATGCGGCCAGCTGATGCATTAGAAACAGCAGCAGCTTGGCAAATTGCTTGCCTAAATAAGCATAAACCAACAGCGTTATTGCTTTCTAGACAAAAATTACCAGTGTTAAATGATAAGGTCGCAGTAGTAGCAAAAGGTGTAGCACGTGGTGCGTATCTTTTAAGTCCAGCGGCTACGGACGCTACCTGCGTATTACTGGCTGCTGGTAGTGAAGTTCATCTAGCTTTAGCAGCTCAAGAAGAACTCGCTCAAGAAGGCATCGGTGTTAACGTTGTTTCCATGCCTGCGTGGGATTTGTTTGAACAACAAGCTCCTGAGTATAAAGAGCAACTTTTACCGAGTAATTTACCAAAACTAGCAATTGAAGCTGGCGTAACTTTGGGTTGGAGTCGCTACACGGGCACCGAAGCGAATGTTATCGGCATTAATAAATTCGGCGCTTCAGCACCAGGTGACGTAGTTTATGAAAAGTATGGCTTTACAGTAGAACATGTTATCAAGAGGGTAAAAGAATTATTATAATAAATGAGGTCTTTTGATATGAAAAACATTTTAACAATCGCCGGTTCTGACTCTAGTGGTGGAGCTGGTATTCAAGCAGATTTAAAAACCTTTGCAGCTTTAGGAACATATGGCATGAGTGTTATTACAGCAGTCACTGCACAGAATACTTGCGGTGTAAGCAAGGTGCAAAACATTGATCCTGAGATAGTAAAAGCACAGATTGATGCTATTTTTGATGATATCAGAGTCGATGCCATTAAAATTGGTATGGTTTCAGACATTGAGATTATTAAGGTCATTGTTGAACGTTTACGTTTTTATGAACCACCTATTGTTGTTCTTGACCCTGTTATGATTTCTAAAAGTGGTTATTATTTGTTAGCAGAGGATGCTTGTGATATTCTAATTAAAGAGTTATTGCCACTAGCTACCTTAGTGACTCCGAATCTTCCAGAAGCCACGGCTATTACTGGGCAAAATATTTACAATAAAATAGATATGGTAATTGCAGCCAGAAAGATAGCTCAATTAGGCGTTAAAAATGTTTTAGTTAAAGGTGGGCATCTAGATAATCGAGCGGACGATTTACTGTACAAAGATGAATTAGAGATTTGGTTTGAAGAAAATCATATTGAAACTCAAAATACTCACGGTACAGGCTGCACTTTATCTTCAGCTTTAGCTGTTTTTCTTGCACAAGGTGAAACAATGGAAAATGCGGTGCGAGCAAGCAAGCAGTATGTAACAACGGGGATTCGTCATGGCTTACCAATCGGTAAAGGTCAAGGACCATTACATCATTTTGTCAGTTTGTATGCGAAGGCTGGTTATACAGTAAAATAAGAAATACTTTTGGGTGAATGTACATGAAAAAAGAATTAGACTATCGACTTTATTTAGTGACTGACCGCGATTGTTTAAAGGGAAGGGACTTTTTAAGTGTCTTAGAAAGTGCCCTAGCAGGTGGCGTGACCTTAGTGCAACTCCGTGAAAAAGACGCAGGTGGTGCGTTCTTTTTAGAGCAAGCTATTTTAGCTAAACAATTATGTGATCGTTACCAAGTACCATTACTTATTAATGATCGCGTTGATGTTGCTTTAGCTTGTAACGCTGCTGGCGTGCATTTAGGGCAGTCCGATTTGCCACTAAAAGCAGCGCGAAAACTTTTAGGCACAAGCGCAACTATTGGTATTTCGGTACATACCATAACTGAAGCGCTACAAGCCGCAACTGATGGTGCGGATTATTTGGGTGTTGGTGCAGTCTTTCCAACGCAAACGAAAACGGATGCTACGGATTGTAACTTGCAAGTTTTAGAAGAGATTGTGCGCAAAGTCAAGATTCCTGTTGTCGGTATCGGTGGTATTAACCAAGAAAATTATTTGTCAGTACTACAAACAGGAGCTGTTGGTGCGGCTGTCGTGTCGGCTATTTTAGCACAAGACGATGTTCAAAAAGCAGTAGAAACCTTTAACATATTAGAAAAAAAGTCAAAATAGTAAAAACACATAAAGAAAACACAACAAAAAACCACTCATGGAGTGGTTTTTTGTTGTTTAATATAAGAAAATTTGTTTTAAGTGTTTTTGTTAATTTACTGGGGTAAGCTTCTGCCAAGAATTAATTCTGTTTTTTCACGCATTGTCATTCGCTCATTATCGTTGTTCTTGGCATCTTGCGTTTTAGCAGTGTCAGCAGTAGGTTCTTGTGGTAAGAAGTTTTCGAGTATTGCTGTATCATAAATTGCTGGTGATTCGCCAGCCTCGGTAATATGCGGCGTCAAAATCATCATAACTTCAGTTTTATTTTTGGATTTAGAACGATCTTTAAACAATTCGCCTAAAATAGGTAAATTGGAGAGAAACGGAATTTTACGCAATGTTTCTTGTTCTTCTTCGTTAATCAATCCACCAATGATCAAGGTTTCACCGTTACGCATTCTTACGTTGGTATCTGCCGAACGACTCGTGATTCGATAGTTACGTAGCTCAGAAACTAGTGTTGGTGTACTGACCTCAGTGTGGACGACAGCAGTGATATAATCGTCATTACTCACGATCGGTGTATAAGATAATTTTATACCAGCATCAACATATTCCGTGCTAGTTGTGGTTTTACCATCATCATTTTTTTCAGTAAGTACTGGAATATGGTCACCGATGAAAATACTAGCTTCTTTACCAGGAATAGTAATAATTCGTGGTGTAGCCAGAATTTTGGCTTTACCATTAGCAAAGAGCGCATTGAGGGTAGCTTGGAAACGTGATTGGTAACCATGACCGAGATGGATGATACCACCATATTTGTCATCGGAATTAGAAGAACTAGAAGAACTGGAATTTTCTTCCGGGGAGGGGAGCTTATCCCAATCCCACGAAATACCTAGTTTTTTAGAATCTTCATTACTGATAGAAATAATCTTAGCTTCTAAAGTAACTTGTTTAGTCGGTACATCAATCAAGGCTAAAGTATCACGTAATTTTTGCTCATCAGCAGAATTACCTGTAAAAACGATCGAGTTAGTAATTGGGTCCACGCTCAGACCGCTACCTTCACCTTTTACAATATCTTTGAGCATATTTTTGATATCTTCAGCTTTAGCATAGTTTAGTTTATAAACCGCAACATCACCATAATATTTATTAATTTGATCTACGGCAGAAACGACAATAACACCGTGGACATTGCGATAAGCAAGGCCTTTGGTACGTGTAACTAGATCAAGTGCTGAATCAAAAGGCACATTATCAAAAGAGATAGAAATATTACCTTTAACTGTTTCGTCGGTAACAATACTTTGACCACCAAGTGAGGATAGTGCAGTGAGCACATCGCGAATATCACCATCTTTGATTTTCATAGAAACATTATCGGCAGCAGCTGCTGATAGTGGTGTTAACGCAACAAAAAGTGCAACAATTGCACCAGAGATTGTGCGGGTCAAGACTTTCATTAATTATTACCCCCTAAATACAGTTCAATATTTCGACCGTCTTGGTCTAAAGAAATAGAATTGTCACTAATGTTATTTACAACATAAGAACCAATGCTTTGACCAATCGAATAAAAATCACTTTGACCACGCAAAGCGATAATCGCAACTTTTTCTGTGCCACGCATTAATACGCCAGTAAGGCGCGGGGTTTCAGCTACGTAAACATTACTAGCTGAAGTAGTGCCAGCAGTAGCAACTGGTGTAACTGGTGCGACTGGGGTAGTAACGGAGGCAGGTAACGCCGCCACAGGCATCAAGAAAGGATTACGCGCAATGCTCAGCGCAACCTCGCTAGAAGGCGCAGTAGTAATAGTTTGCGATGCAGTTGTTACAGAAGTGGTTGGTTCTGTGCTACTTTGACTAGCAAAAGCTTTAGGAAAAGGTTTTTCCAAGGCACGCTCAAAATCATAGCGACATGCAAAATGGGCAATGCCTACTAATAGAAAAGAAACTGCTAAAATAGCAGGTAACCTATCTATTGTTCGTACAGAAGAACTCATTGGTATTCCTCCCAAAATAATGTTACATAAATAATTATTATTGATACTTTAAAACCATTATATTATACTTAGTTGGAAAGGTAAATGTTTATAACGTTAAAATACCAATTATTATTAATAAAAAGCCATTTTATTTTAGATTTATATTATAGATATAGAGGAAAATTCTGCGGAGGTGTAAATGTGGTGATCAGACGTAAGCGTTTAGGGGAAATTCTGGTTGATGCTGGTGATATTACGACATCACAACTAGAACAAGCCTTGAACGAACAAAGGACGAATGGCAAACGTCTTGGGGAAACTTTAGTTTCGTTGGGCTATTTGTCAGAAAAGGAAATATTGAAAACGTTAGAAAAGCAACTGGCAATCAAATATGTTGTTTTGAGTGACGAACACATTGAAAGGGAAGCAGTTGCAGTTGTACCGCTTTTTTTAGCAGAACGTTATAATATTATGCCAGTACGCAAAGAAGGGCAGCGTCTTTATATTGCCATGTCGGATCCTACCAATTTTTATGCAGTAGATGATGTGCGGATGGTTAGTGGACTAGAGGTGGTCCCCTTATTAGCAGAAATGCGTGATATCGTTACTGCCATTAATAATTATTACGGTGTGCAAGGACGGGTAGAATCTGCTGTTAGTAAGTTAAAACAAGATGAAAAACCGATAACAACTACGGATTCGATTGAAGATACAGAAGATAACGCACCAATTATTAGCATCGTTAATTCATTAATCCAGCAAGCTGTGCGTGATCGAGCAAGTGATATCCATCTTGAGCCACAAGAAGATACGCTCCGTGTGCGTTTTCGTGTGGATGGCGTTTTGCGTGAAGTAATTTCTTTTCCTAAAAACACTCAAGCACCGATTGTTTCACGTATTAAGATTATGGGTGATATGGATATTGCCGAAAAACGTTTGCCACAAGATGGCAGAATCAATATTATTGAGAAAGGACGACAGGTTGATATTCGTGTTTCAACCTTACCCACGATTCTCGGCGAAAAGATCGTTATGCGTATTTTGGATAAAAGCGCTATGGCAATTACTTTAGAAGAACTTGCTTTTTCAGAGCAGAATAGTAAGATGTATCATGAAATTATCACGAAAGCTTATGGTTGCGTTTTGGTAACTGGGCCAACTGGTAGTGGTAAATCAACAACGCTTTATTCGACTTTGATGCACGTTTCCTCGCCGACCAAGAATATTATTACGATTGAAGACCCTGTAGAATATCGCATTAGTGGCGTTAATCAAGTGGCGGTTAATAATAAAGCAGGGCTAACTTTTGCAAATGGACTAAGAACAATTTTGCGTCAAGATCCTAATATCATTATGGTAGGTGAGATTAGAGATCGTGAAACAGCAGAAATTACAGTAAATGCCGCTTTAACTGGACACTTGGTTTTTAGTACTTTACATACTAATGATGCAGCGGGTGCTATTACTCGTCTATTAGATATGGGCGTAGAACCTTTTTTAGTGGTTTCTGCGGTGCGAGGCATTGTCGCTCAAAGATTAGTACGGATGATTTGTCCGCATTGTAAAAAAAGTTATGTGCCAGAACCGATTTCTGATGAAAGACTCTTTTTAAACGTTGCACCGGATGAACCAATTACTCTAATGCAAGGTGAGGGTTGTGCGCGTTGCAACTACACAGGTTATATCGGCAGGATGGCCATTCATGAAGTCATTGTTATTAATGATGCCTTAAAATCTTTAATTATGAATGGTGCCGCTGATAATCAGCTTTTGGCCGAAGCACGTAAACATGGTACTACTTCTATGAAAGAAGATGGTATCGTTAAAGTTAAAGAGGGTAAGACTACCGTCAGTGAATTATTACGTGTAGCCTATGTCTAGGAGGAGCAAGAATGATTGATGAGTTATTAGAACAGGCTGTACTATTACAAGCGTCAGATGTTCATTTGACTGTGGGATTACCACCAGTTTTTCGTATTAATGGTGAGCTGCGCAAAACGCAACGTGCAGAACTTAGTAATGCCGACACTTTTCAAATGGCTGATGAATTGATGGATACTAAACGCCACCAAAAGTTTTTGGAGTTTGGGGAAGCTGATTTTTCTTATACATTACCAGATGGTTCGCGTTTTCGTGTCAATGTTTTTCGTCAAAGCAGCAGTATCGCCATTGTGATTCGGTTAATTAATAAACATATCCCGACCTTACAAGAACTTAAACTGCCTAAGATTATTGCGCAATTAGCCTTAATGCCGAGAGGACTGGTCTTGGTTACGGGACCGACTGGTAGTGGTAAGTCCACAACACTTGCGGCTATGATTGATTATATTAATCGAGAACGTAATGAGCATATTATTACGCTAGAAGATCCGATTGAGTATAAGCATACGCATATTAATAGCATTATTAATCAGCGAGAAGTCAATTCGGATACGAAGACATTTGCAAATGGCTTGCGGGCTGCACTGCGTGAAGACCCTGATGTAATCTTAGTAGGCGAGATGCGTGATGCTGAAACGATTGCCACAGCGATTACGGCAGCGGAAACAGGACACCTAGTCCTAGCCACCTTACATACTTCTGATGCGGCGCAAACGGTTAATCGTATTATTGACGTCTTTCCCGAGCATCAGCAAATGCAAATTCGCATTCAATTGGCAGGTAACTTACAGGGGATAGTTACGCAGCAGCTACTTATTACAAAAGAACGGTTGCAACGCGTACCGGCTTTTGAGATTTTGATTGCTACGCCAGCGTTACGAAATTTAATTAGGGAAAGTAAAACGCACCAGATACCATCTTATATCCAAACAGGATCGAAGTTTGGCATGCAAAGCATGGATGCTTCTTTGGCTGAATTAGTGCGGCATAATGTGGTAGAAAAAGAATTAGCAGCTTCACGGTGCGTAGATTATTCGATGTTTGAACGATTAGTGCAAGGGTTTTGACGGGAGTGCATAAGTAATGGATATTTACGATTTTAAAGCGCGCAAAAAGAACGGAGAAGAGTTTATCGGTAGAATTACTGCGGCGAATGAGCAGGCCGTTCTTAATTATATTCGCGAGCAAGAAATGTTTGCAACGCAAATTAAAAAAACAACGGACGGTCAAAAGTCTTTTTGGGCGTCTTTGACGATGGAACCAATCACGCTCTATGACCTAGCGATGTTTTGTCGTCAATTTGCCACCTTAGTAGGTGCTGGCGTCTCTCTTATTAACGCACTAGAAATCATGGTTGAGCAAACTACTAAACAGAAGTTCAAAGACATTATTAAAGGCGTGGCGGAAGCAGTACGCAAAGGGCAACCGCTCTCTAGTGCTCTTGGGGCTTACCCGGCAGTTTTTCCTGATTTAATGGTGCATATGATTGAA
>DVNI01000039.1 GCA_018714505.1 Candidatus Avacidaminococcus intestinavium
ATTATCTAAGATATATTGCGGATTATGTAGGGTGATTTTTTCAGCATTTTCTTTGCTTGTTAACGCAATAATTCTTTCTACAGCCGCTCTACAATCAGTATTGCGGTGTTCGATATTATGAGCGTCACTACCAAGAAAATGTACCATCTTATTGGTAACTAAAAATTCCGCAAACTCCTGAATTTCTTGTCCAAACTTGCCTGTTAGACTGCCAGCATTCATTTGCGTCCGTACACCTTTTTTCATCCATTGCAACAACAAGTTAGGACGTTTACGTAGTTGTGCATAACGCTCTGGGTGCGCAAGTATCGGTCTTAATTCTTTGATTTGCATCTTATACCAGAAGTTCTCAGCATAATTAGGAATACTTGCCATGGGTAATTCAATAAGTGCATAGCGACTTTTTGCCAAGCAAAAGTATTCCTGGTCTGATTCTAATAAATCCAGCATTTCTAGACTCATTTCGATTTCTGCTCCCGTATGAACGCGAATCGTAAGTCCTGCCTGCCCTGCTGCCTCATTAAGCGCGGCAACCCGGTTTTGAATTTCATCCCATTCAAGATACTTCGTTCCGCCAATAACATGTGGTGTTGCAATAATATCCTTAGTTCCTGTTTCTTCAGCCATAGCTAGCAACGCCAACGAAATTTCCTGTGTTGCTGCGCCGTCATCTACTCCATTTAAGACATGCGAATGTATGTCAATCATCATATTCCCCCTCGTGCTTTTAAGCAAAATGATTTGGTTTATATGTAGGTACTATTTCCTGCAAGACTTCAATATAATCTAAGTCTGTCTCACAAGCATCAAATTTTGCTAATAATTTTTTCATTCTTTCACTCTCTTCTTCACGTAAGACAGCACGATGAATTTTTTCGTGTACAGTTCTTGTTGTGCCCTCTTCTGCAGAAAGCAATTCTTCAAACAATTTCTCCCCTGGTCGAAGCCCTGTAAAGGTAATCTTGATATCTCCATCTGGCTCATGACCCATTAATCTAATCATGTTTTTGGCTAGATCAACTATTTTCACCGGTTCACCCATGTCTAATACGAATACTTCTCCGCCTTCGCCCATAGAACCTGCTTGCAAAATTAGTTGAGTTGCTTCTGGAATCGTCATAAAATAACGTTTCATATCAGGATGCGTAACAGTTACTGGTCCACCAGCTTCAATCTGTTTTTTGAACAGTGGAACAACGCTTCCCCTACTTCCTAAAACATTACCGAACCGCACCGTAATATATTTCGTCGGATAGCGAGCATTAAAGGCTTGGATAATTTTTTCAGCGGTCCGTTTCGTAGCGCCCATCACGCTCGTTGGATTAACAGCCTTGTCGGTGGAAACCATGATAAAGATTTCTACATTCTTCAGTCCTGCTAATTTTGCCACACGTCTTGTACCACAGACATTATTACTAACAGCTTCTGCTGGCTGCGCTTCCATCAAGGGTACATGTTTATGTGCTGCCGCATGAAAAACAACTTGTGGCTTAAACATATCAAAAACTTCTGTCATGCGTTCTTCATCACGAACACTCGCAATTACTGGCACTAGATGTTCTTTACCATAAAGCTTCGATAATTCTTGATGAATTTCGTAAATACTATTCTCACCTTTACCCAGTAGAACTAGTTGCGCTGGTTTCATGCGCATAACTTGCCGACAAACTTCTGAACCAATCGAGCCGCCAGCACCTGTAACAAGAACTCTTTTACCAGTTAAGAAACTCGCAATTTTATCTAAATCTAGTTTGACCGGATCACGTTGCAAAAGGTCTTCTACGCCAACTGGTCTTGCGAGCGACATATTAATATTGTTATCTAAGAGTGAATAAATCCCTGGCACAATTTTAGTCGTAACTTTCGTATGACTACACAGCTCTACTAACTCTGCGGTTGCTTTTGCACTCAGTGATGGAATCGCAATAATAATTTCTTTAATTCCTAAAGCAAGTACCGTCTCGGCGATTTTATCCCGCCCACCGATGACTTTAACGCCTAGAATTAAATTATTCTTTTTAGCAGGATCATCATCAATAAAAGCGACAACCTTACGTTCCGTGGCATAATACTGCTGAATATCACTAGCCATTAAGTAGCCAGCATCACCTGCACCAATAATAAGAACCGGTATACTCCCAGTATTATTTTGTCCATTAACTGACAAACTCATGGTAATCCGAACTGCCATTCGACTGAGCCCTACACCGGCCGTAATTAATAAGAATATAATAAGTAAAAGACTACCTGGTAAATGGTAATGTCCAAAGATTTTGTAAGCCAACGCATAAAAAGCTGTAGCTGCAAAAGTTGCTCCAGTTACTGCCAGTAATTCACGAATACCGGCATAGCGCCAAATTCGCCGATATAGATTAAAAAATAAAAAAAACAGCAGATAAGTAACTAGCATCAACGGTAAATTACGTAGCACAAGTCGCAAATAATAATCGACAGCTGCTCCTTCAAAACGTATATACACACTAGCCATTACTGCTAAAACGACAATCAAAACATCACAAACTACAAAAAAAGCTGATAATAAGTATTTTCTCATTAACATTTCCCTCTACTGTTTTTATGTCAGTGTAAATTTGTCGCAATTTTCACTTTCATTTTGTGGCTTACACATAAACATTAATATGCAGTAATTATACAATATATCAAATTTTATTTCAAACAATTATACACTTTAAAAGTACTTATTATCTCTCATTTCTTATGTATACATCACAATATTCGGTGTTCTTAACAAAGAGTAAAATAGTATTATTAACAATTTAATGTTGCATTGTCTGTATATTTGGAGTAGCATAATGTTTAGTACTAAATAAACGTAAGAAACCGGTTTCTAGAAAAGGAAGTTAAAATGTGCAATATTAAAGGTAACAACGAGCCTAAGCCCGATTTTGCTATGTTGGTGCCTGCCGCGCAAAACGGTGGACAAAGGGCAATGCTGGCTATTTGCTCAGCTTTTAGACCCTTGATTTTGAATTTACTAAAACAAAGTAGGTTTGCTCCCATCCGTGATGATGCTGCAAGTATTGTTTATGCCTGTATCATTCGTTGCGTCGTCAACTATGAGGGTACTTCTTTTGACCGTTTTCCTGGCTACATAAAAAAAATGGCCTATTTTGATTTAAACAATGCTTTGCGTAAAGAAACTAATTTTATCAAGCATGTTTCCTGTATTGATGATGCTGTCTTAGACGCTATTTCTGGCGAAACTATAGAGGATAGCTGGGTTCGCTCGTTAAGCGAGCTCGAAGCCCTCAAGCATTTGCCACTGCATTATCTACGAATTTTGCTTTGGTATTATAAATTTGGTTTAACGCTAACCGAAATAGGGGAAAGACTCGGCGTCAGCCATCAGGCTGTATCGCATATGAAAACTGCTGCCCTCAAACGCCTAAAAAAAGAACTAGAAGCTTAATATGATTAGGTAAATAAGGTAAGTGCAAATTAAAAATCGATCGATTAGTGTTCTTACTGACTAAATAAAGAATGCCCCCCATAACTTAGACTACGTCTAAATTACGGGGGGCATATCGTTTTCCTATCTTCTTTTTCATTCTTCCTTATTTGAACGAAGAAGTAATATTGCTGCTCTTAGCTCGTTAATGCCTTCTGTCAGCTTGTCTAGCTTTGTTTCCATGCGTACCAACAGGTAGCCCGACAGAACAATGGGAAAGCCATAATTAGCGATCTGTTCAGCAATTTTTGTCGTATCCATGACTAAATTAAGCCAAGGCTTCTACAGTCGTAGTACGCATACGAGCTTCAGAAATAGTAGCTAAATCTCCGTTAGTTGTTGCAAATACATTTGCAGCAATAACTTTTTGCATCGCACTTTCGGCTTCACTTTTTGTTACATCTTCACGCGGTGCGTCAACGCTGATTGTTTTGTCCTTACCAGCAGTATCTTTAAATACCAATTCTAACACTTTACTCATTAGTAGCCCTCCTTTCTAATTTTTTTAGAATGCTAATTATTCAGCACTCAACAGACATTTTTCGGTGCAAAAAATGTTTTGCAATGCGTGACCATAAAGTCCTGCAATCGCATTAGCGGCATTCAAGAGTTGATCAGCTTCTACATTTGTTTTGACATTTCCAAAGCTATAAGTCTTACTTACAGCTGCACCTTTGGAATTAATGCCATTATCGACTTGAATGTTTAAGCTGATTTTTTCAATGGATTTCTTTGTCATTGTTGCTCACCCCCTTTACCTACCTATATTCAGTAACGAGGTTTTTTGCAACATACAAGTAAAATACTTAAATAACTAAAGGTTGTGGTGTACCGAGATACCAATTAGCCTTTCCTCTAAGGACATCTCCACCCGACCTCCACGCTTCATCATAATCTCGTAAATACCACAAATCCCATTTTTCAAACTGATGCGTACCCAAAAAAGCCGGTCCATAGCCATCAATATCGCCAATTTCCGCATGCGTTAAAACATGTTCTCGATCAATTGCTACTTCTAAAACATCACAAAGCAATGCTATCGTTCGTGCACACACCTCTATTTGCCAGCAGGTTGGTGCTTCTGTTCCTAGATTGAAGCTACCATCAGGATAGATTTTGGCATCAGCGCAACAGCATAAAGCGAGCCCTAACGCCCCTGTATTACGCATCCAAGTATGAGCTAAAACAGTTCGCAAATCTGGCGTACTTAAATACAGATCTCCATCTCCAGTAATATTAAGATGATAATCCAAGCACAAGGTATTATAATGCCCCGCAGTCCAGTGCAAATAAATTCTATCTATCCCTCCTTTTGCACTCTTTGCAAGTTGCGCTAATTCTTGTAATTCAATTTTTCGCATAAAAAAACCCCCTTTACCTATATACATTCAGTAAGGGAGGTTTTCGCAACTTATTTAAAGTGCAATATTATAATTGTAGCAATAAAACATTTTAGTATCATTTGTAAACTTTTGATACTCTATTTTACGTAAAACATTAGAGATTTTTACAGTAGTATTTTCAATTAACCATTCTATCGTTTTGCTATATAACCAAACACTTACCTCTTGTTTGTCATAGATACCGTCAACGACTACTTTTTTAGCAATAAAACGTCTATCTTCCATATCAAAAAAACCTGAAACTACCCCCGACATTATTCCGTTCACATATAGTAACGTATTTAATGCAAAACTACCCTTCGTGCAGGTTGCAATAAGCGTGCTAAATCGCTTTTGCTTCAGACGTTTAACGACATTACGTCCTGAATTACAAGCCAACCGATCTTGCTTAAAATATAAATCTAAAATCGCCTTTACTATATCTTCATCATTTCTACCACGAACAGCTTTTAATTCAATATCTAAGGCATTTTTGCGAAAGAAGTCATCAACTTGCTGAACAATCACTCTGGTATCCTCCGGTTGCTTTTGTTCATACTCTTCAATAGTATTAGGTAATTCTATATATTCAAAGGTTTTACCAATATTACTACGATAACCACTGGCATTAAGCCATCTATGCAAAAGAGAGTTTTCTGCTATACGATTTAGAATTAGTCGTTTACCTGGATGTAAACGCTTTAGTTCCTTAATAGTGATTGCTAAATAGTCAAAACTAATATTTTCCGGATAAATAAAGTCTAAAATAGCTTCATCACCAAAATCACCAAAAATATACAAATTTTTCTTCTTTTGACAAAGAGGAACAATTAACTTTAAATCCTGTTTTTCATCGTACAAACCATAAAAAAGTCTTTTCACAAAAATTCTCTTTATATCAAAGCGAAAGTATTTATTAAAGAGTTCGTTATACTCACGAGAAGAATAAGGAAACAGATGTGAGTTGCGGCAGTATAAGTCCTGCCACTGGGCTTTGATCCTAGCATCTGAAAAGCGTATTTTTTTTAACTCCATTGAAAGCCCTCCTTCTTAGGTCGTCCTAGAACATCTCTATTCTAACATTACCACCTAAAAAAGAAAGTTTTCTTACCAAACTTGAATATTTTTTACTAATTAAAATAAATTATTAAAAAAGCGGCGTTAATTTATTGTTTATCTAGGCAATACATTAAAACAATAGATAAGATTAAATATATTTAAATAAAGACTTATTTAGTACTTTTTAGCTCTGCCTTTGTATTTTCAAGCACTGATAAACAAGCATATCCCCAAATCACTAAATACAGTTGAAAAAACATCTTGCGTGTATAAAAAGTATCTACCATACCATGAATAAAAATCGCCATCATAGTAAATAAGAACATATTTGTATAGATATTTTGCGTCAACTTATACCTTCTTTTATAACAAAAACAGATCTGATAAATATATACAGCTAATAAACCGCAGGTGCCGACAATACCCGTTTCTACCAAACTATACAAAAACATATTATGTGGATGCGGCTGCGAGCTTGTATTTTCTCTGCCTGCTGTTGGCTTATATTTGTCACTGGTAAAAACCTTTTCAAAATTACCAACACCAACACCTAGCACTGGCTCATCACCAATAATTTTTAGTGTTCTCTCCCAAATATAAACTCTAGCCTTATCTTGATAACT
>DVNI01000040.1 GCA_018714505.1 Candidatus Avacidaminococcus intestinavium
CTTGGAGGCTCTTTTTGGCAATGTGGAGAATGAACCGCTAGCTATGAAGGATACTGAAAAAACGGAAGAAATAAGTGTTAATAGCTTAAAACCGAACCCTTATCAGCCACGTAAAGTTTTTGATTCTGAAAAAATGAAAGAATTAGTTGCTTCTATTAAAGAACATGGTGTTATTCAACCACTGATTGTTCGGAAAAATGATAATAACTATGAAATCGTAGCTGGTGAGCGTCGGTGGCGAGCAGCAAAACAAGCTGGTTTAAAAAATGTGCCTGTTGTTTTGCGTGATTATGATGAAGCTAGCATGATGGAAATAGCGATGATCGAGAATATTCAGCGTCACAATTTAAATCCGCTAGAAGAAGCGACTGGCATAAAAAATATGATGGAAAAACTCAAGTTGACACAGGCAGAAACGGCGAAAAAACTAGGTAGAAGCAGAACTGCAGTGACGAATCTGCTTAGAATTATGAATCTTCCAGAAAAGGTTCGTGAGTATTTAGCTAAGGAAGAGTTGACTCTAGGGCAAGTAAGGCCGCTCTTAGGGATCGAAAACGAAGCAGACCAATTATTGTTAGCTGAAACAATTTTTGTGCAAGGTTGGAGCGTCCGAAAAGTTGAAGAAGCTGTTAATGCTCTTAAAAGTGGTGCAAAGTTAAGTGAAATAATTAATGATGGTCAAGAAAAGCAACAGCCAGTAATTAAAGAGCCCTCTAAAAAAGCACGAGTTAACGAACCCCAAGAAGTAATCTTTTATAAAGCCTATCAAGAAAAAATGATGGGAGTCTTGGGGACGAAGGTAAAAATTCATAAAAAAACAGACACAAGTGGGCGAATTGAAATAGAATATTATAGCCTAGATGATTTAGAACGTATTTATGAAGTTATAGAAAAAAATAAATTGGTAGAGCAAGCAAAAAATAGTGCCAAAAATAAACTTACTGTATAGATCATCGAAACAGTTTGAAGGGGAAGAGGATGGTAGGACTAGGAACAATTGTTAATGCTCTCGCTATTATAGGAGGAACCTGTATTGGGTTAGTACTACAAAAAGGTCTTCCTAGTAAATGGCAAGAAACAATTATGCAAAGTATTGGTTTATGTATTTGTGTAATTGGGTTACAAATGGCGCTTAAAACGACTAATATTATAATTGTAATCATCAGTATTGTCTTAGGAGTCGTGATTGGCGAATACTTAAATATTGAGCATAATTTAAATAGATTTGGTGCTTGGTTAGAAAAAAAGCTTTTAAAAAAGGCAACAACAGCAGATAGTAGTGGTAAGTTTGGGGAAGCCTTTATTGCAGCCAGTCTTATTTATTGTGTTGGTGCCATGGCGATTGTGGGAAGCATACAAGAGGGTTTAACCGGTGATCGGTCGACGTTATATGCAAAATCATTGTTAGATGGGCTTACTGCGATTATTTTTAGTGCTAATTTAGGAATAGGAATAGCTTTATCAGCCGTTAGCGTCTTACTTTATCAAGGAGCGATTACACTTACAGCTGGTTATTTAGAAAGCATTATTTCAGTTTTATTGTTAACAGAGATTACGGCAACAGGTGGTATTATGATTATCGCTATTGGCTTAAATATGTTAAAGCTTATAGAGATAAGAATTGCTAATATGTTACCGGCAATTCTGGTTGTAGGTTTTGTATGTAAGATAATTTCGGTTTTGGGTTGAGGAGACGAGAGTAATGAGTGAGATTAATCTAATATTAGAGCAAAACTTAGTTATTATAATAGGTATTTTACTTTTTATTAACTTAGTATTAATGCTAAAAATATATAAAAATCATAAGAAAACAAAATTGTTACAAAAAAAATATGATTATTTCCTTAATAGTGCGGAAGATATTAATATAGAAGAATTATTAACTACTTCTTTAACAGAATTAAGAAACTATAAAAATGAAGTAGCAATAATGAAAGAAGAGAATAACTATTTAAAGCAAGATTTGAAAAAATGTATTAAAAAAGTGGGAATTGTACGATTTAATGCTTTTGATAACACAGGAAGTGACCAAAGTTATTCTGTAGCATTACTAGATAGTGAGCAAAACGGGGTTGTTTTATCTAGTATTTTTGGTAGAGAAGATAATCGTTGTTATGCTAAACCCATTCAGACAGGGAAGTCTGAGTATTCGTTATCTAAGGAAGAAATTGAAGCAATGCGAAAAAGTTTAGAAAAGTAAATAACTTTAAAAATAAGGTCCAAAGCCTATTAGGCTCTGGACCTTATTTTTATGCCCGCATTATTGTAATAATGTGCGCATAAAAATAGTATATTAAGGAAGGAATAATAAAAAGAATACTGTGTACAAAAACCAAAAGTGCTTAAAATATAATATAATAGTAGTTTTTAAAAATACAAATAATAAAAAATGAAAGTAATTGTACAAACTTTACAAAAAAATAAAATATAAATGTTATAAATACTAAAAAAACAATTGACAGAAGTATGAGCAAATCAATATAATAAAATACAAGTGATTACAATTAGTGTTTATGTTTTATTTTTTATGTTGTTTTTTGTATTATACGCTATTATTTTGTCTTAGATAAGACATTAAACAGTGAATTGTATGAAGGAAGAGTATAAGGAAAGATAAGGTGAGCGAAGATGACGTCATGGAAGAAGTTATTCTGTACTGTATGTGTAGCGGCTTTGGCAACTACTGTATTAGTTGGATGCGGTGGTGGTGCTAAAAAAAATGCTGCGGAAGCTGATGAGATTGTCATTGGCGCAAGTTTTGAATTGACTGGTGGAGTAGCAAATTATGGTAAATCAACTTTATCGGGCGTGAAGATGGCAGTTGATGAATATAATAAAGCAGGGGGTATTAATGGCAAGAAAATCAGACTAGTAGAAAGTGATAATAAGTCTGAACCTTCTGAAGCTGGTAATTCAGTTACTAAATTGATTAATCAAGATCATGCTGTTGCGATTATTGGACCGGCAACTAGTGGCTGTGTTGCGGCTTCTTCACAAATTGCAACAGATGCAAAGATTCCACTAATGGCACCGGTTGCAACGGCGGAAAATATTACAGTTAAAGATGGTAAAACAAAGGATTTTATTTTTAGAGCTTGTTTTATTGATCCTTTCCAAGGTCAAGTTATGGCAGAATTTGCTAATAAAACATTAAAAGTAAAAAATGTTGCTATCCTTTATGATGCCTCAAGTGAATATTCTAAAGGCTTAACAGCTGTTTTTACAGAAAACTTGGAAAAAAATGGTGGTAAAGTGGTTGCTAGCGAAGCTTTTTTGGCAAAGGATGTTGATTTTAAAGCTGCTTTGACTAAAATAAAAGCCACAAATCCAGAAGCGATTTATATCCCTGCATATTATGAAGAGGTAGCAAAAATTATCAAACAAGCAAGAGAAGTGGGGTTAGATTGTCCGCTAATTGGTTCTGATGGCTGGGATTCGCCGAAACTAGCGGAAATTGCTGGTGCTGCAGCTTTGGATAGGACTTATTTTTGTAGTGCGTATTCTGCTCAAGACCAAGAACCAAGTGTCCAAGCTTTTATTAAAAACTATAAAGCTATGTTTAATGCAGAACCAGACAACTTTGCTATTCATGGTTATGACGCAGCCATTATTGTCTTAGAAGCAATTAAAAGGGGAGGCACGACTGATGGCACTTTGTTGGCCGCTGAAATGGCTAAGACCAAAGATTTGCAAGTAGCTACTGGCAAAGTAAGTTATGATGAAAAACATAACCCTATTGCTAGCGCAGTTGTGATTGAATTAAAAGATGGAGTACAAACCTTTAAAGAAAAAATCTCATTATAAAATAGATAAATATAGTTAAACTCAATCCAGCGCCGGATTGAAGGTATCTTCGATGCGTAGCTGGATTTGTTTTATTAAATTAGTGCTTGGCATTAGTCCCATAGTCGATAGAGAGAGTAGCCTGGAGCTATAACGCAGGGATTGAGCATAAATTTTTTTTGAGGGGGCAAGAAAATGAAAAAAATGCACAAGGCTTTAACGGTTGCCGCTGTCTCGATGTTAATGCTAACAGTATTAACAGGTTGTGGTAGTGCAAAGAAAGGTTCTGAGGATACTATTAAAATAGGCGCAAACCTTGAAATGACCGGTAGTAGTGCAAGTTATGGTAAGTCAGCACAAAATGGTATTAGACTCGCAATTGAGGATGCCAATGCTAAAGGAGGCGTGCTCGGTAAAAAACTCGAAGTAGTGATTGCCGATAATAAATCTGAAGCAGCAGAAGCCGCTAACGCAATGCAAAAGCTTGTAGCACAAGATAAGGTGGTAGCTGTTATTGGACCAAACCTATCGTCACTATCGATTGCGACAACATCTATTACTACAGGTTCGAAGGTGATGGCTATTTCGCCAATGGGAACTAATCCTAGTATTACCGTTGATAAAGACGGGAAGACTAAAGACTTTATGTTTAGAGCCTGTTTTATTGACCCATTTCAAGGTACAGTAATGGCTACTTTCGCTAAAGATGAGTTACAAGTAAAAAATGTTGCATTGTTAATTGATAATTCATCAGATTATGCTAAAGGATTAGCACAATTTTTCAAAGAAGCTTTTATTAAAACTGGAGGAACAATTGTTGCTGAAGAATCTTATTTGCAAAAAGATACAGATTTTAAAGCAACATTGACGAAGATTAAAGCTCAAAACCCAGATATGATTTATATCCCTGGTTACTATCAAGAAGTAGGCATGATCATTAAACAAGCTCGTGAGATGGGGATTAATGTACCAATGACGGGTGGCGATACTTGGGATAGTGCAAAATTGCCAGAGATTGCTGGTAAAGCGGCATTAGATAATAGTTACTTTTCTAGTTTGTACTCACCAGATGATGATTCACAAGTAAATAAAGATTTTGTGACTGCTTATCAGAAGGCTTATGGAGAAAAACCAGATGTTTTTGCCGCTTTAAACTATGATGCAACGCTCTTAGTTATCAATGCAATCAAAACGGCAGAAGGTACCGACACTGTTAAAATTAAAGATGCTATGGCGTCAACTAAAGATTTTAATGGGGTTTCAGGTAATGTAACCTTTAATGAACAGCATAATCCTGTTAAAAGTGCAGTGATTATAGAATATAAAGATGGCGTGCAAGTATTCAAAACTAAAATTAATCCATGATAAACAAGTGGGTCGGGTATACCTACCACGACCCACTAATGTTATTTATTAGGTAGGGGGATATAGTAGTATGGAAACGGGATCTTTTTTACACCAATTTATACAACAATTGATTAATGGAATTTCATTAGGCAGTATTTATGCTTTAATTGCTTTGGGTTATACGATGATTTACGGTATTATAAAATTAATAAACTTTGCGCACGGAGACATTTATATGTTAGGAGCATATTTTGGCTTTGTGGCAACGACAATGTTTGGTTTTTCTTTTATTCCCGCACTGGTGTTTGCAATGGCTGCTGCTGCGTTAACTGGTATTATTATTGAGCGTGTTGCCTATCGGCCAATGCGAAAAGCACCTCGCATCGCAATTTTAATTACAGCAATTGGTGTATCCTTCTTTCTTGAGTACGGTATGATTTTGATCGCAACACCGCAGCCAAGGACTTTCCCCGCAGTTTTTGAAGCTACGGTCTATAATATCGCTGGACTCGTGATTAATAGCCAGCAACTGGTTATATTGTTTAGCGCTTTAGTCCTAATGACGGCATTAACTTACATTGTTAATAAAACTAAAGTAGGTAAAGCGATGCGTGCCGTTTCTTTTGATACAGATGCTGCTCGTTTAATGGGCATTGATATTGATCGCATTATTTCCATGACTTTTGCTTTAGGATCGGCGTTAGCGGCTGCGGCCGGTGTTTTAGTTGGTGTTTATTACAATTCGATTGATCCTTTAATGGGTATGCTACCGGGCATGAAGGCTTTTGTTGCTGCAGTTCTTGGTGGTATCGGTATTATTCCGGGTGCGATGCTTGGTGGTTTAATTATGGGGGTTGTTGAAGCAATGGTTAGTGGTTTCTTTTCTTCAACTTTCCGTGATGCAGCAGCTTTTGGTATTTTAATTTTGATTTTGCTTTATCGACCGGCTGGTCTGTTAGGCAAAAACATTCGTGAGAAAGTGTAGGTGGCCATGATGAATAATATCAGAAAACGCGACCTCATGTCACTGCTTGGCTGTTTTGCCTTATTTGCAATTTTACAACTTTTACTAAGCTTTGATATTATCGGTCCTTTTTGGGAATTAAATATGATTTTAATTGGGATTAATATTATCCTAGCAGTAAGTTTGAATCTTATTAATGGCTATACAGGTCAATTTTCTATTGGCCATGCTGGCTTTTTAGCAATCGGTGCTTATACTGGTGCGATTGTTACAGTCAAGTTAGGCTTGCCTTTTGAGCTTGCTTTAATCGTAGGAACTTTGTGCGCAGGTTTAGTAGGTTTCATGATTGGTTTACCAACGCTGCGCTTAAAAGGTGATTACTTAGCAATTGCAACTTTAGGATTAGGTGAAATTATTCGTATTTGTATTTTGAATATTGAGTATGTCGGTGGTGCTTCGGGCTTAATGGGGATACCACGTGAAACTAATTTTGCTTGGGTCTTTTGGGTAGGTATTTTTATTATCTTTTTTATTAAAAACTTTATTAATTCCGCCTCGGGACGTTCTTGTTTGGCGATTAGAGAAAATGAAATTGCAGCAGAAACAATGGGCATCGACACAACGAAATATAAAGTCTTAGCATTTACCATTGGCGCAGCCTTTGCTGGTACTGCCGGAGTGTTATTTTCGCATTACTTTTATATTGCGCATCCCGCATCATTTACTTTTATGCGTTCTTTTGACATCCTCACAATGGTCGTTTTAGGTGGACTTGGAAGTATGAGTGGTGCAATTACAGGTGCTTTCCTTTTAACTTTTATTTCAGCCTTTCTTGCTGAATATCCTGAATGGCGCATGGTTATTTATTCTGTAACCCTAATTGTCTTAATGATTCATCGTCCGCAAGGTTTATTTGGTAATAAAGAATTGAGCTTAAAAATGTTTAAAATGGGAGGAGGAAACGATGATGGAAGAACTGCTGAAAGTAAATGATGTATCCATGGTTTTCGGTGGACTACGCGCCGTATCCAACTTCAATATGCAGATTAATAAAGGGGAGCTAATAGGTCTAATTGGGCCTAATGGAGCAGGCAAAACAACGGCTTTTAATATGCTTACTGGAGTGTATGAGCCGACTGAAGGACAAATCACTTTTGCAGGAAAGCGTGTTAATGGCAAAAAACCCTATGAAGTAACGGCAATGGGAATGGCACGTACCTTTCAAAATATTAGATTGTTTTCAGAGCTAACAGTTATTGATAATGTTAAAATAGCTTATAATATGCATGTAAAATATTCTTTACCAGAAGCCATCGTTCGTTTTGGCAGGTATTTTTCAGAAGAAGAAGAAATAACTAATAAGGCACTTTCTTTGCTCAAAATTTTTAAGTTGGATGATAAAGCCTATGAGCAAGCTAAAAATCTGCCCTATGGTGAGCAACGCAGGCTAGAGATTGCTCGCGCATTAGCTACGGAACCACAATTATTATTATTAGATGAACCGGCTGCAGGTATGAATCCCCAGGAAACACAAGAATTGATGGAATTGATTAGGTGGATTCGTGATGAGTTTAAGTTAAGTATTTTATTGATTGAGCATGACATGGGTTTGGTCATGAATGTTTGTGAACGGATTTATGTACTTGAGTATGGGTTTTGTATCGCCAATGGCCTGCCTGAAGAAATTAAAAATAACAAACGAGTCATAGAGGCATATTTAGGCGAGGAGGTATCATAATGTTAAAAATTGATAATATGGACGTCTATTATGGTGCTATTCATGCTATTAAAGGAATTAGTATTCAAGTACCGCAAGGTGAGATTGTTACTTTGGTTGGTTCTAATGGTGCTGGTAAATCAACAACATTACAGACAATTTCTGGACTTTTAAAACCTAAAAACGGAACTATTCTTTTTGAAGATCAGCATATTGAAGGTTTAGCTGCGCACAAGATTGTTAGTATGGGGTTATGCCAAGTACCAGAAGGGCGACGCGTTTTTGCTAATATGACGGTGCTAGAAAACTTGGAGTTAGGTGCGTATTTACGCTCAGATAAAGATGAAATCGCTAGAGATTTAGAAGATGTTTTTAAAAAATTCCCACGACTATTAGAACGTAAAAATCAACTTTCTGGTACGTTGTCAGGTGGTGAGCAACAAATGCTTGCCATGGGGAGAGCTTTAATGAGTAAACCTCGTTTATTATTATTAGATGAACCATCGATGGGACTTGCTCCCTTATTGGTTAAAGAAATTTTTAATATTATTCAAGAAATCAACGAAAGTGGAACAACTGTATTACTGGTTGAGCAAAATGCAAATATGGCATTGTCAATCGCTGATAAGGCATATGTTCTAGAAACAGGACGTATTGCACTTGCTGGTACAGCAAAAGAATTAGCGAGTAGTGAAGCTGTACGCAAAGCTTATTTAGGCGGTTAAAATAATCACAAAAGGAGCGTGGTGTTTAATGATCGTCAGAGATTTAATGACAACAAATGTAATTACAACAGAAGAAAGTAAGACTATTTTGGAAGTTAGGGAATTGATGCGTAACAAAAACATCCGTAGGCTACCAGTGGTCGATGATATTAATCGGATTAAAGGTATTATTACTGATGGTGATGTTGGCCGTAGTGAACCATCAGATGCGACGACTTTATCTAAATATGAAGCTAGTTATTTGTTATCCAAACTGAAGGTGCGTGATGTTATGACGAAAATGGTTATTACCATTTCTGATACAGCAGAGATTGAAGATGCAGCTTATCAGTTGTATACTAAAAAAATAGCATCTTTACCTGTCGTAGACGATGATAACAAACTATGCGGGATTATTACTGATAGTGATATCTTTAAAGCGTTTGTTGATATTATGGGGTTTGCAAAGACATCAACTAAAATTACAATTGACGCTACTGATCAAGTGGGGATTTTAGCTGATATCGCAGGTATCTTTAAGGCTAAAGGTATTAATATTATTAGTGCGGTATCGAGAATGAAAGGTACAGACCAAGCGGAAATTATGATTAGAGCAGATTTGACGCATAATTTAGAAATCATTGAAGATATTAGAAAAGCCGGTTATACAATTAATGACATTAGTACAGTTAAAACAAATGGTGAGTGAAGATGAAAAAAGAAATCTATGCGGTTGGTGACGTTGTTAGGATGAAAAAAGCCCATCCTTGTGGTTCTTATGAATGGCTTATTACACGGACTGGTATGGATTTTGGCCTGAAGTGTCGAGGTTGTGGTAGATTTGTAATGATTCCACGTATTAAATTTGAAAAAGGTGTTAAATGTGTGTTAGAAACAGATACTACGCAAGAGGCATAAGCTGTTTTGTAGTACTTGTATCGGTGAAGTTTGAACCCTTGTCAAGCAAGTAAAGTACTTGACAAGGGTTTTTAATTTTTAGTATTTCCCGGGTAATGAAGTAATCTTGCACAATGGTGTCTAATGAAGTAAAATTAGAGAGCAGATGATTAATAAGGAGAGATTTTTTTGAGTACAAATTTAGAAATGGGTATAGTAGGTTTGCCTAACGTAGGTAAAAGTACATTGTTTAATGCAATTACCAAGGTTGGTGCTGAGGCCGCAAATTATCCTTTTTGCACAATAGAGCCTAATGTTGGTGTAGTTGATGTTCCTGATGAACGCTTAACGGTATTAAGTAAAATTTTTAAAACAAAAAAAATCATTCCAGCTGCCATGCGTTTTGTTGATATTGCAGGCTTAGTGAAAGGCGCTTCAACTGGAGAAGGTTTGGGTAATAAATTTTTAGCACATATTCGTGAAGTTGATGCTATTGCACAGGTTGTGAGATGCTTTGATGATGGTAACATTACTCATGTTGAAGGAAGTATTGATCCACTAAGAGATATTGAGATTATTAATACCGAATTATGCTTAGCTGATTTAGAAAGTGTAGAGAAACGACTAGAACGTGTCAATAAATTATTAAAGACGGGTGACAAGCGTTTACCGCTAGAAAAAGCAGTTCTAGAAAAAGTTTTAGTTGCTTTAGGTGAGGCAATACCGGCTCGTCGTATTGATTTAAATGAAGAAGACAAAACAGACTATTTACGTGAATTACATTTATTAACTTTGAAACCAATTTTATATGTTGCTAATGTAGCGGAAGAAGAAGCTGCTACTGCTGATAATAATAATTTTGTACAGCTAGTTAAAAAATATGCTGCAGAAGAAGGTGCAGAAGTTATCACTGTTTCTGCAAAAATGGAAGCAGAAATTGCTGAATTACCGGCCGAAGAAGCCGGTGAGTTTTTGGCAATGGCGGGTTTAACAGAACCAGGCCTTGATCGCTTGATTAAAGCAGGCTTTAAATTATTAGGATTAATGACGTATTTGACTGCTGGTGAAATTGAAACACGGGCATGGACGATTGCTGAGGGGACTAAGGCACCGCAGGCGGCCGGTAAAATTCATACTGATTTTGAACGGGGCTTTATTAGAGCAGAGATTGTATCTTACGATGATTTGGTAGCTTGTGGCTCTAAAGCAGCTGCTCGTGAAAAAGGTTTAGTACGCTTAGAGGGCAAAGATTATGTAATGCAAGATGGCGATGTTGTTGAGTTTAGGTTTAATGTCTAGTAAGTAAAGTGGTGAGACTTTTTAGTCTCACCACTATTTTTAGAATAGACAGATTCTTATTTAAAAAAGCAATTGCTAAATAAATTAGTCGTTACTGCTCTAAAGTTTTTTGTAGAATAAGTTTGTTAATTGTAAAGGAAAAAATAGTTGTAATGAAGGTGAAAAAAATGCTCTTTGATACACATACTCATTGTGAATATTCCACTGATTCAAAAATGAAAATAACAGAAGCGATTGCCGCAGCGGAAAAAAGTCAGATTGGCTTAACGGTAACTGAGCATTGTGACTTCGATTACCCTACTAATCCAGAGGCTTTTGTTTTTGATGTTGAAGATTATTTGACGAAGTTTCAAGGCTATCGTTCTCCGCTTGTCTTGCTGGGCGTGGAGTTAGGTTTGCAAGAGCAGGTATTAGAACAGAATCAAAGTTTAGTTAAGCAATATAATTTGGATTGTATAATAGGTTCTATTCATTGCGTGCATGGTCGAGATCTTTATGAACCCAAAGCTTATCGTGGACTTACGAAAAAAGAAGCTCTTCAAGAGTATTTAGAGGTTGCTATTACTAACTTTAGCATATTTGATGGTTATAATATTGTAGGACACATTGACTATATTTGTCGCTATATGCCGTATGAAGATACGGAGCTTTATTATGAAGAATTTCCAGCTTTGTGGGATGAATTATTTAAGCGAATTTTGGACAAAGAAAAGGTTTTGGAAATTAATACTAGACGTTTAGGAGAACCCAAAGCAGTGGAAACCTTGACGATTCTTTATCAACGTTATCGAGAGCTAGGCGGTCGGTTTGTGAGTATTGGTTCAGATGCACATTACAAGGAACACGTGGGACGCAATCTCAAGCTAGCTAAACAAATAGCGACAACTTGTGATTTGCAAACCGTTCATTTTCAAGAACGCCAAATGATCATTGATTAAAATTAAAAAAGCCCTGCTGAGTTTAGTTTTGTATAAACTCGACAGGGCTTTTTTGATATAAAGAATTATTTTGCTCTAATCTTTGTTACGCTTTGTCCTGCAATACCCCAGTTATCAGTATCTACTTCGTCAATAACGACTACGGTAGTTGCTGGGTTTTTACCTAAAACATCGACTAGTAGTTGCGTAGCACCTTTGATTAAAGCTGCTTTTTGCTCGGTCGTAACATTACCTTCTTTGGTTATTTTGATATTAACATAGGGCATTTTAAGCACCACCTTTTATGATGATTATATAAAGAAGGTGTAAAGAATTCAAGAGGATGGTGTATAAATTTGTTGCATAATAAAAAGACGTATGTTATCATGTAGCTGTTTGATAAGTTAGTACGGGCGGGAGATAGCTAAAACGCATTTCACCGCAACAAGGAAAACTTTCAAAACTAAATATAGTCAATATCGCTTGGATCTTTAAGACCGAGACGTAGACGCCATATGTATATGTATTAGCATACCTACGCACTTCGGTTGAAGTGCGTTTTTTTTATTGTCCAGCGATAGAGGAGGTGTTTATGAAAATTGGGATTAGTGGCATGGGGAAGGTGGGCTGTTCTTTACAGCGTAGTTTAAAGCTTCAAGGAATTACGGCAATCTGTGCGCCGGGGATGCGGCGCCAAAAGCTTGAACCAGAGGAGGCAGCGGAGGTAACAGTAGGCAGCTTAATAAACTTGTTACAAAAAGCTCAGGTGATATTTTTAACCGTGCCGGACAGTCAGATTAAACAAAGCGCGGATAATTTGGTTCAGCTGGCGCAACAAGAGCAGCTTAGTTTAACTAGTAAAACGTTTTTTCATTGTAGTGGTGCGGGTGATGTTGCGCTTTTGCAGAGCCTTGCGCAAGCGGGGGCAAACATAGGAAGTTGGCATCCTTTGCAAAGTTTTGCTAATGGACAAGGTTCTTTTAAAGACATTTATATTGCTTTAGATGGGCAAGCAGCAGTGCGAAAAATTGGTGAACAAGTTGCACGCTTGTTGGGGAGTTATAGCTTTTATGTGCCACCACAAGCAAGAAGGCAGTACCATGCGGCAGCTTGTTTGACTTCTAATTATATTGTTACATTGCTAGCCATAGCGCAGGCTTTATTAGCTAAATGGACAGTTAGTGAAGCTGAAGCACTACAAGCCTTATTACCGCTTTTACGAGGAACGGTGGCTAATTTAGAACAAGTGACGCTAGCAAGAAAAGCTCTAACTGGTCCGATTGCTAGGGGCGACTTAGTAACAGTGAAGGAGCATTTGAGTGTTTTGCCACCTGCGACTATCGCTCTTTATAAAGCGCTAGGAAGCAGTGCGGCGCAATTGGCTTTAGCAAATGGAACAATTGAAAGCAATCAATATCATGAACTGGAGCATCTGTTTAGAAATTGAAAAAGAGGTGTAGAAAATGGAACGCAAAATAGTAACGACTAGCACGATTAAAGAATTAAAAGCGAAAGGGCAACCCCTAACTATGCTAACCGCTTATGATTATGCGATGGCCAAAAATATTGATGAAGCTGGCGTTGATATGATTTTAGTGGGCGACTCGTTAGGAAATGTTATGCTAGGCTATTCATCCACCGTACCGGTTACTATGGAAGAAATGTTACATCATACCAAGGCTGTGGTCAGAGGAACGCAGTATGCCTTAGTTGTAGGTGATATGCCTTTTATGAGTTATCAAACGTCAGAGCAACTGGGACTAGAAAATGCGGGACGGTTGTTAAAAGAGGGTGGCTGTCAGGCGATTAAGTTAGAAGGCGGTAGTGAAATCTGTCCTTTAGTAGAAAAAATGGTGCAGGCGGGTATTCCAGTTATGGGGCATATTGGTTTAACACCGCAATCAGTTAATCAATTTGGTGGTTTTAAGGTGCAAGGCAAGGAGCTTGTCGCTGCGCAAAAATTAGTAGCTGATGCTAAAGCCTTAGAAGCGGCCGGTGCTTTTTGTATCGTTATTGAGTGCGTACCCGAGGCGCTTACTGCAAAAATTACAGAATTATTAACGATACCAACGATTGGTATTGGGGCAGGTAAGTATTGTAGTGGACAAGTTTTGGTTTGCAACGATTTACTTGGTATGAGTAAAGGCTTTACACCAAAATTTGTTAAAAAATATCGTTTTTTACAAGCAGAGATCGTAGGAGCAGTGAGCGAATATATTACTGATGTACGGCAGGGTAATTTTCCTAGTGGAGAGCATACTTTTACAATTGATGAAGAAGTATTAGAAAAAATTTATTAAGTAAGAGGGGTAAATGATGATTGTATGTCATACGGTAGATGAACTAAGAAACAAAATTAAACAAGTATGTAAAGCAGGGGCTAGCATTGGCTTAGTACCGACAATGGGGGCATTACATGAAGGACATGCTGCTTTAATTAAAGCGGCAGTCGAAAATAATGACTTTGTAGTGGTCACGATTTTTGTTAACCCAACGCAATTCGGTCCTACTGAGGATCTGGATAGTTATCCGCGAACTTTAGACGCAGATCTCTCTTTGGCTAAACAGCTTGGCGCAAGCCTTGTTTTTGCACCCTCAGCTCAAGCAATGTATCCTTCAGAAGAAATGACGTGGGTGGAAGTCACTGGTAATTTAACTAAAGTATTGTGCGGTAGTAGTCGCCCGACACATTTTCGCGGTGTGGCGACAATCGTTAGTAAATTATTTAATTTAGTTAAGCCAACACGAGCCTATTTTGGTCAAAAAGATGCCCAGCAAGTACAAGTTTTAAAACGGATGGTTAAGGACTTATTTTTTGATGTAGAACTAGTTATTATGCCTATTATACGAGAAGCAGATGGTTTAGCAAAAAGCTCTCGTAATGCTTATTTGAGTAAAGAAGAACGGCAGGCGGCATTAGTTTTAGGACGCAGTTTAGAAAAAGCTCAAGAACAGTTTAAGCAAGGCGAAAGAAAAGCTAAAGCGTTCATTGATTTTGTGAGTGGAGAAATAGCCAAAGAGCGGCTGGCAAAAATTGATTATGTTGCTGTGTATCAATTACCAGATTTAAAGCAGCCCAGCGCTATTATCAACGGACAGAGTCTTTTAGCTGTCGCTGTATATTTTGGGCAAACACGTTTAATCGATAATTGTATATTGGAGGAAAGATGATGTTATATAATATATTTCATGGCAAAATTCATCGAGCAACAGTTACTGAAGCAAATCTTGATTATATGGGTTCTATTACTATTGATTCTACATTATTAAAACTAGCAGGAATTTTGCCGGGAGAACGTGTACAGATTGTCGATAATAATAATGGAGAACGCTTAGAAACCTATGTTATTGAAGGAGCTGCGGACTCTGGCATCATATGCTTAAATGGAGCTGCGGCGCGGAAGGTTGCCGTCGGTGACACGGTTATTATTATAGCCTATGCTGCGATGAGCCCCGAAGAAGCAAAAAGCTACCAGCCACAAGTAGTTATGGTAGATGCAAATAATCGCCCAGTAGACGTAAGAGGCACAGAGTTAGCTGGAGAAATAGGCTAATAAAACGGTCCCCTTGCCACGGTGTTTGGAATAGTTATAAGTTAGTGGAGTAAAACTTCTAGCTGACCAAGCCTAAGGCAAGGGGTTTTTCACGGAATTTTTGCTTGTTTAAATCAGGGAATAGCTGTATTATGAAGATAATACTTGCTAAGAAATGATATGGCGATGAAAGCTGAGGTAAAAGGTATGAACAACAAAAAGGGACCGAAAAGATCGTTGATGTTTTATTATGTGGCAGCAATCTTAATGATTATTGTATTTAATTCATTTATTGCACCTATGTTTTTCAGCCCCCAAGTCAAAGAAATATCTTATGGTAATTTTTTGCAAATGGTTGATGAAGGGCAAGCAGCAAAAATAGAAATAACTGAGAACAAAATTGCTTTAGTCGGCAAAGATGATGGTGATAAGATAATCTATGTGACTGGACGAGTTGAAGATCCGGAGTTAGTTAATCGTTTAGTAAGAAATAAAGTAGAGTTTTCTCAGGTTATTCCCAAAGAACCAAGTCCAATAGTAAACTTCTTTACTAATTGGGTGTTACCAATTTTTATTTTCTTTGCGTTAGGACAACTCTTCATGCGTTATATGAGTAAACGTATGGGTGGCGGTAATGCGATGAGTTTTGGCAAAAGTAATGCTAAAGTTTACGCAGAAGCACAAATTGATAAAAGCTTTGCGGATGTCGCTGGTCAAGATGAAGCGAAGGAAGCTTTAAAGGAACTCGTGGACTTTTTGCATAAGCCTGAAAAATACAAAGAAATTGGTGCTAAAATGCCAAAAGGTGCACTCCTCGTTGGACCACCAGGTACAGGTAAGACTTTATTAGCCAAAGCCTTGGCTGGTGAAGCTAAAGTGCCGTTCTTCTCTATTTCTGGTTCAGAGTTTGTAGAAATGTTTGTCGGTATGGGTGCGGCACGAGTCCGTGATTTATTTAAACAAGCTCAGGAAAAAGCGCCTTGTATTGTTTTTATTGATGAAATTGATGCAATTGGGCAGAAAAGAAATAGCGGCGGACAAATCGGTGGTAACGATGAACGTGAACAAACACTTAATCAATTATTATCGGAAATGGATGGCTTTGATAGTAGTAAAGGTGTGGTAATTCTCGCCGCAACGAATAGGCCGGAAACACTCGATAAGGCTCTGTTACGACCGGGGCGTTTTGATCGTAGGGTACCAGTTGAATTACCAGACTTAAAAGGTAGAGAAGAGATTCTCAAGGTGCATAGTAAAGATGTAAAAATGACCGATGAAATTGACTTTAATGCTATCGCCCGTGCTACTAGTGGTGCGTCTGGTGCAGAGTTAGCTAATATTATTAATGAAGCGGCTTTACGCGCTGTTAAGCTAGGCCGAACGTTAGTTATTCAAAGTGATTTAGAAGAATCAGTAGAAGTCGTTATTGCTGGTTACCAAAGAAAAGGTGCCGTTATTGCTCCTAAAGAGAAAAAAGTAATTGCCTATCATGAAATTGGTCATGCGTTGGTAGCGGCAAAGCAATCTAATTCTGCCCCTGTTCATAAGATTACGATTATTCCAAGAACCTCTGGAGCTCTTGGTTATACGATGCAGGTTGCAGAAGAAGAAACTGTACTTTTGACGAAAGAAGAAGCTTTTAACAAGATAACTACGATTACGGGCGGACGTAGTGCCGAAGAGGTTATCTTCAATAGTATTACTAGCGGTGCTTCTAACGATATAGAACAAGCAACTAGAATGGCAAGAGCAATGGTCACGAGATTAGGGATGAGTAAAGAATTCGATATGATGGCATTAGAAACGCTGAATAATCCATATCTTGGTGGCGATACTTCGATTCTCTGTTCCGCGGAGACCGCAGCTAAAATTGACGTAGAAGTGTTGGCGATTATTAAAGCAGCACACGCTAAAGCTAGACGAATTTTAGAAGAAAATACAGATAAATTACATGAACTAGCAGCCTTTCTTTTAGAAAAGGAAACGATTACAGGTGTAGAATTCATGGAAATTTTAAATGCAGAACCACGAGTAAAGGAAGAGTTGGTAGCAGATGTAGACGCTAGCAATATAGAAAATAATAACTAGAGGTAAAAAACTAGAAAGGTCACATTATGCAAAAGCATAATGTGACCTTTTGTTTTTCTAATAATTTTTTATAGACTATCAACGATACTTAAAAATTTTTATTCGGATGTCTCAGAAACAGAGGCAAGCTCTTCTTCTGTTAAAGAGGAACTAACGAGCTGAGTAACAACTAAATCACCAGAAACATTGAGCGTTGTCCGGCACATATCAAGGAAGCGGTCAACACCAAGAATTAAACCAATACCTTCGGCAGGTACGCCCACGGAAGTGAGTAAAATCGCAATTACAGGCAAAGTGCCACCAGGAACACCGGCGGTGCCGACACCTGCTAAAATAGCCATTAAAACTACAAAAATTTGATTTTCAATCGTAAGCTGAATACCAAAGACTTGTGCTAAGAAGAGTACGGTAATACCTTCAAATAAAGCTGAACCATTTTGGTTAGCTGATGCGCCGATGGTTAAAACAAAACGCGCAATTTTAGGCGGTAAATTTAGTACTTTGTCCGCAGCTTCTAAGGCAATGGGTAAAGTGGCATTAGAGGACGCTGTTGAAAAAGCATAAAGATAAACTTCTCGACATTTATAGAAAAATTGGTAAGGATTAATTTTAGCAAAAACTTTTAGGAAAATCGCATAAACAACAAATTGATGAAAGAGAATACAGCCAATAACTAAAAGCGTAAAATAGAGAACATTTTCTAAGAAACCAGCACCTAAAGCATAAACCGTATTAAAAATTAAACTAAAAATAGCATAAGGAGCTAATTTCATGGCAAAGCCAATTACTTTTAAAGAAGTTTCAAAAATCGCATTTAGTGATTGAATGAGAGGATGGTTAAGGTCTGTAACAACGTAACTCATTGCATAACCAAAGATTAACGAGAAGACCATTAACGAGATAATTTCACCGGAAAAAGCACGTGCTGCGGAGTCGACTGGATTTTGGGTGAAGAGGTCTAGAATATATTGCACCCAGACTTTATCAGCGACTGTAGCACTACTTGCTTGAATTTTAATAACAGAGGCATTATCGCTGAGCGTTTTTAAATCAACGGAAACACCAGCACCAGGTTGAAAGAAATTAGTCATAAAAATAGCCAAAATAACCGCTATTGAACTTAAAGCAAGCGTGTAAAGCATCGAATGACGTGCTACTTTGCCAAGCCCTCGTCCACGGCCTAATTCAAAAACGCCTAGCACCAGAGCTGAAACTAATAGCGGTACGACTACCATGAAAATCATGCGTAGAAAGATACCCGCAATTAAGGTTAAAGTTTGTGTAAAAAACTTTAGTGCAGGATATTCGGATACTGGAAAATTATAATAGCAAAATAAACCAAAAACAATACCGAGGATAAAACCTAAAAATATTTTATGATGTTGTTTCATGTAGATCAGCCCTTTCTGATGAATATAGTATTGTTGAAACAGTTTAAACGCGGTATCTTTTCAGAAAATTCAGCATAATTTTTGAAAAATAGTACTCCAAACTGTCTAAAACCAAGAATGCTATAAAGAGATCATAATAAGAACTAGAAAAAAAGAAAGTGTCCTAGAAATAAATGATATCAGATAACAGAAAATAGTCAATACATTTTTTTATGTATACAATATTACACAAAAAAACGATGTTATAGTACTGGGACTACAACATCGTTTTATAACTTTGTTTACAAATTATTGCTTTATTTACAAAGGCGGCTAGCACCATGCCAAACTGGTCCGACATATTGGTTGATTGGGAAACCGTTTTTAATTGCGGCATAAGTGAAATCTTTTGCAGCTTGAGCGGATGTTAACATGTTGGCCCCTTTAGCAAGACCCGCAGTTACGGCAGCAGCATAAGTACAACCCGCTCCATGGTTATAGGTAGTGACTAGTTTTGGTGAGCGTAGCACAGTGTAGTTTTTTCCATCATAGAATAAATCAATGGCGTCTTCTGTTTCTAGTTTAGCACCGCCTTTTATCAAGACATTTTTAGCGCCTAACTCATAAATTCTTTGCGCAGCTTCTTGTAAATCATCAAGTGTGGTAAGAGTTTTTAAACCACTTAAGATTTTAGCTTCAAAGACATTAGGCGTTATTAGTGTAGCGCGTGGGGCTAATACGGTTTTGATGGCTTCTGCTGAATCAGGATTTAGTGGTTCATCCGTACCTTTACAAGCTAATACGGGATCAATGACAATCTGTTTGACTGAACTTTGATCAATTTTTTGAGCTACTAGCTCGATAATATCACTCGTTGCTAGCATGCCTGTTTTTAAGGCATCGACGCCAATACCAGTAAGAACGGTATCAAGTTGTGCGGCTAGAGCCGTTAATGGTAAGGGATAAATGTCATGCGACCAGTTGTTATGGGGATTTTGAGCGACAATGACAGTAATTGCAGCCATGCCGTAAATACCAAATTCTTGGAATGTTTTTAGGTCGGCTTCAAGGCCAGCACCGCCACTAGTATCTGAACCGGCAATTGTAAGTGCTTTATAAATTTTCATAATTACCTCCTGAATTATAAATTAAATTTTTTAGTTGATATTAAGTATTATAAACCTAAAAGCGTCACTAAAAAATGGGCAGTAATGAGAAAATAAAAAAGGACAGATGGCTAGTGGTGAGCAAAATAAGTTTGCTCATTAAAGATAGAAAAAAGCCAGATGCTTTAGTATGAAAGCATCTGGCTTATAAGTGATTTAAAAAATTTTAGATATTAACCAAGAACTCTTTTGGTTGCTGCTTTAAAAATATTAACGCCGATTTCTAAAGCATCTTTATCAAAATGCATATCGGGGTGATGAAGACCTGGTGTAGCATTCACACCTAATCCGAAAAATCCTGCTTTAATGGAAGGTTTTAGTTTTTTATAGAAGAAGAAATCTTCTCCGCCAGCGGTAGTAAATGGTGGCAAAAGACCATCTTGCCCTAGAACGTCTGTAATAGCGTCGGCAAGCAGCGTAGTAACTTCTTCGTCTATTTCAGCAGCGGGTAATTCTTTAATAAAGCTAATCTCGGCGGTAGCACCAACAGTTGCAACAGCGGCTTCGATTGCTGCTTTAATTTTTGTTTGCAACATTTGCATAACATCATTTTTTTGAGAACGAATATCCCAGTTAAGATGTGCTAAAGAAGGAATTGCATTGGTAACACCAGCATCGCAAATAAAGCGAGTGGCTTTGGCGCTATAAGAAAAATTAGGATTTAGATGAATAGCATTAACCGCATTAATAGCTGCAGCAGCTGCATCAATAGCATTTACTCCTAGATGGGGACGCGCGCCGTGAGCTGGTTTGCCGTGGATAATAACATCAGCAGTAGCAGAAGCTGAATACCACATTGCTGGAATTGCTGTGCCTTTTTTACATTCTTCTTCTGGGCGAATATGAGAGCCAATAATAATATCAACATCTTCAATGGCGCCACCTTCAACCATTGTTAGTGCACCAGCAGCAATTTCTTCAGCTGGTTGGAAAAGAATTTTTAGACGACCTTTTTTAATAGCGTTTTCTTTAAGCAATTCTTCAGCAGCGGAAAGCACAACAGAAGAATGTGCATCATGACCACAGGTATGACGAGCGCAAGGAATTCCATCTATAATATGACCAAGAGCGTCCATATCAGCTCTTAAAGCTAGGGTAGGACCAGCAACTCCACTATCATAAATTCCAACTACTCCTGTTGCACCGCCAATATTTTTGGTAACGGTAAAACCTGCCTTTTCCAATTGTTCTGCTAAATAGGCAGAAGTTTTAAATTCTTCTAAAGCTAATTCTGGAATAGTGTGCAGGTACTCATAGTGTTTTAAAACGTTTGACATAATTTCACCTCAAATTTTTATGCTAATAAATTAGTTTGAATCTACTTATAATTTTAATTCTATATAATATGAGCAGATTTTTCAAGGAGATAACTATAATTTTACAGAAATAATATCTTCTTGCATAAAAAAAAGCGGGATTGACACATATAAGTACAGTAGGTATAATAAATTTTGTTGATATGTATTAAATAATGAGGAGGAAATTTGATGGAACAGGAAAAGGACTCTGGGAGGATAGGCATTGGTGCGTATATAGCACTCGCGGCAGCGGTTTTGTTTTTCTCTGGACTTTTTATGAAAGTCGATGGAATGAAATGGCTCAGTGCTTTTGACTTTACAACACTTGGTGGTACTTTTGGTACAATGAAAGATCCTGCAAATAATACTTTTATCGGTGCTGGTGGGGTAAGTGCGAAAGCTGGGTTTTTATTTTCGCTTTCTTTAGCACCAACAGTTATGTTAGCGTTAGGCGCGTTAGAAATTTTAACACATTACGGCGCAATTAAGGCTGCACATAAGCTTTTAACTCCACTATTACAACCGCTACTTGGTATTCCTGGTAAAACGGGTCTTGCTTTGATTACAGACTTGCAAAGCACTGATGCTGGAGCAGCTCTAACTAAAGAATTATATGATGCTGGTGAAATCGATTTAAAAGAATTAACAATCATGGGTGCTTGGCAATATTCTGGTGCAGGTATGATTAACAATTATTTTGCCATTGGATCAGCACTTTTTGCTGTTTTAACAGCACCAGTTATTATTCCTTTATTTATTATGTTTGTCTTAAAGTTTGTCGGAGGTATGTTTGTACGCTTTGTGCTAAACACCGTCTATAAGGAGGATTTTAAAAATGAAAAACAGTCCAGCTAAGAATCCTTTTGATATCTTTGTTATAGGCGCGCGTAAGGGTTTTACTGTTGCAACGCAAAACTTATTGCCGAACGTTTTGATGGCCTATACTATTGCTCATATCCTTAATCTTCTAGGTGTAATGCAATTGATTGGTAAAGTATTTGGTCCAGCCATGGCTATTTTTGGTTTGCCAGGTGAAGCTATTACGGTACTTTTAACTTCATGGTTATCAGCTTCAGCTGGAACGGGTATTGCCGTCAGCCTATTAGCTAATGACACAATTAATGGTACGCATGCTACAATTTTGATCCCTGCAATTTTTCTTATGGGTTCGCAATTACAATATATGGGTCGTTTGCTTGGTGTTGCCGATGTACCTAAAAAATATTGGCCGCTTTTAATGGTTACTAGTATTCTAAATGCTGTAATTTCGATGTTTATTATGCGTTTCTTTGTATAAAAACTTAGGCAAATTACTATAAAATATTCAAAAATTTATATACGCAAGATCAAAAGCTGACTTAATTTTAATTAAGCAGCTTTTTTATATTTGCTAAGAAAAATAAAAGGAAAAATTATTTTGGACTAGAATAAAATGTAAAGAGGTGAATGCTAGTGATTAGAGAGATGCAGGAAAATGAAATAAAAACTTTATCTGCTTTGTGGTTAAATGCTTCATTAAAGGCACATGCTTTTATTAAAGCCGATTTTTGGCGAAAGAATCAAAGCTTAATTGAAACTAAATATTTACCACAGAGCTTAACCTATGTCTATACAGAGCATAATTGTTTAAAAGGCTTTTTAAGTCTTAGTGATCATAAAGAAGTGGCAGGACTTTTTGTGGCAACAAGTTTTCAAGGTCAAGGTATTGGCAGTGCCCTCATGAATTTTGTACAGAAACGGTACCCCAGTTTAACGTTAGACGTTTATGCCAAGAATGAGAATGCAGTACGGTTTTATCAAAAACATAACTTTAGGCCTATCAAAACTTATATCGGTGACGATACTGGTGCTGAAAGTATTAAAATGAGGTGGCAAAAACAATGTATATGATGCGAAATAAACAAATAGTAATTAGTGGCGGAACTTCTGGGATTGGGCTTGCTACGGCTGAGCTTTTTGCTCAAGATGGTGCAGAGGTTTTATTAATTGGGCGTAATAAAGCTAAAGGTTTAAGCGCTGCGCAAAAAATTCAGCAATTATCGCCTGGTTCCGTCTTTATACAGGCTGATTTAAGCACGATGCAAGGTTGTCATAACGCTGCTCAAAGTATCAAGAGGAGAGGACGTGAGATTGATGTTTTAGTAAATGCAGCGGGTATTTATGCGGAAGGACGTTTAGGTACTGTTACAGAAATAGAGTATGATGAGCTTATGAATATTAACGTTAAAGGCACTATTTTTTTAACTCAAGAATTATTATCATTAATGAGTAAATTGGATGCTAGTATTATTAATATCGCGTCAGATGCAGGTGTCAATGGTAATTATGGTTGTCCCGTTTACTGTGCTTCTAAAGGCGCAGTTGTAGCGTTTACACGTGGTTTAGCTTTGGATTGTGCACCGCTTATTCGTGTTAATTGTATTTGTCCAGGTGACGTGGCAACACCGCTTGTTGAGAAGCAATTAGTTAGTGGTAATTATACTTTAGCAGAAATGACAAAAGCCTATCCTTTGGCAAGGATAGGCAAAGCAGAAGAGATTGCGCATATGATTTGTGCGATAGCGTCTCCGCTCAATGGTTTTATGACGGGCAGTATTATTACGATTGACGGTGGCTTAACTGCAGGTTAAAGTTAGTCAAACCAGGCTTTGCGTAATAAAAGCAGTGCTGGCTTCAGTTCTTCTTCTTTAATACCAGCAAAAGAAAGTAAGATTTCAGGAAAAACCATTTGAGGTGTTTGGGGCAGTGAAATAATACGGACACCGATCGTTAAAGCTTTTTGATAAAGCAGCTTGCCACTAGTAGCGGTTTTGATTCGTAGCTTGATATGCAAGCCAGAGGTATAGGCCGTTACTTCGATGCGTTCACCAAAAATTTCTTGGAGATATTGGCGTAAGAGAATATTTTTTTGCGCATATAATTTACGCAGACGCCGCACATGGCGACCCAAATGACCAGCAGCGATAAATTCTGCTAGCGTTAGCTGCTCAATAGTAGAAGACGTTTGATTAAAAAGCAAAGATTTTTCTCGATAGTAGGGCAACAATTTACTGGGTAATACCATATAACTAATACGCAAAGAGGGCATGAGTAAACGAGAGAAAGAGCCAAAATAAATAACATTATCGCCGCCCTCTAAACCTTGTAAGGCACCAGTTGGACGGGCAAAGTAACGAAATTCACCATTGTAGTCATCTTCAATAATAAAGCCATTGGTGTGTTTTGCCCAGTTCAGCAACTCAATACGTTCGTTAGCTGTGAGCATAGTGCCTTTATAAGGATTTGTTGGACTAATAAAAAGTAAGGGCGGCAGGGTTTGTGTTTCTAAATCCTGCATCGTAAATTGTTCAACTTGCCAGCCCGCGCTAGCAAATATTAATTCTGCTTTTGCAAACCCTGGTGGTTCAAAAGCAGCTTTTTTATTTGTGATAGGCAAAGTATTGAGCAAAATAGCAAGTAAGCTCTGTAAGCCAGCTCCGATTACGATTTGCTCGGGTGCGGCAAGAACACCACGTGATTCATAGCTATAAGTAGCGAGTGCTTCACGTAACTTAGATTCTCCTTGCGCCTCACCGTAGCTCGCAATATTGGCAGGCGTTTTTAATGTGTTATTGGTGCAACGCCGCCAAAGAGCTGTATTAAATGTATGAATATCAATGTAGTTATTGGCAAAGTCATATAATGGTGGTTCTGGAATTTTTGGCGCAAAAGATGGCACTATAAGTGGAGTTTCCGTTTCTTGTAAATTAACTACGAGATAACCTTTTTGCGGTTGACTGATGATATAGCCATCGGTTAATAAGAGATTATAAGTGTTTTCGACGGTCGTGCGACTAAGATTTAACACGGCGGCGAGCTTACGAATCGAAGGCAACTTATCAGCTGATTTTAAGTGTTGTTGGCGAATTTCTTTTTTGATATGTTCAGCCAATTGTTTATATAAAGGTACAGTAGTTTGGCGGGTTAGCGTAAAGTCTAAATCTAGCATGAATACGCTCCTTTGAACTTGATATTTAATTTAGGAGAGTAATTATTTCGCCATTCGATAAATAGCTTCAATATCGGGTAAATCAAGTTTTTGAAAACCACCAATTGTACGCGTGCCCATGAAACTACATTTGTAAGCAAGTTCTTTGATTTGTTCTTCAGTAAGTTCAATGCCCATTTCGTGAATTGAAGTCGGCATGCCAATGCTATGGAAAAACTCTTCCAAGGCTTCAATACCTTCTAAGGCAGTAGCGGCTGGATCATTAAAACGGTTGGGCACGCCCAAGACGTTAACTGCGAGCTGGGCAAAGCGAGCAGGGTTGGTTTGACAAACATAACGTGCCCAACTACCCCAAATTGCAGCTAAACCGGCTCCGTGTGCTACATCAAAGAGTCCGCTAAGTTCGTGCTCTAGTTGATGGGAGGACCAATCACCATAATTGCGATCGCCGGTCACACCATTGTGAGAAAGACTTGCTGCCCACATAATGGCCGCTCGAGCTTCATAATCTTTGGGATTTTTAAGCGCAACTTTGGTATTGTACATCACGTTTATTAACAAGCTTTCTGCGATAGAATCTATTAAAGGCATTGTTTCACCAGTTGTGAAATAACGTTCTAAAGTATGCATGATGATATCAGTTGCGCCGCTAGCTGTTTGATAGGCTGGTAAAGAATAGGTAAGCTCTGGATTCATGATGGCAAACTGACAAAAGCCTGATTCATGAGTTAAAGAACGCTTGAGTAAACCATCTTCATTAGTAACGACAGAAACATTACTCATTTCACTACCAGCAGCTGGAAGAGTAACGATCGTGCCTAGTGGCAAACAACCATTGGTAATACGTGCCTTACCAGTAAAAAGATCCCAAATATCAGCAGGGTTTTTAACGCCATAACCGATGGCTTTAGCACTATCAATAACGCTGCCACCACCTACGGCTAAGATAAAATCAATAGAATGAGCTTGGCAAAGTTCAATTCCTTCATAAACTTTGCTCAGACGAGGATTAGGGACTACGCCACCTAATTCATGGTAAGTGATATTAGCATCCTTTAAAGCAGCATAAACGCGGTCTAAGAGACCAGACTTTTTGGCGCTTGTACCACCATAATGAATAAGAATATTTTTATAACCACCCTTGGTTAGTAGCGAACCTACTTTATTTTCGGAGTTTTTACCAAAAATAATTTTTGTTGGAGCAAGATAAGTAAATGCGTTCATAAAAGAAAGCCACCTTTCAAGTTAATTTTAGTAGTATATTTTAAAGTGTTAAATGAGCAAACGCAGGGGAGAGTTTTTTGTAAAGAGCATAGCCAAAGACCGCAACGATAGAGCCTTTGATTAAATTAAAGGGCATAATAACGTAGACAACGAAAGTAAATTTATCGTGAACGAAAGGAATAAGTTGAGCTGAAAAGGCGAAAATCTCATCGAGCGGTATAAAAAGAGAGAAGAGCGGTAGTAGTAAATAGTAGTTTGCTAACATGGCAACGCTCGTCATGACTAGTATTCCTGCTAGTAAGGCCAAAAACGGTTGTTTTCCTTTTAACACGTGATGATATAAAAAGCCAACAGTGCCGATTAGACTGACACCAATTAGCATATTTGCAAGTTCGCCGATGCCACCAGTATTAGAAATAAAGAGGTGAATAAAGTTTCTAATAATTTGAATCAAAATACCCAGTGCGGGGCCAAAAATAAAAGTGGCTATTAATGCAGGTAAATCAGCAAAATCAAGTTTAATAAAGAGTGGAAATAAAGGTAAATTAAAATCAAATAATGAGAGAAGTGCTGCTAATGCTGAGAAACAAGCAACAAAAGCAATTTTTTGGGCTGTGAAATTTTTCATGTAGGAACCTCAAGTCTAGAAAACTTAGTATATGAGTATATTATAAGACAAAATTATACAATAAAACAAATAAAAATTAGGATTTTACAGTACTTTAACTAAAGTGATGATGCTAAAACAAAGCAAGAGTTTTCCTTTTGGGTAGGAAAACTCTTGCTTTGTAATCTTCTATTTTTAATAAACTAAGTGTACTAATATATAACCAGCAAGGCAGGCACTACCAACACCGATAAAACCAGGAATTAAAAAGCTATGGTTGATAATAAATTTACCAATATTAGTTGTACCGGAGCGATCAAAACCAATGCAGGCAAGATCAGAAGGATAGGTCGGCAGGACGAAATAACCGTAAGCTGCTGGCATAAACCCGACGATGACTAAAGGATCGACACCGACACTTAAAGCCATCGGGACGATGACCGTTACCGCTGCTGCTTGCGAATTAATAAGTTTGGAAACTAAAAATAGTACGATGGCGTACATCCAGGGGTAGGCCAAAACAACGTTACTTAAAGTTTCACGCATTACTGGAAGGTAAGCGCCAAAATAAGTATCTGCCATCCAGGCAACGCCATAAACAGAAACAATGGCCGTCATGCCAGATTTAAAGACAGAACCAGAAGCTACTTCAGCAGTTTTAACGTTACAAAGCATCATGATAATAGCGGCAATGGATAGCATCATTAACTGAATGGTTGGGGTCATGGAGAAAGGTTTTAAAACACCTTTCGCATCTGGGAATTTAGGCAACAATTGCGGAAAACTGCCAAATAAAGCAATAATACCAATGCCAAGTAGAAAAATGAGAGCAGCTTGATAAGCTGATTTTGGTAATTTTATATTGAGCAGACTTTGTTCTTGTAAACCACCATAAATAAATTCTTTTTGCTCAGGGTCTGCTATTTTAGCTTGGAACTCTAAATCGTTATCAAGGTCTTTGCCGCGATTAATACTCCAGAGACCAGCAACGACAACGCCGACAAAGGTTGCAGGAATAGAAATGGAAAGAATTTGCATAACGCCAAAAGGATGTTCCGTTGCACCTAAAATGGCTACGACAGAAACTACGGCTACCGAGGCTGGAGAAGCGCAAACACCCATTTGTGAGGCAATGGAAGAAACGGACATGGGGCGCTCAGGCCTGATATTTTGCTTAATAGCAATATCGTAAATAATGGGAAACATTGCATAAACAACATGACCAGTACCACAGAGTACCGCTAAAAACCAAGTTGTTAAAGGTGCAAGGATGGTGATGTATTTGGGATTACTACGCAAAAACTTCTCTGCGTATTTGAGCATAACATCTAGCCCCTTTGAGGCTTGGAGAAACGCAGAACAAGTAACTACAGCCATGATGGTCAGCATAACATCGACCGGTGGTTTGCCTGGTTTTAAACCCATTACAAAAATGAAAAAAACTAAACCGATACCAGAAACCGTAGCAAGACCAATGCCGCCGCGGCGAACTCCTATGACTAGGCAGGTCATTAAGATAAGAAATCCTAAAAGCATTAACATGAAGACACCTCCGTAAAATAATAAAAATATAGCTAACGACAGCAAGGCTGAGGTAAAGCTGCTCTGCCTGGTCGAAGAGACCTTTAGTGAGCAAGTGGTAAAGATAGAATGCTTATATGCTACACAACATAAAGGCCATATAACAATTAGTATACACTAATATCTTTTTAAGCGCTATATATTTTGTGAAGTATTTTGTATTTTAAATACAATTTCCAAGACAAAAAAAACTACCAGTTTAAGTGGTAGTCTTTTTATGTTCCAATAATCATTTGTTGGAGGATTAATTGTTGGTTAGCGCGCTGTAACGGACGTAACCATTACTTAAGTTTACGGTAATTTGTTTAGTTTCATAAAGATAGTCTAGATAAGAGTGCAGCATTCTTTCAATTAATAAATGCTTTTGTAGGCTATGAATGGGAATACGAAAATTTTTAATGACAGACATCGTAATTTCTTCAAAACTAGCAGATTCTTTGATTAAAGAAAGAATTTCTTTAGCTCGCTGTTGATAAAAATCAATATTTAGAGTAATTAGGTCTTGAATATCTTCGTAGCAGCCTTTATGAGCAATAATATATTTTTGTGCAGTAATCTGGTAAAGCAGCTTTTTGCTTGCTAAATCTTCATTGAGTAAGTAAGCATAAGGCATTTTGGCGCCGCGCATAACTTTGTGACTGATGAGAGTATCACCAAGATAAGCAACGTCGTCAGGTGTTATAAGACAAATGTGATCAATGCTATGGCCAGGTGTATGAATGATTTGAAACGTCGTATTACAAATCGTGATGGTTGTTTGCTGTTCACTGATTAAAAAATCAGGTTGATTAATCATATGGCCGAACTGCTTTTTTAGAACGTTGACTGGTAAAGAATGAAAGTAGAGCTTGAGCGTAAGTGGGGAATGACAAATAAAGGCTTCTAATTCAGGCATGGCAATCAGACAGTTATATTTAGCTTTGAAAAAAGAGTTATTACCGATATGGTCCGTATGAGAGTGCGTATTAATGATGGCCTTTATATTGAAGGAGTTTTCAATCAATAAATTAGTAATGCCTTGTTGTTCGCCTTCTGCCCAACCACTATCAAGCATAATAATATCATGTGCATTTAGTTTATAAAAAGGAATATAAGTCATGCCCGTATTGATACAAAAAGTGTTGCCTCTAACCTGAAAAATATTCAAGATTTTGCCACTTCCTTCGTTTTTCCAAAAACATAGTTACGTTAGAATTAAGTTTGCTACTAGAGAAGAAAAAATACTGCCAGCAACAATTAAGATTAAATTATATTCATAATATGCTAGAGCAATTGCTGCTAAGAAACCAATGAAGGTTGGAAACATTTGTGAGGAGACCGTATTGAAGGGCCCAGGGATGATTAAAGCACCAAGCGCCGCATAAGGAACAAGGCGCATAAATACTTTTAGGTAAGGGGCGAGGCTAAGATTTTTAAAAAGGACTAGTGGTAATACTCTAGGTAAGTAAGTTACTAAAGCCATGCCTATGATTAAGTAGATTAAGTCCATTGATTACTCTCCTTAGCATAAAACATGGCACCTAAAGCTGCACTCGCTATGGTGGAGATAATAATTCCCCAACCCGAAGAGAGCCCTGCACTAAACGGCAAAATTGTATAAAGTGTATTTAGGCCCATGGCTAGCAGTGCAACAATTAATGCTGGTCGATATTTTTTCATTTGTGGAATTAAGAGACCGATGAACATAGCATAGAGCGCAATACCCATACTGTTTTGCAAAATATCAGGTATAATCGCTCCAAAAAAGACACCTAACGCAGTGCCGCTGCTCCACGCTAGGTAGGAAAGAGTATTTAGACCTAGTAAAAATGCTTTATCAAGGGATAGCTCTTTTTGAAAAGAAGCTACGGAAAATGTTTCATCAGTAATACCGAAAGCGAGGAGTGCTCGCCAAGGACTAGTGACCGTCTTGTCTAGTTTTTGTGAAAGTGTAGCGCTCATTAAAAAATGGCGCAAATTTAAAATAAAAGTAGTAAGAATAATTTCGCTGCTACCAGTGCCTAAGGCAAGTAAGTTAATTGCGATGAATTGACTAGCACCAGCATAAATTACTAAGGACATTAAACAGATTAATGCGGGGTCAATGCCGACTGCTTTAGCTAAAATACCAAAGGTAATGGCGATCGGTAAATAACCAATGGCAATCGGTAGCGCAGCCTGGCAGCCTTGTGTAAAGTGCTGTCGCGAGGATTTTGATAAGGACACGTTAACCTCCAAAAATTTTAAAATCATTTGATAAGTCTAATTATAAACTATTTTTGGCGATTTCACCCACATTTTCTAGTACTAAACGTGGTCGGTAGGGATATTTACTAATATCTTCGCGTGAAGTGACACCTGTTAATACGAGGATAGAGTCAAGTCCGCTTTCGATGCCGGCGATAATATCGGTATCCATTCGGTCGCCAATCATTGCTGTTTCTTCTGAATGAATGCCTAAGATTTGAAGGCCTGTCCGCATCATCAAAGGGTTTGGTTTACCAACAAAATAAGCTTTTTTGCCGGTAGTCATTTCAATTGGCGCAACTAAAGCACGGCACGCTGGAATGATACCATGTTCAGAAGGACCAGTAAGATCTGAATTAGTACCAATGAGGCGAGCTCCATTTAAAACATGATGCATAGCACGGCAGATATGTTCATATTTATAGTCATTGGTTTCACCAAAGACAACGTAGTCAGGATTAATGTCGTTAAAAACAATACCCGCTTCTTCTAAAGCGGTAAAGAGGCCAGGACCGCCAATAATATAGGCACTAGCACCTGGCGATTGATGTTTGAGAAACTTCGCCGTAGCTAAAGCACTGGTGTAGAAATGTTCCTCATTAACTTCTAAGCCCATTCCCAGTAATTTGTTTTGTAAATCTTGTGGAGTTTTACTGCTATTATTTGTAAGAAAAAGAAACTGTTTATTTTCTTTTTGTAGCCAATTGACGAAATCTTTGACGCCTGGTAGTAAATAGTCACCTTTGTAAATGACGCCATCCATATCACAGATAAAACCTTTTTTTGCTTGTAAGATATTCATAGTACTTCCTTCCTTATACACATTGTTAACTTAATCATACCTAAAAAGTCTTAAAATGACCATGCCTATTAATTAAAATTGTGTAAAATTTTTCTAGTAGTAATTACGCAAAGATGATTATTTTTGCTATACTTGACATTAAAGGCGAGATGTATTAAATTTGATAAAATAAAGTATATTAAACTAGTATGAATAAAAATAAGGGAAAATCTCAGTGGGTGAAAAAATGAATGAACAAAAAATTGAAGCATTATTAGCATATATTAAAGGACTAGGTAGCGTTGCAGTTGCGTTTTCTGGTGGCGTAGACAGCTCGCTTTTAGCAGCAGCAGCGTATCGAGCTTTAGGGGATAAAGCAATTGCGGTGACCGCAGTGTCAGAAACGCTGTCAGAATTAGAACTAAGTGAGGCGCGTCAAACGGCAAACGCCATTGGTATTAAACATACCGAAGTCTGGATTAGTGAACTAACGGACAAAAAGTTTGTCGCTAATGATAAGAACAGGTGTTATTATTGCAAACATTTACGCTTTTCGCAATTAGTGCAGCAAGCACAAGCGCAGGGATATGAATGGTTATTAGATGGTTCCAATGTTGATGACCTTGGTGATTATCGACCGGGTTTAGTCGCGGTGAAAGAACTAAAGCAAGTGGTTTCTCCGTTTTTAGTAACAGGTTTTACCAAAAAGGAAATTAGGGAATTATCGCACCAATGGCAACTGCCTACTTGGGATAAACTTAGTATGCCTTGTTTATCGTCAAGAGTTGCTTATGGCGAGGAAATTACGAAGTCCCGTTTGCGTCAAATTGAAAAAGCAGAAGAAGTTGTTAAGAACTATATTACAGGTCCTGTGCGTGTTCGCCACCATGGTGATATAGCTAGAATCGAAGTTGCAAGTCATGTGCTAGGCGTTTTGGTGGTGCCAGAAGTGGCAAGTCAGATTAACCAAGCGTTAAAAGCATTAGGCTTTCGTTATGTGACAATTGATTTAGGTGGTTATCAGTCAGGTAGTTTAAATCAACAACTAGAACTACCTAATATACAAAAATAAAAATAAATGGGGGCAGATGTATTTTGCATGCATTTTCACGTACAGAAATGTTAATCGGTAAAGAAGGACTAGCTATTTTGTCGGCAGCCAAAGTCGCTGTTTTCGGTGTTGGTGGCGTTGGTACTTATGTGGCAGAAGCATTAGCTCGTGCTGGTGTTGGTCATTTGGTTTTAGTCGATGATGATACGATTTGTTTAACGAATACTAATCGACAATTGCATAGCCTAAGATCCACCATCGGTCAAGCAAAGGTCGAAGCGATGAAAGCAAGGCTCTTAGATATTAATCCGTCTATTCAAGTAGAAGTAAAAAAAGAATTTTATTTACCAGAAAAAGCAACGACCTTAATTACTGATGATTGTGCTTATCTCGTTGATGCGTTGGATACTGTTACAGCAAAGATTGATATAGTAATGCAAGGCGCTAAGCATCATATTCCAGTCATCAGTGCGATGGGAGCGGGTAATAAATTAGACCCGACAAAAATTAAGTTAACGGATATTTTTAAAACAACGATTTGTCCATTAGCTAAGGTCATGCGTAAAGAATTAAGAAAGCGAGGCATTAAGAGTTTAAAGGTAGTTTATTCAGAAGAACAACCAGTGGTTGCGCAGCACTTAGCAGAAAATAATTGTCATACACACTGTATTTGCCCCGCAGAGTCAGCGAAACATTGCTTAGAAAAACGTGCTGTGCCAGGGAGTATTTCCTATGTGCCAGGTATTGTGGGATTAATGATTGCAGGAACAGTTATTAATGATTTATTGCAAACGGCAAAAAGTTGTGAAGAGTAAATTAGCTTAAGCAGTAATGGAGGTGTAAACATGAAAAAAAGAACCATTAAAAAAATAGTGACAGGACGTAGAACAGAAGACGGCGCTGGGGTAAAATTAGTGCGCGTGATCAGTCGCCGTGATGCTAAGGAATTTGATCCGTTTTTAATGCTAGATGCGTTTGACTCGGTTGATCCAGCTGATTATACCAAAGGTTTCCCCTGGCATCCGCATCGTGGTATTGAAACCATTACCTACTTAGTTGAAGGCGAGATTGCTCATGGTGATAGCTTAGGTAATAAAGGTAGTATTTTAAGTGGCGGTTGTCAGTGGATGACCGCAGGATCCGGAATTATTCATCAAGAAATGCCGAAAGCAAGCCCGCGTATGTTAGGTTTGCAACTTTGGCTTAATTTGCCGGCTAAAGATAAAATGACCGAGCCTAAGTATAATGATCTTGTACAGAGTGCGATTCCCGTAGCTTGTGATGCGCAAAGTAAAGTACATATTATAGCTGGTACCTATGCTGATCAACAAGGAGCATTTGCTGGTCAACATATTAAACCTTTGCTTTTAGATGTGGAACTACAACCAAAAACTACCTGGAGCTTACCAGTGCCACATAATGATACGGTATTTTTTTATATTTTAAGTGGAGCAGCGAGCTTTGAAGAAGATGGAGAACTACTCGAAGCAAGGCAAGCCTTGTTGTTTACCGCAGGCGATCAAATAGAAGTAACGACAGGCGAGCAAGCAGTACGTTTTTTTGTCATGGCGGCATCTCCTTTGCGTGAGCCAATAGCTTGGGGTGGACCGATTGTTATGAATACAGATGAAGAATTAGAACTTGCTTTTAAAGAGTTGCAAGATAACACATTTATTAAACATAAAAATATAGTTTTATAATTAAATAAAGATAGCTAGACACCGTTACTACAAAGTAACGGTGATTTTTATGTGAATTAATAAGTTGGAGAATTGACTATACCGTCCAGACGGTATATTATATCTTGGTGATTAGGAGGTGAGCCGATGGTTAACACAAGCAAAAAAATAACAACGAAAAGACGTATTTTAAAAGCAGCAGCAAAAATTATTAGTGAACGTGGCGTATTTGCTTTGACTTTAGATGCGGTAGCTGCTGAAGCACAAATTAGTAAAGGCGGCTTGTTATATCATTTTGCTGGTAAAGATAAGTTGATGCGTGCAATGAAAAATTTTATTATGGAAAAGTTTGTACAACAAATTCATGCTTATGCGGCAGTAGATCCTTGCATAGTGGGGCGTTGGACTCGAGGTTATCTTAAAACGACTTTTGAACAGATTAATACCGATTTAGAAATGAATGCAGCATTTTTATCCGCTGTTGCAACTGATACAACCTTGGTCGAGGAAATGGCAGCGGACTTTAATGAATTAAAAAAGCATATTGAAAACGATGGCTTAGATCCGCTTAAAGCTAATGTTGTGCGCTTAGCGGTTGACGGTTTATATTATAATCAGCTTTATGGTATTACGCTAACCGAGCGTGAGCAAGCACAACTGCTTCCTTATTTATTGGCATTTACTTATGAGGATTCTTCTGCATGAAGGCGTACTTGTCACTAGCGCTTACAGTAATCCCCTTAAATATTGCTTAAAAAAATAAAACAAGGATCAGTGTAAGATAGAGAGGTGAATAGTTGTGGAATGGCTTTATTTATTAATTGCTGGTAGCTTTGAAATTGTGTGGGCAATAGGACTCAAAGCATCACATGGTTTTACGCGTGTGGGCTTTAGTATTTTGACTTTAGTAGGCATGATTATCAGTGTTTATTTCTTATCGCTGGCTTTAAAAGTTCTACCTTTAGGTACGGCTTATGCGATTTGGACAGGCATTGGTATTGTGGGAACAGTCATCGTAGGTATCCTCTTGTTTGATGAACCAGTTACAGCAATTAGATTAACTAGTATTGCTTTAATAGGTTGTGGTATAGCAGGGCTTAAATTATTTTAAATTTAGAGAGAAAAAACTTTGGAACTTTATACTTAAGTTCCAAAGTTTTTTTCTTTTTTTTTGAGTTAGGGGCAGCGAATAAAGGAAAGTAAGCAAATAGGGCGAACTATATATAACTAAGATTACAAAAAAAGGAGGATTAGCATCAGATGGGTATGACAATGAGTGAGAAAATTTTGGCCCGCGCGGCAAAATTATCAACGGTCAAGGCTGGTCAAATTGTGATGGCTAAGGTTGATAAGGCTATGATGGATGATCTTTTAGGACCACGTGTGGAGATTGCCGATCAAATGGAAAGATTGGGAGCAAAAATCTGGGATCCGGAACGAGTAATTATTATTTCGGACCATTATACACCACCGGCAACAGCAGCGCAGGCTGATATTGTCAAATACACACGTGACTGGTCGAAAGCTAAAGGAATTAAAAACTATTATGAATTTATAGGTCCTTGCCATCAGATTATGATTGAGAAGGGACATACCTTACCAGGAGAAGTGATTGTCGGGACGGACTCTCATTCTTGTTCTTATGGCGCGGTAGGTGCATTTGCTACCGGTATTGGGTCAACGGAGATGCTTGGCGTTTTGATGATGGGAGAAATCTGGCTCAAAGTGCCGGAAACAATTCGCGTCAAGTGGAAGGGACAGTTGGCTAAAGGTGTTATGGCTAAAGATCTTTCTTTGCATACGATTAAACATATTGGTCATGCGGGGGCTACTTACAAAACAGTAGAGTATGTAGGTGCAGGCATTGCCGCATTGCCCATGGATGAAAGAATTTGTATTGCTAATATGGCAGTAGAAATGGGAGCGAAAGCAGGTTTAATGGAGTATGATGAAGTAACGGCTGCCTATCTTAAGGAAATAGGAGTAACGGCGTCATTTACAGCACTTAAAAGTGATCCAAACGCTAATTTTGTAGCTGACTTGGAGTTTGACGCAAGTACGTTAGTACCGCAGATTGCCTGCCCTCATGAAGTTGATAATGTAACAGACATTGGTAATGTAAAACAAAAAATCGAACAAGCCTATCTGGGGTCTTGTACGGGTGGACGTTATACGGATCTTAAAATTGCAGCGGAAATTTTAAAAGGACGCAAGGTTGCAGAAGGGATTCGTTTACTCGTTTCAGCAGCTTCAGCTTCTATCTACCAACAGTGTTTGCGTGACGGTATTATCGCAGATCTAGCTGAAGCAGGTGCCATTATTTTGCCGGCAACTTGTGGTGCTTGCCTTGGTTTGCATTCAGGAACAATCGGGGCAGGAGAAACCTGTATTTCTGCTACTAATCGTAATTTTATTGGTCGTATGGGTAGTAAAAAATCATTTGTGTATCTTGGTTCTCCAGCAACGGTAGCAGCGAGTGCGATTACTGGCGAGATAACTGATCCACGTGAATTTTTGTAGGAGGTGCTTTAGATGAGCTTACTTGAAGGAAAGGCTTGGAAATACGGAGACAATATTAATACTGATATTATTTCACCAGCGGCGTATATGGAGTTTAGTATAGCTGAGGCTGCTCCTCATACGATGAGTCCTATTGATGAAACTTTTGGTAAAGAATATCGACCGGGTGATATTTTTGTTGCGGGGCATAATCTTGGTTCGGGCTCAAGTCGAGAGACCGCGCCACTAGTTCTAAAAGAGCTTGGCGTGGGCGTGATTATTGCTAAATCTTATGCACGCATTTTTTATCGTAATTGTATTAACGTTGGTATTTTAACAATTGAATGCCAAGAGACTGATAAAATTAGCAAAGGTGATGTACTAGCGGTGGACTATGAGCAAGGTATTATTTTTAATAAAACGACCGGTGAACAGTATGTCGCAGGACCGATTCCCGCACATATTGCAAAGCTCGTGGCACAAGGAGGTCTCATTCCTTATCTGGAGCATTGGCAGGCTGCGCAGCAAGGCTAAAAAAGAGCAGTATAAATGTAGTACTTTATTTAGCAGTGGGACGGACAAGATGCCAGCTGGGTGAAAATTGTACAAATGAAGAAAATTGTATATAATGTAGGAGATTATATATTAAGAAGCTTTCAATTATAGGAAACTTCTTCAGAAAAGGAGATGTCTAAATGAAAATCAAGGCATTAGCAGCACTGACAATGGCCGGTATGATGATGTTTATGGCAGGCTGTGGAGGCGGCGGTGACAAGAAGACAGGAGAAGGAACAGCAGAAGAAAAAGTACTTACCGTTTATTCGGCAAGAAGTGAATCTTTAAATAATGCTGTTATTCCAAAATTTGAAAAAGCCACTGGCATCAAAGTTAATCTCGTTGTTGCAGGAACAGGTGAAGTTTTAAAAAGGGTTAATTCCGAGAAAGCAAACCCACTTGGTGATGTTTTGTGGGCAGCTGATGAAACCATGCTCTCTGGTTCTAAAGATCTATTTATGGAATATGTTTCTAAAGAAAATGATCAGATGATGGATGCTTTTAAGAATAAACATGGTGTTTTTACTCCAGCTTTTGCTGATCCAACGGTGATGATCGTTAATACAGAATTGCAGGGAGATATCAAAATTGAAGGATTTGCTGATCTTTTGAATCCAGCTCTAAAAGGTAAAATTGCTTTTGGTGATCCGGTTAACTCCAGCTCTGCCTTCCAATCTTTGATGGCGATGTTATATGCTAATGGCAAAGATGGTGATCCAATGTCTGAAGAAGCCTGGGATTATGTAAGTAAATTTATTGCAAACCTTGATGGTAAAATGGCCAATAGCTCAAGTCAAGTTTATAAAGGTGTAGCTGGCGGCGAGTACGTGGTTGGCCTAACTTGGGAAGATCCTGCTGCTAGCCTAGTGAAAAACGGTGCTAAGGTAGCGGTAGTATTTCCGACAGAAGGCGCTATTTTCCCTGGTGAATCGGTGCAAATTATTAAGAATAGCAAGCATCCTGAGAATGCTAAAAAATTTGTAGACTTTATGCTAAGTGAAGAAATTCAAAGTGCTATTGGTAAAGAGTTAACGGTACGACCTTTACGTAAAGGCGTGGAACTTGCAGATTATATGACTCCAATTGATAAAATAAAATTGACTTCTAATTATGATGAAGCCTGGGTTGCTGCCAATAAAGCAGAAATCTCTAAAAAATTCAGCGAACAGTTAGAAAAATCGATGTAAAATGCTGTAAGTTGACAGAACAAAAGGGCTCTTTTAAGAGCCCTTTTGTTTTTATCATCAAGTCATTTAACGAAAGTGGGAGTTTATGTGAGCGTTGCAATTAATATAGAAGAAGTAACAAAGATTTTTGGTAAAGATACGATTATTGCGGGTTTGTCGCTTGATATTAAACCCGGTGAGTTTTTCACCTTACTTGGACCTTCTGGATGTGGAAAAACAACATTATTAAGGATGATTATCGGTTTTAATAGTATTGACGATGGTCAAATTTCTGTTGATGGAAAAATTATTAATGACATTCCTACTAATTTGCGTAATATGGGGATGGTTTTTCAAAATTATGCTATTTTTCCACATATGTCGGTTAAAGAGAACGTTGCTTTTGGTCTTAAAAACCGTAAAGTGCCAAAAGATGAAATTGCTAGACGCGTAGAAGAAATCTTAGATACTGTTAAAATTAAACATTTAAAAGATCGGATGCCTAATCAATTGTCTGGTGGTCAGCAGCAACGTGTAGCATTAGCTAGAGCGATTGTTATTCATCCTGAAGTTTTGCTTATGGATGAACCGTTAAGCAATTTAGATGCCAAACTACGTGTAGAAATGCGTAATGCGATTAAATTAATTCAAAAAGAAATTGGTATTACGACGATTTATGTTACCCATGATCAAGAAGAAGCACTAGCCGTTTCGGATCGTATTGCCGTAATGCATGGTGGTGTTATTCAACAAATCGGAACACCACAGGAAATTTATAAACGACCAAGTAATACTTTTGTCGCTACGTTTATTGGTCTTTCAAATATCTTAAAGGCAACGATTGGTGAGCAAAAAGGCGTAAAAGTTTTAGAGTTTTCCGATTATAAGGTACCGATGACGAACTTAAGTCCAGAAGTTAAAGTTGGTGATGAGGTAATTGTATCGGCAAGACCCGAAGAAATATTTATTGATCCTCTTGCTCAAGCAGGGATTGCTGCTAAGCTCAAGTATAAGGTTTTTCTGGGCGTGAATACGCATTATTTCCTGGAAGGAGCAAATGGACAGGAATTAGAAGTCATCCAAAATACAGAACTCGCTGGTGGCGAAGAAGTAGAGGCAGTAAAGCTAGTTCTTGATGCAGCCAAAATAAATGTTTTTACCGCTGATGGCAGCCAGAGTTTATTGGCAGGAGGTTATCGTAATGAAACCGCAAGGCTTTGATATCTGGCGGGGCATAGCGTTAGCAATCTTAGGCTTTTTTGTGCTGTTTGTTGCCTATCCCTTAGTGCAGGTTTTATATAAGAGCATTTTAGCACCAGACACGACGACTCTAACTCTCACAGGAGATTATTTTGTGAAGTTTTTCTCGCGTAAATATTATTGGAGTACGTTAGTTAATAGTTTTTATGTTACTGTGGCTTCCACCTTATTGGCTTCATTAATTGGTTTACCTATGGCATATTTACTGCGTAGTTATAAGGTTCCAGGTAGTAAATATTTGAATATTTTGATTGTTATTTCTTATTTGTCGCCACCCTTTATTGGTGCTTATGCGTGGATTCAATTATTTGGTCGCAGTGGTTTTTTAACGAGTTTTTTAAGTGAAACCTTTGGCTTACAAATGCCTAGTATTTATGGGTTTACAGGAATCGTACTAGTTTTTTCTCTGCAAAGTTTTCCGCTTATTTATATGTACGTTTCAGGAGCCTTAAAGAACTTAGATAGTTCTTTAAATGAGGCAGCAGAGAGCCTTGGTTTGAATGCTTTTCAACGAGTTACAAAGATCATTTTGCCGCTTGTCATGCCCTCGCTACTCGCTGGTGCACTCTTAGTTTTTATGCGTGTTTTCAGCGATTTTGGCACACCAATGTTGATTGGTGAAGGGTATCGTACTTTTCCTGTTTTGATTTATACTCAGTTCATGGGGGAAGTCAGTACAGATGATCATTTCGCCGCTGCTTTGTGCGTAATTATTATAGCTATTACCTTATTATTATTTTTTATGCAAAGATATGTGGCGAGTAAATATGCTTACTCGATGACCGCCTTAAAACCCATGGAACAAGTAAAAGCAACTGGGAGTCGCAAAATCTTTACGTATCTTTTTGTATACGGCATTGCTTTGCTTGCTATTTTGCCACAATTAACGGTTATTTACACTTCGTTTCTAGAAACTAGTGGTGGAACCGTTTATACTGGTGCTTTTAGCCTTGCCAATTATGAAAACACCTTACTAGCTAAAGATAACGACTCGATTCTTAATACATATATTTTTGGACTGTGTGCAATTTCGATTGTTGTGGTGTTTGGTGTCTTAGTTGCCTACTTAACCGCACGCAAAAAATCTTTTATTACGGAAACACTAGATACAATGACGATGTTTCCTTATATTATTCCAGGGTCGGTGCTTGGTATTGCCTTTTTATATGCGTTTAATACACCGCCGTTTCTTTTAAGTGGGACAGCGCTTATTATTGTCTTAGCGCTCGCTATACGCAGAATGCCCTACACTATTAGGTCTAGTACTGCTATTATTTCCCAAATCAGCCCTAGTGTTGAAGAAGCTGCAATTAGTTTGGGTTCTACGGAATTTCAATCTTTTCGAAAAGTTACAGTACCGATGATGTTACCAGGTGTTATGGCTGGAGCAATTATGAGCTGGATAACGTTAATTAGTGAATTAAGTTCATCGATTATTCTTTACACTAGTGCCACAAGTACGCTAACGGTGGCGATTTATGCAGAAGTTATTCGAAGTAACTTTGGTAATGCAGCGGCTTATTCGACAATCTTGACGCTCACCTCAATTATTTCTTTGCTGGTTTTCTTTAAACTTACAAAAAACAAAGATATTAGCGTCTAATGCTAAAAGTAAAATAAAGGGGCGCTTCTTTTATGTTGAAATTGCAACATAAAAGAAGCGCCCCTTTACTTTGTTATAAAATTTGTATCAAAAGATCCTTCCCCTTGTTATAATTAAAATATAAACGAATAGCAGTCAGCTAAGAAGGAGAAAAAATGTTATATTATGTATTAGCGGCACTTGCTGGTGCGACAATAACTACGCAAGTAGGGATGAATACTAAACTGTTGAGTTATCTTGGTAGCCCTATCTTGACGGCTTTTTTTAGTTTTTTGGTGGGAACGCTAGGCTTGGGTAGTATTTATTTGGTGGCAGCTTATTATGGCTGGCAGAGCATTCCTGCTCTTAGTGTATTTAGTGGTCCGTCTTTGTGGATGTGGTTAGGTGGCTTATTAGGAGGTTTTTATATTTTTACAACGGTTTTTGTAACACCCAAAATTGGTTTTGCTAATATGTTTAGTTTGGTAGTAGCAGGGCAAATTATTTTAGCCGTTATTTTTGATCACTTCGGTTTTATTACAGGAACGCTACATAGTGTAACGCAATTACGCTTATTAGGCATAGCTTTTTTAATTATTGGTGTGTATCTTATTCAAACAAATTGAGTGCTTTGTAACTTACAATAAAGAAAATAGCTGATGAGCAGGAGGTGCTAAAAATGCGTGCAAGCATGCAAAAATTACAGTATAAAACTATATATTTAGCTGGCGGATGTTTTTGGGGAATTGAGAAATATTTACGTTTGATAAATGGTGTTGTTGATACCGAAGTTGGTTATGCTAATGGTATAACCAGCCGTCCGACCTATGAAGAAGTCTGTGAGGGCCAGACCGGCCATGCTGAAACAGTTAAAGTTATTTATGACACGCAAGTTATTGAGCTAAAAGAGCTTTTAGGATTATTTTATGAAGTGATCGATCCACTTAGCGTGAATCGACAAGGTAATGATAGCGGTGTGCAGTATCGTAGTGCTATTTTTTATGAAACGGCAGAAGATGCTCTTATTATCAATAAATCCTTAAAAGAATTAGGACGGGAATATCCGCAACCACTTGCGTTAGTTAGTGAACAACTGGATAATTACTATCCAGCCGAAGAATATCACCAAAGATATTTAGAGAAAAATCCAGCAGGATATTGTCATCTTGACGATAAGCAGTTTGCCCAAGCAAGTAAGTGGCAACCCGAAAAGTCAGAAGCAACAAAACTTAAAGAGCGGTTAACCCCTTTACAATATGATGTGACCCAAAATAATGCAACAGAACTTGCTTTTAAAAATGAATATTGGCAAAATTTTAAAGAAGGCATTTATGTTGATATTGTTAGTGGTGAACCATTATTCTTTTCTCATGATAAATTTGAATCGGGATGTGGCTGGCCAAGCTTTGCGAAACCCATCAGCAACAGTGTTTTACGCGAACTTGAAGATAATACCTATGGTATGAAACGGATAGAAGTTCGCGGAAGTAAAAGCGATAGTCATTTGGGACATGTTTTTACTGATGGACCTCAAGAACGAGGAGGTCTGCGCTATTGCATTAATAGTGCTGCCTTAAAGTTTATTCCTAAAGCGCAGATGCGTGAAGAAGGTTATGCAGACCTCTTGCCATTGTTCGAAAAAAGAGAAACTAATGATGATCTTACCTGATCTTTTAGAACGAGGCCTCAAAGTGGTTTTCTGTGGAACGGCACCGGGCAATATCTCAGCAAAAGAGCAAGCATATTATGCAGCAGCGAGCAATAAGTTTTGGAAAATAATTTTTAAAGCGGGCATTATACCATATAGATTGCAAGCACAAGAATTTGAGCAAGCGCTGCGTTACGGTGTAGGTTTTACTGATTTAGCGAAACATGAATCGGGCGTCGATAAAGAATTGAGTAAAGAGGCTTTTGATCGAAGTGCTTTATATGAAAAAATCTTGACCTACCAGCCTACAGTGTTGGCCTTTACCAGCAAACGGGCAGCACAAGAGTTTTTTGGTTATAAAACGACAGCGCAACTAAAATATGGTAGACAAAAAGATCAAATTGGGTTAACGACTATTTTTGTTTTACCTTCTCCATCGGCAGCAGCGATTCGTTGGTGGCAGGAAGAGCCTTGGTTTAAGTTAGGATTGTATTTGCAAAAAGAAAACTAACGAGGAGGCGATTAGATGACAATGTTAATTGCTTTTTTAAAAAAGGTGATTAGTGGTATCGGTAAAGCATTTATAACATATCCAGTGGCAATGTTGTGCAATGTAATTTTTGCATTAGTCACAAGTGCGCGTATTTATTATGATTGGCCAATCTTACGTAGCTATGAGTTCTTGCTAGATAGTATACAATTAGCGTGTTTAGCAGGTGCTTTAGGAAGTATGGCTTTGGTAACATGGGCACAAAGTCGCTGGGGTTATACCCCAAAAATCAAAATTATCCATCTAGTTAGCTTTGGACTAGTTCTTATTATTTTTGCAGGTGTATATATTTGGGGTGGGCGGCTAACTGGTATTAGCGATAATCAATACTTAACAATTACAGAGCTAGCATCAGCAAGGGTGTTTGCGGTAAGCACTGTAAGTTTATTATTGTTTATTATTTTTGCCGGAGCGCCCGTTAAAGCACCGCAAGTAGACCGTTCCTTTTTTATGACGCAAAAAGCGTTTTTTATTGCGTTAATTTACGGTATTGTCTTATGGCTAGGCACAGCCGGTGTTGCCAGAGCTATTGAGGTGCTGTTATATCAAGGGCTGAGTAGTGATATTTATGGTTATTTAGGTATTACTGCAGGTTTTTTGGCTTTTACATTTTTTATTAGTTATTTCCCAAGCTTTTATGAGGGTGCAGAAGATGTATACAGACAAAACGCGGAGCAACAACCTAAATTTATTATTGTTTTATTTAACTATATTTTAGTACCTGTACTGCTTGCTTTAACCCTGGTTTTACTTGTGTGGACAGTACAAACTATTGGTGACGGAAGCTGGCAACGCTTTGAACGACTAGCCTGGATTGCAGCTGGCTATACGGTGTTTGGTATTTGGCTACATTTGATGGTTGCGTCTTACGATGTGAAGCCAGCTACTTTTTATAAAAAGCTGTATCCATTTGCCGCACTTATTATTTTGGCAACGGAAGCTTATGTTTTATATGCACAGGTACAAAGAGCTGGGCTTGGCGAAACAGAATATTGGTTTTCGGTGGTTTGGCTCCTAACAGTCTTTGCTGCCGTAGGTTTACTGTGGCGAAGACCGCAAATTTATCGTGATATACTCTTTGTTGCTTGCGCTCTAACTATGATTACTGTTATGCCACTTATCGGTTATAATGATTTACCCGTTGCCTGGCAAGTTAAGCGAGTAGAACGTTTACTACAAGCAGAAAATTTATTAATTAATAATCAGCTCCAGCCAGCACAAAAAGAAATAAGTGAAACAGCTAAAGCGGAGATCACCGAAACAATCTTATTTTTAGCAAAAAAAGATAATGCGCAAATACCCGCTTGGTTAACACCCGATTTAAAAAATAATAGCGATTTTCAAGCAGCCTTTGGCTTTAATCAGACGCATAGTATAGATCCGCATATTCCAAGCAGTACTTGGGAAAATGTTTATTTATATGCTAAAAATCAACCCATTATGATTGATGGTTACCAGTGGTCGGTGCAACCAGAAGTATATGGCTCACAAGAAGAAGAGTGGCAGCTTACTGCAGATACGGGAACTTATACTCTATACTGGCGCCTTAATGAAACAAATGGAGTTCCAACTATAGAGCTTCGTCAAGCTGAGAAGAGTCTGCTTAAGGAAAGCCTAAGCGCGTATAGCAAGCGTTTGTTGCAAAAATATCCACTTAATCACGGTGGCGGTAACTTTGATGCAACGCTTGCGGATCTGAGTGTAGTACTAGAAAATCCGCAAGCAAAGGTTTATATTGTTTTTGAATATATTAGTTTAGGAAAAAAGGGAGAACAAGAACAACATCGTTTTACGCCACAAATGATTTATATACAAATAAAATAATTTTTATAGAAGTACTGAACCCTAGCTTATTTCTATTTTTGCTGTAAGAATTTGTGGTGTTTTAGGAGGCACTAAACTAAAGCTTAGAGCAATCTGTAAGCATAATGATAATAATTTAAAATTCTTTGTAATAGTAAGTACTCATTGACAAGCTATCTGTAATGAAGGTACGATACTAAATAGTAAGATAATTAAAATATTTAAATTTATAGGGAAGGAAGCTTGTAATGACCAAGGGACACAGACCAGATATAGCAATGAACAATGAAGATACAAATAAAAACAAAAACAGAGCGGGATTTCACGTTGTTAATCATGTTATGGATAATATAGTATGGCGAGTTAACTTTACTAGTATGAAAATAATGGATATTAGTAGTGTCGTCAAGAGTGTCTTAGGCTATGAAGTTGAAGAAGTAATCGGGGTAGATATTCGTAAAATAGTAATGCCAGAGAGCTATAACCAATTATTAAAGTACATACCTTTATGGCAAAAAGAACTTAATGGTAATATTTTTAGAAGTTTGCATATTGTAGGACGCATTGAGCATACGATGAAAGATTCAGATTTGACAAAATGGGTAGAAGTGAATGCACAAGTCTTTGTGCGCAGTAACGGTGAGTTAATCGCTGTTGGTGTTAGCCGTGAAGAGTCGAATAAAGAGACATTATTTTCGCTATATAATGAATTAGCAGAACAACGAAAAATATTGCAAGAAACTCTTGATATGCAACCGTGCTATCTGAGTTGTTATGATCCAGATGGAAAATATCTATTTGTTAATCAACGTTTTGCCGATTACTGGGGCTGTGATAAAAATGAAATCATTGGTAAGCCCATCTTTGGTCCTTCACGAGTGCATTTGGATGATAAGGAAAAACATAAAAACCTTTTTGCTAGAGCACAGAAAGGTTTAGCGGGAGAATTTATTGATTCGTATACAAGTAGTAATGGTAACTCCTTAGAAAAAGAGTGGGCTTATGGACAGTATTTTCCTGTTATTGATGAATTCGGCAAAGTAACAAAGATTTTTGTTTCGGTAGTTGATATTACAGAGCAGTATAAACTAAAGCAGCAGCTTGTTGAAGCAGAGCTAGTGGGTAGAACTGATAGTTGGCGACTTAACTTAGAAACTGATGAACTTTTTTGTTCACCAGGCGTTATGTCGCTTTATGGTATTAATGAAGATGATATAGCGAAAAAATCTTATTATGCATTTTTAGATTGCTATAAAAAAGAGTATCGGCAAGTCGTTATTGATAAAGTACAAGAAGCAATAGCTAAAGATTTAGCGGTTACCTTAGAAATAGAATGCAACTTCCCTGATGGACAAGCAGGTTGGATTAGACTGTCTTGTTCAATGATGAAAAACAATGAAGGCAAGCCTTATGAAGTATTAGGGCGGGTTGAAGATATTACCAATCAGAAAAAACTCGAGGTTATAAACAAGAATAATACAGAACGACTACGCGTCTTTTTGCGTAATTTGCCCGGCGTGGGCTTCATTACAGATTTAAATGGTGATGTACTAGAGTTCTTTGACGAAGGACAAGTATTGCAGACAAAGAGTGCTAATTATATTTTAAATAGTAACATTTTGGAATTATTTAAGAATGATGCTACGGTGATTAAAGAAAAAATGAGGCTAGCAGTAGAGCGACATTCCTTACAGTTTTGTGAAGGTGTTTTAGATTATGGCAAGCAGAAAAAATGGTTTAAAATAAGAATTTCAAGACTAAGTTATGGTGAAAATCCAAGAGCAGCACTCGCATTTTACTTGATGGACGTGAGTTCACAGGTAAAAAGCAACTTGATTCTTGATAAAGATACCTTGCAAAGATCTAAGGATATTTTGTTTAATGAACTCATTGAAGGTAAAACCATTCTTAGTAATAGCGTGCTTGATCAAGCTTGGCAATTGCAAATTAATCTAGTCCAAGATTTTTCTTTATTTATAATTTTGTTTAATGAAAATCTTGAGTTTACTTTGACAAATAATCAAATACTTAAACTCATTGGACTTGTTGAAAGTAAGGAACAAGCAATCGTTTGGCGGACGAAAGAAGGTTTTGCTGTTTTGCGCCCGCTGGTGCGTAGTGTTGAAGACATTAAAAAAGAAGAGCTGCAATATGCAAATAGGGTGCAAGAACTTCTGCAAAGGATACCAGAAGTAGTTAAGCAAACTTTTTATATTGGCATCGCTGAATTTTCTACTGAGACTTTTAAACATTTGCCGCGTAGTTATAAACAAGCGCTAACAGCTGCTGAATTAGGACGCAAAGAAAGACCTGAGCAAACCATCTTTCATTTCTTAGATAGTGGCGTATTTCAATTTTTCCCCGCAGTTATGCAAGATGAATATATGCAAAAATTTATTAAGCGTACGATTGGTACTTTAGAAGAATATGACAAAGAGCATGATACGGAATTACTAGAAACTTTGAAATTTATTTTGAAAAGTGAAAGTTTGAAAGATGTAGCTGATAGTTTATTTGTACATCGACAAACTGTTTTGTTTAGAAAAAAGAGAATAGAACAGCTTTTAAAGATTTCTCTTGATGATTTTGAAACAAAACTTTCTTTAAGCATGGCTTTAAAATTTAAAAATGCTTTCTTTGAATAATTATTAATAAAAATGAGTGAAAAAACAAAATAATTGCTCCTTATTGTACATCAGGTACAATAAGGAGCAATTATTTTTATATCCCCCGAATAATTGAAAAAGAATATAAGGTATTGTATGGTTAGATAGGATTAATGAAAGTATGTCAAAATGTGAATGTTCGGGTTTATTAAATAAAAAATAGGGAATCTTAAATGAAAAATAATATCAATAAACTAATTAAACCAATATTAATAGCAATGATGTTGGTTGTCGCTGTAAGTCCAACCGTACAGGCAGCTATTAGTAAGGATGGGAAAACAGAGCAAACTATTGACCTTGTGCAAGCTGTGCAAATAGCTGTAGCAAGGCATCCTTCTGTCTTAGCGGCAGGGCAGACGGTACAGCAATATGGTGGTGAAGTCGCTGCTGCCAAAAGTGGTAAGAATTTCCAATTTAATTTTGGTCTTAAAGCCAGTAATGAACGTGGTTACAGTAATAATAGTAAGCAAAGTACTAGTGCTGTTGTGAGCGTTAATAAAATGCTATATGACTTTGGTAAAACAGATAGTGAAGTAGCCTATGCAAAGGCGCGTGAACAGCATGCCTTTGCCAGTTATAGTAATCGCATAGAAGCAATTGCTCTTTTGTCAGCGTCTGCCTATCTTGATGTTTTGCGTTATCAACAGCAATTAGCAGAAACAGAAAAACAACTAGCGGCAATTGAGCATATCTTGTATATTGTTGATCTCCGTGCGCAGGCTGGTATCAGTAGTTATGCCGATGTTGTACAAGTCAAGGCGCGTCTAGCAAGTGCCGAAGCGAATTTAACCAGTGTTAAGACCCAGCTATGGCAACAAGAGAATCGTTTAAACCTGTATTTAGGCTTTCGTCCAACTTCTTTGCAACCAATCGATACAACATTGTTCCAAAAAGAAGAAGCAACCGCAGTTGATTTCACGCAAATGCCTGATTATGAAGAAGCCGTTGCAGAAGTAAATGCGGCTAAAACGAATTATAAAGCTTTAAAAGCACAGAGCTATCCTGCGTTAGCTTTGCAAGGTGAAGTGGGGAAAGCTTTAGATGGCAGACCTTCTTCCTATGATAAGGACGGTCAATATCGCGCAGTCTATCTGACATTGAATGAACCACTAGGCGGTAGCGGTATTCACGAACGAACTGGAGCTGCTCAAAATAGTTTGGCTGCCGCAGAGCAACAATTGGAAGCGGTAGTTTTAGAAAAAAACATCGTTCTTGCTAATTACTTGGAACAAGTGACTGGCTATAAAAGTATGCTCGCATTTATAGCAGCACAAACAACGCACACGAAACTCACAAAAGAACTGTATCTTGATCAATATATGTTGGGTAAAAGAAGTATTTTGGATCTCCTAAATGTAGAGCAAGAACTCTATCAAACAGCTGTCCAAAGAAATCAGTTGAACTTTGACATCTTAAAAACCTTGCTTACTTACCAAAAAGAATGTGGTCAACTTAGGACGATATTTGATTTAGCGGTAAGCGAAAAGAGTAAAGAGAGCGAGGCACAGGAATAAATGGAGCAAGTTGAAAGTAACCTCTGTTGGTTAAATGGTCTTATTTATGCCGGAAGATTTTATGGCTTAGCCGTTTCCGAAGAAAAAGTATACGCCGATGCACGCTGGGCAACCAGTGAAGACTTACCTACCTTTATCGAAAGAACAGGTAGAAACATCGGCTTAAGTGTTGTCCCCTGCGAGTATGCACCACTTCAAGAAGAACGTTATCCCGTACTGGTAGAACTTCAAGGTGGCGGCGTTGCCTTTGTAGAAGAGGCAGATAACCTCTTGGTTTCCACCGAGTTTACGGAATCGGCTACTGCACAAAAAAGATATACCAAAGAAGAGTTTAGCCTGCAAGTAACCGGCCTAGCGGTAGTAGTACGCCCCGCTGTTAATCAGCCAGATCCTCGTATTGATGAATATATCAAACCCTATGAAGAAAACTGGTTCCGTCGCATCGTCTTACGGGACTATAAAAAATATGGTGACGTAATTATTGCGTCACTAGTAGCTAATATTTTGGCGCTTAGTTCCATGATTTTTTCTATGCAAATGTATGACCGCGTAATTCCTTCGCAATCAGAGAATACTCTTTGGGTACTCTTTACTGGTGTAATGATTGCCTTAATTTTTGAGTTCTTGCTAAGAACTTCAAGGGTCGTAATCACTGATCATATCGGCAAAAAAGCAGATTTACGCCTTTCCGACTATGTTTTTGGTCGGGCTTTACGCATTAAAACAACAGAGAAACCAAAATCGACCGGTACTTTTATTGCTCAATTACGAGAGCTAGAACAAGTGCGGGAGATGATTACCTCTAATGTTATGGCAAGTTTAGCCGATTTACCTTTTATTTTCTTGTTCTTATTTGTTTTATGGTTTATTGGCGGTAAATTAGTATTTTTGGTTTTAGCAGTTATTCCTCTTGCCATCATCCCGAGTCTACTCGCACAATATAAATTTGCCAAATTAGCAAAAGAAGGTATGCGTGAAAGTACGTTGCGCAACTCACTTTTGGTAGAAGTAGTGCAAGGCAGTGAAGATATTAAACTAATGCGCGCTGAAGCTCGCTTTGAACATCAATGGCGTAATTACAATGAATTTTTGGCAGAAGTCGGTTTAAAACAACGCTTTTTAACAGCCTTGCTTTTAAATGGTTTTGCTGAATTACAAAGCTTTATTTATGTTTGTGTACTCTTAACAGGCAGTTACCTCGTTATGAGTGGAGAACTAACGACCGGTGCTTTAATTGGTTGTTCGATTCTTGCTTCACGGACAATCGCTTCGATTATTCGAGCAACGCAAGTTGTTTCACGCTGGCAGCAAACTAAAATTTCGTATGAAAGCTTAGATAACTTGATGCGTAAGCCAGTAGATTATGCCCAAGATAAGCAGACCATTAATGTGGAGAGTCTGCAAGGTAAATATGAATTAAATGATGTCATGTTTACTTATGGTGACGAAAATGCACCACCGGTACTTAGAATCAATAAACTACAGATTGCTCAAGGTGAAAAAATTGCCATTTTAGGGCGGATTGGCGCTGGTAAATCAACCTTGCTACAGCTTTTAGCAGGGTTAGCAGAACCACAAGCTGGTCTGGTTAAAATAGATGATTTAAATTTAAATCAAGTTGATACTTCAACTGTGCGACGAGATATTGGACTTTTGCAGCAGAATGCAAGACTCTTTTTTGGCACAGTCAGAGACAATTTGCTTTTAGGAAAACCAGAAGCCAATGATACCCAGATTCTAGTGGCTTTAAGAGCGGCAGGCGCACTTAGCGTAGTACAAAAACTGCCCAATGGTTTGGATTATTTAATCATGGAAGGGGGAATGGGGTTATCCGGCGGACAACGACAGGCGCTTTTATTAGCGCGCTTATTGCTTAAAGAACCGAATATATTATTATTCGATGAACCAACTTCTGCACTTGATCCTAATACTGAACAAGCGGTTTTAACATCTTTAGCAACGATAAGTCAAGCAAAAACCTTAGTAGTGGCAACCCACAAAATGTCGGTCTTGCGTATAGTAGAGCGAATAATTGTCCTCGAAGGTGGCAGAGTTGTGCTAGATGGGCCCAAAGATAAGGTTTTAGAGCAACTTTCCGGAGGTGCGAAAAAACAGTGAAGAATTTATGGCATAAATTACAGAAACTTTGGCCTAGCGATGCCTCACAAACAGCCTTTTTTTCTAAAACCATACACCTTACTTTTCTTGGTTTAGTGCTTTTGGTTGTGTGGGCATATTGGGCAGAAGTTGATGAAGTAGCAAGTAGTACCGGTAAAGTTATTCCTTCAGGTAAAGAACAGACGATTCAGTCATTGGAAGGCGGAATTATTAGCAGTATTCACGTACGAGAAGGTGAAGAAGTACAAGCAGGCCAAGTTCTGGTAAAACTAGATCCAGTGCGGACATCTGCTGCTGTAGAAGAAAGTGCAGCGAAGGTTAACGCACTAGAAGCGACAGCGGCACGCTTAAAAGCGGAAGTCAGTGGCAGTCCACTTATTTTCCCACCTGAACTAGATCAAGAAAAAGAACTAAAAGCGGCAGAGACCAATTTGTACCATTCTCGCAAAGGCTCTTTAACGAGTACCTTAGCAAGCGTGAGTGATGCTTTAGCTTTAGTCAGGCAAGAAATTGCCATGACGGAGCCTCTCGTTAGTAAAGGCGCAGCTAGTCAAGTAGAAGTTTTGCGGTTAAAAAGACAGGAAAATGATTTAGTGCAAAAACTTAACGATACGGAATCACAATATGTGGTAAAAGCTCGAGAAGAACTAGCCAAAGTAAGTACTGAATTAGAAGCGCAAAAATCTGTCGCCCGAGGCCGAGAAGATGCTCTCAATCGGTTAGAAATTAAATCACCGGTACGCGGAATTGTTAAAAATGTAGAGGTAACGACAGTCGGTGGTGTTATTCCCCCGAATGGTCGCTTAATGGCAATTGTGCCTTTAGATGGACAGTTATTGGTTGAGGCTAGAGTATCGCCTAGAGATATCGCCTTTATCAGAATGCAACAACAAGCCACAGTTAAAGTAACTGCTTATGATTATTCAATTTATGGCGCTTTACCAGGAGAAGTAGTGATGGTATCACCAGACTCAGTGCAAGATGAGGTGAAACGCGACAATTATTACTATCGCGTGTATATCAGAACCGATAAAGACTATTTGGTCAACAAAGCGGGCACAAGTTTTCCTATTTCACCAGGTATGGTAGCGGTAGTTGATATTCATACAGGTAGCAAGACTATTTTTGATTATATAGTGAAACCTTTTAACAAATTACGGGAAGCTTTGCGAGAACGTTAAAGTAATAAAAATAATGGAGGGATAGTTGATGAAAAAAGTGGTTGTGGTCAAGGTGAAAAATGACCAGCAAGAGGTAGCTCAAAAAGAGGTTGTTGTCAAAAGTTCTGTCGAAGGTGCGGTGCTTACCGAACCGCTAGTAATTAAAGCGGAAGCAGGAGCGCAGTATGAATTTATTAATAAAGACACTGGACGTTATTCAAAGCATATTATAGTTAAGCATGTCGATAATGATTTATGGGTGTTCTTTACAGACGAAGGTAATACGACGGAAACACCGGATGTTATTATTGAATCTTATTATGATTATCCATCAGATTCTTTGTTTGGCCTATCTGGTAAAGGTAGTGCCTATGAATATGTACCAGTAGAAGATAGTGTAGAATATACGACTGCTAGTTTACCAGATAACGATACATTGCTGTTGCATATCGAACGTGATAATGGTGGCGCAGCTTGGCTCTGGCCGGCATTAGCAGCAGGTGGTATTGGAGCCGCGATTGGTAGCGGTTCTGATGACGATTGTCCGAAGGATACAACGCCACCGAATATTACAGTAGAAGTGCCAGACGTAACTAACGATACAACGCCGGTTATTAAAGGCACAACTGATGCGCCAGAGGGCAGTACTGTTACTGTGATGATTACACCGAAGGATGGCGGAACGCCTATCGAAATAAAGGTAACAGTTGATGAAAAAGGTAACTATAAGGTTGACTTCCCAGAAGGAACAGAAATTCCAGAAGGTCCTTTTGATGTTACGGCAAAAGTAACAGATCCAGCAGGTAACGAAGGAACAGCCATTGATAACGGCATGATTGATACAATTGCTCCAAGCATTACGGTCGAAGTACCAGAAGAAACTAACGATAAAACACCAACTATTACAGGCACTACTGATGCAAAAGATGGTAGCATTATTGAATTAACGATTACCGATCAAGCAGACAAGAGCCAAACTGTTCAAACAGTCGCTAAAGATGGTAATTATAAAGTAGTAGTAACAGAAGAACTAGCAGAAGGCAAATTTGATGTTACAGCAAAAGTAACAGACCCAGCAGGTAACGAAGGCACTGCAAAAAATAACGGTGTTATTGATACAACTGCTCCGAAAATTACTGTAGATGTGCCAGAAAATACAAATGATACAACACCAAGCATTACAGGTCATGTTGATGGTGTAGAACCAGGTACGACAGTTACTCTAACAATTAAACCAAAAGCAGGAGAACCTATTACGCTAACAACCATAACTGATGGTAAGGGTGATTATAGTGTTAGTGTACCAGATGCTAATAAGTTGCCAGAAGGCGATTTTGACGTTACGGCAAAAGTAACAGATCCAGCAGGTAACGAAGGAACAGCCATTGATAACGGTATGATTGATACAATTGCTCCGAAAATTACTGTAGATGTGCCAGAAAATACAAACGATACGACGCCAGAAATTACAGGTCATGTTGATAGTGTAGAACCAGGTACAACAGTTACTTTAACGATTAAACCAAAAGTAGGAGAACCTATTACGCTAACAGCCACAACTGATGTTAAGGGTGATTATAGTGTTAGTGTACCAGATGCTAATAAGTTGCCAGAAGGTGATTTTGAGGTTACAGCAAAAGTGACAGATCCAGCGGGTAACACGGCGACTGCAAAAGATGATGGTATGATTGATACAACTAAACCAGAAATAACTGTAGAAGTGCCAGATGTAACAGGTAATAATAAGACTCCTGATATTATCGGTAAAGTAACAGGTGTGGATGCTAATACGCCGGTAAAAGTAGTAGTGACACTGAAAGGCGGTGGTACGCCTGTTGAGCTTGACACTATAACTGACGAAGATGGAAATTACAAAGTAACCTTACCGGAAAATTTACCGGAAGGAGATTTTGACGTAGTAGCAAAAGTAACAGATCCAGCAGGCAATACGGCGACTGATGATGGTAACGGGGTTATTGATACAATTGCCCCAAGCATTACGGTAGATGTGCCAGACGTAAGTAATAATAAAACACCAGAAATTACAGGTACGACTGATGCGCCAGAGGGCAGTAAAGTAACCTTGGTAATCACAGATAATGACGGTAAGGTTATTGAAACAATTGAAAACGTTGAAGTTGCTGATGGTAAATATACGGCAACTCCTAAAGAATTGCCAGAGGGTAACTTTGAGGTTACGGCAAAAGTAACAGATCCAGCAGGTAACGAAGGAACAGCGATTGATAGCGGTTTGATTTCCGCTAAAGCACCGACGATTACAGTTATTGCACCGGATGATGTGAATGATGCTACACCAGAAATTACAGGTACGACTGATGCGCCAGAGGGCAGTAAAGTAACTTTGGTAATCAAAGATAATGCTGGTAATGTTATTGAAACAATTGAAAATGTTGAAGTTGCGGGCGGTAAATATATAGCAACTACTAAAGAATTGCCAGAAGGTGATTTTACTGTTGAAGCGACAGTTGAAGATGGTAAAGGTAATAGTGCAACAGCAACTGATAGTGGTAGCGTAGATTTATTGCCAGAAATTACTGTAGAAGTACCAGAAAAAACTGACGATAGTACGCCAGAAATCACTGGTACAGTTAAGAATGTACCAGAAGGTAGTGATGTAACAATTACAATTACGCCAGAAGATGGCAGTGGTCCTATTGAAGTAAAGGCAAAAGTTGATGACCAAGGTAACTATAAGGTTACTTTCCCCGAAGGAAAAGAAATTCCGGAAGGTGATTTTGATGTAAACGTTAGCGTTCAAGATATAGAAAATAATACAGCGATTAATACTGGTAAAGGTAGCGTAGATTTATTGCCAGAAATCACTGTAGAAGTGCCAGAAAAGACTAGCGATATCACGCCAGAAATCACTGGTACAGTTAAGAATGTACCAGAAGGTAAGGAAGTAAGTATTACAATAAACAAAGATACTGATAAAGAAATTACTTTTACGGCAAAGGTTGAAAAAGATGGAACGTATAAGGCAGAAGTGCCTAGTGAATTGACAGAAGGCGAATTTAAGGTAGAGGTTAGCGTTCAAGACAAAGAGGGTAATACAGCTATTAATACGGATACAGGCGTTATTGAATTAGGTGAACCTCCTGTGGCACCAACGGCGGAAATTACTATTGGGGATGGAGACGCTGACAAGATTGCTGCTGGTAAGGCAACGACTATTAAAATTACTTTTGATCAAGAAATTGATCCAGCTACCTTTGTCAGCAGTGACATTAAGGCGAGTGCAGAGGGCGTAACTAATCCGCTAGGTTCGTTCGACAATCTAAGCGCGCCAGTTCTGAATAAAGAAACGGGTAAGTGGGAAGCGACTGTTGAATTTACGCCGAGTGAAGCGGCTCATGGTAAGGAGATTACCTTTACAATAAAGGATGATTCTTACACAGGAGTAAACCAGCTAGCTGGCGGAGGTACAACTGGAGCAACTACCGTTAATACACCACCGACTTTAGAAGTGACGACCGAAACCGAAACCATTGAGTATACAGCGGGCGAGAATTTATTTACTGCAGATAAACCACAAGATAATTTTATTAATGTTACAAAGTCGGGTGTGAAAACTATAATTCCAGGTGAAAGAGGCGAAGCTCTATCTCTACATAATGATAATGGTTACTATGAGGGTATATTGAAAACATCTCCACAAATAAAGTTAGGAGAAGTGCTACAATTGGATTTAAGCTGGAATAATGGTTGGTATGATGGATCTTCTGGTGGTAAAGCGGTATTAGATATTTCTTATGGCAATGATTCTAAATGGAATAAATTTATGACTATAACAACTCCAGATGGTAACCTTGGCGAAGGCGTGTATGGCAACACACCATTTCCAGAGACATCTTTATTTGCAACGATTACTTTAGCTGAAGGCGTAGAGATATCTATGGATGAAGGAAGAACATGGCATAATTCTATCACTTGCCAAGAGATTCAATGGAAAACATGGATGTTAAATACGAGCCAGGATATAGGTTCGCTTAAAGGGTGGGATGAAAGTTTTCTTAAGCAATTTATGGTTAAGTTGCCTGATAGTATGATTGCTCCAGATAATCAAATCAAAATTAATTGGGAGGCTGTAGGAGATCCTGCCGATGACTTCCAGCTTGGTGGCATCAAGGTATTGACGCCTGCTGAGCCGACTCCTGGTGGAGAACCGGGTGCTGACAACACGGTTGATTACAACGGTGCGAATGGCGAAGAAGCAGTTATTGGTTTATTAGATAAGGTCGCAGTTTCGGATACTAATGCAGATTCTATTAAATCGGTAGAGATTACCTTAAATGGTTATGAAACTGGTGACCAAATGTGGTTGAAAGGTCATGAGACTAATGCTGGGGAAATTGATGGCTTTAGTTATGAAGTTAAGGTCGATGGTGATAAACTAGTATTAACCATTGATGCTTCTAGTGCAGATGTTGCTCCGGATAAATGGAATGATTTAATCCATTCCTTGCAGTTCGGTACGACGGGTGCAGCGGGCGAGCGGACCATTGACTTTGTGATTAATGATGGTTTGGACGATAGTGCTAAAGAGACGATTACCATCGACGTTAAAGCACCGGCACCGGCAACAGGTGGTGTTCCTGATGTAGTGGGTACTTCTGGTGGCACAGCAGATGCCTTGTTTGAAACAGATGCGATTGCCATGCTCTTAGACGCTACGGCAGATGCTGCAAGTGATGATACTGATGCTAGTGCTGACGTGCAGCTACCGCATTTAAGAGAGGTCTTAGCGGAGGACAGTGCAGCAGACTTAGGTCAGTCGACACTCTTTGCTGATGGTGTAGATCTAGGTTTAGCGCAAGACACGCTAGACTTCTATTATCTAGCACCAACGCATGAACAAGATGAACTTGATGCGGCTTTACAGTTGCAGCAAGTAGTACTCTAAGTTTTATAAAAATATAAAGATAAAAAGGACAAGACTTATTTATGAGTCTTGTCCTTTTTGGTTTTTTAACATTTAAGTGAAGATTGCTTTAAATACTTGACTAAAAGGGTGGGTTATCGTTTAGAATTAGATTAAAGCAAGGAAGGGCACTTAAAAATAATTTGTGTTTCTTGCGGATAGAGAGGCGGTGCAGGTAATGCGTCGAATATATATCTTAGGTATTATTATAGTGTTCTTTATTATAGGTGGCGTGTTTGCTTGGCAGCAAGGTTTGCGGGGAATGCGCTGTTCTGCTTCAGATGGTATGAAGGTTTTGGAAGAAGCGGCGCAACATAACTTGCGTCAGGTCGTGGTAGGCGATAGTACGACAGGTCGCACGATTATGTGGCAAAGTGATAAAAGGTTGCCAGAGATGATTTTAGAATATAGAAAAACAAATGGTGGAGAACTACAGACTAAGAGTGCAGAGCCAAAAGAGTTTGCCGAAGATGGCAAGACTGACTATGTCTACAATGTGCTTTTAGATAATTTAGAGTCGGGACAAGCCTATGTGTATCGCATAGGGTATGCTGATCGACGTAGTGAATGGACTACGCTTAGCACGCCTATGAAAAATCAAGGTTTTAAAGCACTGGTTTTTCCTGATTCGCAGTCCAGTGATTACCATGATTGGCAAAAACTAGCAGAAGCAGCCTTTACGGCAAATCCTGATACAGCGTTCTTCATTAATATGGGGGACTTGGTGGACAATGGAGAAGATCGTTATCAGTGGCAGGAGTGGTTTAAAGGTGTAACGCGTGTTCGGAGCATTCCTATTGCACCGGTGATGGGTAATCATGAAACTTATGATAAAAAGTGGGAAGTTCGAATGCCGGTGGCGTATTTAAGACTTTTTGCTTTACCGCCGAATGGTAGCAGTGCGTTAGAAGGACAACATTATGCGTTTAGCTACGGTAAAGCGGAGTTTTTTGTGCTTAATACGCAGCTAAGTGAACTCTCTAAGTGGCAACCAACGATGCTTTCTGAGCAAATTGCTTGGTTACAACAAGTGTTAGAGCATTCGACCGCCAGGTGGAAGGTGGTCTTATTGCATAAGGATCTTTTTACCTATGCTTTTAAACAAAAAGATAGTCGGGCTGCCGGCATTAATGAAATGGGCAGAACTTTGATGCCTATTTTTGATAAATATGGTGTAGATGTAGTATTGAGTGCGCATTTACATACTTATAGAAACCGTGGCTTGGTCTATAATTTTGAACGCGCGGAGCATGGCACGCTTTATGTGTTGACTGGTGTAGCTGGTAATGTGCGCTATCCGGATTTATGGGCGGTACATCCGCTTGACGAGAAAGGAGCTCCAGAACCGGAGCTTGGTAATTATCTGACGTTAACAGTTGATGGAGATAGTTTATTATTAGAAACTTTTATCACAGATGGCACGAAGATTGATAGTGTTCATTTAGTGAAGTGAATGAAGGTGGGTGTAAATAGTGCGTGATAAGGGAGCTTTGCAGGGAAAATTATTTCGGGGTATGTCTTTGGCAGAGACGGAGCAGTTATTAGAAAGCTTGGGGGCAAGGGTTGTTCGGTATAAAAAGGGGATGCTGGTTTTTCAAGAAGAGGATACAGCGGCGAATCTTTATGTTTTGGTGCGTGGCAAGGTTGCCATTGGTAAGAATAGTTATCTGGGTAAACAAATGATGGCGGCGATTTTTACGGAACCGGGTGAGATGTTTGGGGAGGTTTATGCTTTTTTGGATAAGCCGTTTGAGTATTTTGCTTTAGTGGAACAAGAAAGTGAGATTTTAGAAGTACCGCTTACATTCTTGTCGGATAGTCGTCATGAGTGTACAGTTTTACAAAATATACTTTTACATAATTTATTAAATATTTTAGCGGAAAAGGCGTATTTTCTTAATCGTAAGTTGCAGGTAATGGCGAGTGGTAATTTGCGGCAAAAGTTGGTCAAATTGTTGCTTGATTCGGCGGATCAGCGTGGGGTTGTAAGGTTGGCGTTTTCGCGGCAGGGGTTAGCGGAATATCTTAGTGTGGCGAGGCCTTCGTTATCGCGGGAGTTGATGAGTATGCAAAAAGAGGGTTTGATTGTGGTTAGCGGCAAGCAAATTGTGATTCAAAATCAGGAGCGGTTAGAAAATTATTTATAACAGTCCCGTCACAGTAAAAATTCACATAGTAGGCTGTAAGTAGTTGATGTAAATTTCACTGTTCCTCTGGACGTTTCCACACGCGACATTTCGCTTGCTAAGCAATCGGTCGCTGTTGTATAACAGTCCCGTCACAGTAAAAATTCACATAAGTAGATTGTAAGGTTGGTGTAAATTTTTCATAGGGGTAACAATTGTTACCTCTTTTATTGTTTTTTCTTGCTAAAATAGTATTATAAATCAGAGTGTTTTAGTTGGGTTAAAAATAAAGGAGGTTTCTCTTATGAGTAATCAATATTTTAAAATGGAAGATACAGTATTTAATATTACGGAAAAATATCCGGAAACAATTAATCTTTTGGCGGCGAATGGGTTTGAGAACTTAAAGAATGATTTGTTGCGTAAGACTTTGGGTAAAACGATTAGCCTAGAGCAAGCTTTGCGGAGCAAGAAGATTAATCTTGAAGTTTTTGAACAAAAAATGGTGGAATTTATTGAGCAGGCTAATCCAACGGTAACGACTGGATTAACACGGATGCAGAAGTTAGATGGTAGTGATATTAGAATTGAAGGTGTCTTGCCTTGTCCGATTAGGTTACCGCTTTTAGAACGTTTTGAAGATTGGTTGAAGGAGCATCAAAAGGAATTTGGTTATGAGGTTGACTATGATTTAAAAGCGGCTAGCATGGGTTTAGATGATATTAAGGCTGGTTTGCATGAGCAGGCTGGTGATGAAAACGCCATCGCTGATTTATTCTTGTCGGCTGGTTTTGATTTATTTTTTGACAAAGAGTTAATGGGTAGTTTGAAGGAACGTGGTGTTTTTAAAGATTTGAGTGGGCTGACGAAACTAAATGCGGACTTTGATAATGACAAGTTGGATTTAAAGGATCCGCGTGGTGAATATTCGGTAATCGGTGTTGTGGCGGCAATTTTCATGGTTAATACGGCGGTGTTGGGTGATCGTCCTTTCCCAACTAAGTGGTCTGATCTTTTAAAACCGGAGTATGAGAATACGATTTCTTTACCGATGCGGGATTTGGATTTATTTAATGCGTTGTTGTTAAATATTTATAAAGAATTTGGTGAGGAGGGCATTCGCAAATTAGGGCGTAACTTGTTGCGTAGTATGCATCCGGCACAAATGGTGAAGTCTAATGTAAAAAGGGCCGGTCAGGAAGTTCCTGCTATTACAGTGATGCCCTATTTCTTTACGCAAATGGTTGATGAAAAAGGTCCGATGAAGCCTGTGTGGCCGGAAGAGGGTGCGATAGTTAGCCCAATCTTTTTGTTAGCGAAAGAAAAGGCTAAAGACAAGGTAAAACCTTTTGTGGACTTTTTCTTCTCGCCAGCGATTGGTGAGATTATGTCGGCTGGGGGTAAATTCCCTTCGACGAATCCTGCGGTTGATAATCATTTGACACCGGAGCAGAATTTTCTGTGGTTAGGTTGGGATTATATTAATACGCATGATATTGGCGCTTTACTCAAGGAAACGGAAGCAATGTTCTTTGCGGCGTCAGGGGAGGAATAACTATGAATTTGACAATTTTTTCGGGACCGCCTTCTTCGGGTAAGACGGCAGTTATTTTAAAAACAATTGCGGCTTTTCGTGAAAGAGGTATTTCGGTTGGTGTTGTTAAGTTTGATTGTCTTTATACGGATGACGATATTGCCTATCAAAAAGCTGGTATTCCTGTAAAAAAAGGTTTGGCGGGGGCATTGTGTCCGGATCACTTTTTTGTTTCTAATATTGAAGAAGTAGTGCAATGGGGCAATAAGCTTGGTTTAGATCACTTGATTACGGAGTCGGCTGGTCTATGCAATCGCTGTTCTCCTTATTTGAAAGATATTAAAGGTGTATGTGTTATTGATAATTTATCGGGCATCAATACGCCAAAAAAAATTGGTCCGATGCTCAAGGCGGCTGATGTGGTGGTAATCACGAAGGGTGATATTGTGTCGCAGGCAGAACGGGAAGTCTTTGCTTCGCGAGTTAGTACGGTTAATCCGAAGGCGATGGTTCTTCATGTGAATGGTTTGACTGGACAAGGTGCTTTTGAATTAGGTACTTTATTGTATGAACCAGAAAAAGAGGTACCTAGTGTGCAAGGCTATCAACTGCGTTTTGCTATGCCTTCGGCTTTATGCTCATATTGTTTGGGTGAAACGAGAGTGGGCGAGGCGTATCAGCTGGGCAATGTGAAAAAGATGAATCTGGAGGAAAAATGACGATGGAGCAATTGACGATTGGAGAATTGATAAAGCGTTATCCTTTTGTAACATCTTATTTTGAACAGAACAAGTTAGTTGTTGCGGGTTTTGAGGAAGGGACGTTTAGTGAGTATCTAGCACATTTTTCAGAAGAAGAATTGGAAGATCAGGCTATTGATAAAGAAAAGTTAACGGCAGATTTATATTTGTTTATTGAGCAAATGGCGGCTTTTTTAAATATTGAAGAGGATGAGGGTGTTAGTTCGCTCACCATTTTGCCGGGTACGGATAAGAGTGGACAAGCGGAGAACTTCGTAGAGCTGAAGGTCAACACTTCGGAGATTATTGCAATTGTTGGACCGACTGGTAGTGGTAAAAGTCGTTTGCTGGCCGATATTGAGTGGGCGGCGAAGCGTGATACACCGACTAAGCGTGCTATTTTGGTTAACGAAAAAGAACCTGATGCGAAGTGGCGTTATTCCACGAATAATAAATTAGTCGCTCAGCTTTCACAAAATATGAATTTTATTATGGATTTGACGGTGCAGGAATTTTTGGAGATGCATGCGCAAAGTCGTTTGGTAGAAAATCCTGAGGAAATAGTTGCACGTATTATTGAAGAAGCAAATAAACTAGCGGGCGAGCAGTTTAGGCTTGATACGCCAGTCACGGGACTTAGTGGTGGTCAGTCACGAGCATTGATGATTGCTGATACCGCTATCTTGAGCAAGTCGCCGATTGTTTTGATTGATGAGATTGAAAATGCTGGTATTGATCGCACCAAGGCTTTAGCTCTTTTGGTAGCGGAAGATAAGATTGTTTTGATGGCTACGCATGATCCTTTACTTGCTTTGATGGCTGATAAACGTATTGTAATTAAAAACGGTGGTATTCATAAAATTATTGAAACGACTGCTGATGAGAAAAAAATGTTAGTTGAGTTTGAAAAAATGGATCAAATAATGCAGACTGCTCGACATGCTTTGCGAGCTGGAGAAGTGTTAAAAGTCTAAGTTTTAGGTTAATTACAACCTTTAATAAATAATATACAAAATTTTGCTTGCAAAAATACTTTAAATTGTGTAATATATTATATGCGCTACGGTCCATTAGCTCAGTTGGTAGAGCACCTGACTCTTAATCAGGGTGTCGCAGGTTCGAGGCCTGCATGGATCACCATTTTTAGCGGCCGGTTGGTCAAGCGGTTAAGACACCGCCCTTTCACGGCGGTATCAGGGGTTCGATTCCCCTACCGGTCACCACGTAAATCAAAACCTCCTATTTTAATAGGAGGTTTTTTTATTTTACAAAAATTTTTATAAAAGGTAGATTAGAATCATTGCTATTGTATTAACAAAAATGGTATAGTAAAAAAAAGAAAATAGTTAAGTTGATTAAATGGGAAAAGGAGGAGCAGTTTGATATGTATAAATTTACACGAAATGATCATGCGCAGCCTACGTTACTAGAAAATATTTTGCTAGATATTCGTTTGGCCATCAATTGCGAATCTGGTATTTTATATTTGCATCGAGCGGGTAAACTCTATGTTGAAGCAATTCAAGGCAGCGATGGGTATACCTATAAAAGGGGACAGATTGTTAATAAGAGTTTTATGGCTTTGGAGGTAGATGAAACCTCGGCGGTGGGCTATAGCTTTATTTATAGTCGTGTAGTGAATACGGATGCTTTGGGTAATGTTGAATATCCTTTTTTACATAATGGTTTGAAACAACCGTACGAGGAAGAACTAGCCATTGCTGAGGGTAGCGGTCTTTATGTTCCGATTACGAATTATTCGGGAGAAAAACTAGGGGTTATTCGCTTAGCTAATGCAATTGATGATACGGGTGCAAGAACTGCTTTTACTAGTATTCATGCACGAGCAGCAAGAATTATTGCTACATACTTTAATATTTGTGTGTCTAATGCCAAAGATGCTTATGTCGCTGATGAAATGGTAAAAGCGTTAGCTCATTTAATGTCAGCATTCACTGATGAAATCAAGGGGGTACCAGAAGGGCATACGAGGCATCTCATTAATTTGTCTAAACAGTTTATTAAATATTTGCGTAAAACAGATTTAGCTCCTAGCGCAAGTGAGGTTAATGAAGCAAATGTTGTCGAATTAGTTGCTTGTTTAAAAGATATTGGTTATTTGGATAGTAATATCAAAAACAACATGGCAGCTAGTGGACAAGTAGAAATATATAACTTGTTAAAAACCAGATTTTTAGCGATTAAAGAACAAAGAAAGTTTCAATTGCTTAAAGAAGTCTTGCAAGGTGATTTTGACGAGCGCAAAAACTTAAGTGAAACGGCGTGGCAAGAGATCAGAATTATTGAAGATGAGATGAATACAGCACTTAATTTTATTGAAATGCTTAGTAATTCTGCTTGCATTGCTAGTGAATCAACGCAAAGATATATTGAAGATTTAGTTTCTCAAAGTTGGCTTAATGCCGAGGGCAAGGAAGTACCTTGGTTAACACGTGAAGAAGCCACATTTTTGCTTAAGGATTGTTCTGAAATTAGTAATGGTGTGAATAATTTGGCTACAGAACAAATGATTGTGGCTAGTAGTAGGTTGTTAAAGCGCATTGTTTTTACTAATAAATATAAAGATATTCCAGAATTAATTACGGGTTTACATGAATACAATGCATACCTTAATTATCCACTGGGTGAAATGATTGTTGAACCGCCTTTATTGGTTATAGTTTTGCAAGTAGTGGAAACTTTCTTAAATAAAATTGAGCGTTTAGGTGAATATAATCTTTCGCGGGCCGAAAAAGTACTTGATGAGATGGCGCTCGAGCAAAAGCATAATAGGCTCATGATAGTGCGGTTTAAAGAGAGTGGTTCGTGGCAAAATTTATAAACTAATGCTTGACAAATTAGTGTAAAATTGTTATCATAAATTTTGTAGTTAAGCGTTAACCGATGTGTGTACGCTTGACCTTTGGTAAGGGCGATTAGCTCAGCTGGGAGAGCGCCTGCCTTACAAGCAGGATGTCGGCGGTTCGATCCCGTCATCGCCCACCATTTTTTTTGCCAAAAATCACATAAGGCCCGGTAGTTTAGTTGGTTAGAATGCCGCCCTGTCACGGCGGAGGTCGTCGGTTCGAGTCCGATCCGGGTCGCCAATGCCTCGGTAGCTCAGTCGGTAGAGCAACGGACTGAAAATCCGTGTGTCGACAGTTCGATTCTGTCCTGAGGCACCATTTTTTATACGAAAGCACTTACTTTTAGGGTAAGTGCTATTTTCATTTGTGAACTTATTGTAAAAAAGTTGAGTAAATTACTGAGGTATATGGGGTAATACGCATGGTTGAGCCATTTATAAGACGTTAGAAATTTTACATTACAACCTTTGACCTATTGCGTCACAAACTGATAAGTGCTACAATGAGCATACCGAAAGGTGATAATTATTTTCTATTAGGAGGGGAATTGAATGACTGTTAAACTCCAAGACAAATATCAACTCTTTGTGAACGGAGAGTGGCTTGACGCCTCAAATGGTGCGACTTTAAAATCCTATAATCCTGCAACTGGAGAATTTTTGGCAGAAATTGCTGATGCTTCTGATCAAGATGTTGATGCAGCGGTTAAAGCTGCTCGAGAAGCGTTCCAAAGTTGGGGAAAAACAACCGTAGTTGAGAGAGCTGCGGTACTAAATAAAATTGCAGATATTATTGATGCCAATAGAGAGTTTTTGGCGACAGTAGAAACGATGGATAATGGTAAACCAATTAGGGAGACCATGAATGCTGATATTCCGCTTGCTGCTGATCATTTCCGCTATTTCGCAGGTGTAATTCGCGGTGAAGAAGGCAGTGCTACGATGGTGGATGAAAACACCATGACGCTTATTATAAGAGAGCCAATTGGTGTAGTTGGACAAATCGTGCCGTGGAACTTCCCGTTCTTAATGGCTGCTTGGAAACTAGCACCAGTTTTAGCGGCAGGTGACGTAACGGTACTTAAACCTTCCAGTACGACTTCACTAAGTGTATTGGAATTAATGAAATTAATACAAGATGTTGTGCCGAAAGGCGTAATCAACGTTATTACAGGTAAGGGTTCTAAGAGTGGTGAATTCTTGCAACATCATACGGGACTAGATAAACTAGCGTTTACTGGTTCTACAGAAGTTGGTCGTGAGATTGGACTTTCAGCAGCGCAAATGATTATTCCTGCTACTCTTGAATTGGGTGGCAAATCTGCGAATGTTTTCTTTAAAGATGCAGATATGAAAATCGCTTTGGAAGGTGTTCAACTCGGAATTCTCTTTAACCAAGGACAAGTATGTTCTGCTGGTTCAAGAATTTTTGTTGAAGAATCTTTCTATGATGAGTTCATGGCACATGTCGTTCCAGCTTTTGAAAAAGTTAAAGTTGGTAATCCGCTTGATCCAGAAACCCAAATGGGTGCTCAAATTGATGAGCGTCAATTGAAGAAAATCTTAGAATATGTTGAAATCGGTAAAAGTGAAGGTGCTAAAGTGGCTGTCGGTGGTGCTCGTTATACTGAAGGTGAAGCCGGTAAAGGTTACTTTATGCAACCAACGCTTTTGACAGATGTAACTAATGATATGCGTGTTGCACAGGAAGAGATTTTTGGACCTGTTGGCGTAGTTATTAAGTTTAAAGACGAAGAAGAATTACTTAGACTCGCTAATGACAGCGTTTATGGTTTAGCTGGTGGTGTCTTTACTACTAACATAAACAAAGCAATTAGAGTGGCACGTGGTATTCAAACTGGACGTGTTTGGGTAAATACCTATAATATATTCCCAGCAGGAGCTCCGTTTGGTGGTTACAAAGAGTCTGGTATTGGTAGAGAAACTCATAAAGTAATTCTTGACCACTATACTCAGATGAAAAACATCATTATCAATCTTAATGAAAAACCAGGTGGTTTTTACGTTAAATAAATTAGCGGTTAAGTAAATGCTAATCATAAAAAACATTGAACGAGTCACAGATTTTTGTCTGTGACTTGTTTTTTAATTACAAAGAAAGAATAACGCAAAAGGGCTGAATCACTAAAAAGTGACTCAGCCCTTTGTTTATGAGCGCTATTTATGAGAAAATAGTAAATACTGCGTTTTAAAGCTTTTTATTTGGCAGTTATTTCAGAACCGTACTTATCACGACTTTCTCCGCCATTTACGCGTACACGTTCAACTTTACGTCGATCATTGTCTTCGCCGCTAATACGATCTACTCTTATTCTGCCTAGTTCGGCTTCGAATTCATTAATGAGTCTGGATTCAATATTAACCCCTCTTTGCATTGCACGATAAAGCATGGTTGCAAATTCATATCTTGTCATCATGCGATCACCGCCAAAGTTACCATCAGGATAACCTTCGATAACACCTTGTTTAGCAAGACCACTTACGTATTCGTAGGCCCAGTGATTTTCTGCAACATCTGGGAAGAGACGATTGAGGTCAAGATTGTCGTAGCCTTTAGTATTATTTTGCATAACGAGCATGGTTAAATCGGCAACTTGCTTACGCAAATCAACTAATTCTTTAGCCATTGCTACTTTGGAATTATTGACGTGGCTAGTGCGGTCAAGAGCAAAAGACACGCCCATATTAACCATATTTTCGCCGTTGCCAATTGTTCCGCCTAGATTGAGCATTACTTTTTCATCTGGGCGATAGAAAGCACCGATTGCGCCAGCGGTTTCGCCTTTGTAGTTACCAACGCCAGCGGCAAAGCTTAGCTTGGTGTCTGGATCAAATTCCAGTGGGTGAAGCGCAGCAAGTGCAGCAGCACCGGCACCTACTTTATCAACGCGGCTGCCAAGTTTATTAACGTTATTAGTGATGTTATTGATTTGGTCACCGTGTTGCTCAAGTACGTCACGGTTGGTTTTTATTTCTCGATCAAGAATAACATCGGCATCGGCCATATCTTTGGCATCTTTGATGAAGTTAGTTTCTTTGTAGCGTTCTTTCATTTCTTCTTTTGTACTAACGCCAACAGTGCTAGTCAAATCATCAAGTTTCTTTTTACTTGCAACATCTTTAATTTTCACGTCATAAGAGTTGCTTTCGTTGTATTTATCAACGACCTTCATCGTGACGTCACCGTTATCATTTGCTGCATATCCTATGCCGTTGTTATCGTCTAGTGCATAATCATGCAATGTACCTTCTAGGGTGATATCGGGTTTGCTATCTTTTTTCTTTAGGGTAATTTTACCATCAGCGCCAATTTTACCACCGGTAATCGAAGTAGCATCTAGTTCTTCAACTTTATTGTTGACGTTCTCGATTTTGGTATTTACGTCTTGATAGAGACCTTGCAATTGCCCTTCAGTAGCGGCGCGGTCAGGGGTGGTTTTGCCAGTAGTTTCTGGATCCCAGGTTGTGTTTTTTAGACCATCAATATGCCCGTCTTTGCCGTCGATGCTAATACCATCTGCGCCACCAACTTGGATTTTACCATTTTTACCATCAAGCTGGACGGCGTTATTGCCTTCGCCTAGCGTAATGCTATCTTGGAGGCTTACTTTATAATCATTGGGACCAGCTTCGGGACCGCTTTTTTCAACTTTAATGCCATTGCCTTCGGAAACGGTTGTTTTAGTTTTGGTGGTTTCGTTGTTAACATAATCTTTCATCTGACCAACGTTGACTGCATCGGTATCTGCTGTACCGGTACCTACATTAGTAATTTTGTTACCGCCGTTATTAAGGCCAGCATCGGTTAATGAAACGGAACTACCGTTAATATATACACCGCCAGTGGTTACTTTTTTGAACTCAACTTCTTCGGCTAAGCTGATCTCCAGATCACCTTTTTCATTAACAACTGTTTTTACATTTTTAGTAGATGTTTCTTTGCTATCATCTAGGATACCGCCAACAATGTTTACAGTAGTTCCTAATTTTTTATTAACGGTACCTTTATTACCGGCAAAAGTTAAGCCGCCATCAAGCGTCTGAGATACCTTTTGCAATTGATCTTCAGTAGCAGCTTGACCGCTAACAATCTTAGTGGGATCCCAAGTTTTGTTAGTAAGACCATTAACAGTTGCACCAGTGCCACCACCGTTAATGCTAACATTGCCAATAGTAGCAGTTCCGGTAACACCGTTTAAGGAAACGGTGTTGCCAGCAGTAATTTTACCTTCTTCACCATTAATAGTAACTTGGTTATCACCTGTCCCCAAGGTTATTTTATCATTTAAATTAACTTTATAATCTAACGTTCCGTCATTATTTGTAGAAGAAGTAACATTTGTATTTTTACCGTCTGATAAAGTTGTTTTAGCATTAGCTTTTTGTTCAACAACTTTTAGTTGTTTTAGATTAACAGCATCCGTATCAACTGTACCTTCTGCGACACCAGTAATTTTGTTACCGCCGTTATTAAGACCGTTCACTGTTAGTTCTATGGTGCTGTTTTTAAATTTAATACTACTTAGATCAGTGATATTTTCAGCGAGTTTAACGGCAAGTTTATCCTTATCATTAATTACTCCAATATTATTATTAGTTAGTGGTGCTGTCGCTCCACCAATAATATCAAGTGTTTGGTCTGAGCCGCGTTTGATGGCCTCACCTTGATCGCCTTTAAAGCCTAAAGGTCTAGTCAAAGCATAGAGCTGGCTACCGTTTATCGCATCGGTACTGCTAGCAGTAACAAGACCTGCGGAAACGTTTTGAATGCGGCGTTCAGCGCCTACGCTACCAATCGAAACTACGCCTGCTGGTACAGTGCCGCCAGCAAAAGTATAAGTTTTTTTATTATCAGTTAGTTTGTCGTAGGCTTTATTACCTTGGGTACTTGCACCTTGTTTTTCATAGGTAGTGTTATCACCTAGATAAACTGAATTAGCGAGGATATCTGAAGTATTACCTACGTTATTACCAAGGATGAAAACTTTATCTTGGTTATGGTCTTTGTTATTGTTACCTAGTACGCGATTATTATTGCCAAGTACTTGGTTATCATTACCGAAGACGCCGGAGTTCTCAACAAAATCATAATCATTGCTACCAACAGGTGGTTTTTGACCAAGCGTATTGCCATAACCAATAACCGAAGAAGAATGCGATGTAACACTATTATTATTACCTAAGACGCCTGTATTTGTGGAGAAAATAGACTCTGGCTCTTCTTTGTCGTTGGTAAAGGTATCTCCGATTTTATTTTGGTTACCAATGATACTGCTGTTATGTCCAGCGATGTCGCCGTTGGCATTACCAACAACATAGGTATTACTGCCATGTAAGTAGTTGGCTGCGGCATTGTCACCAGTCATATTTGTGCCAATTACGCCTGAATTGGCACCTCTTACTCTATTTTGACTACCTAAGGCTAGTGCGTTGTTTCCAGCAACGGTAGTGTTGGCACCTATGGAAATAGTATTGCTATTAATTGCATTGCTGTTTGTGCCTTGTGCAAAAGCATTAATTCCTGATGCGACGGCATTAGAGCCAATCGCAACTCCACGATCAGCGGTGGCCTTGGCTTTAGTACCGAAGGCAATCGCATCGTTAGAGCTTAGATCAGCATTTTGCCTTTGTGTAGTAGCTTCATAGCCAAAAGCAATAGAGCGATCGCCAGCACTGCTAGCGGCAGTACCAATTGCGATACCAGACTTGTTATAAGCAACGGCTTGTTTAGCTTCTGTGGAGGATTCAGCATTACCAATGACAATGCTGTTATCTCCTTCAGATTTGGTATTAAGACCAATGGAGATACTTTGCTCGCCAACCGCTTTGGCAGCTGGTCCAATGGCCATAGAATCGCTACCACTTGCACCAGAATTATCACGATTAGCATCACTATCTGATTTTACGCTGTAGTATTTAATTCTACTATCTTCAATTGCTGTATTCATTTGGCCAAGGTTAACGGCTTGGTCATTTGTAATTGCATTTTTGACATTACTGATAGTGGCATCGGCATTAATATTGCCACGACCTGCATCAGTATATTTGACTGCATCAGCCAGTGCTACATTGATTTCGCCAGCACTAATTTGCCCCATTGCTTCAGCTACAGTATTAAATTCCATGTAGTCAGCTGGATTATGCGGATCACCATCTTTTTTTAGTAACTTGAATTTTGAATAATTGCCTTCACCTGTAAGGGTAACGCCTCCACCAATGAGATTGGCAAGAGTAGTTTGAGCTGCTTTTAATTGATTAACGTTAACCGCATCGTTGCCTTCAGAACCATCAGCAACATGAACAATGCGGCGTTTAATAGTGTCAGAACCCACGGATATAACGCCCGATGATCCTGCACTTTGCTTAGTTAGATAACTAGCCGCAGAAGAAATACTTTGATCAGCAGTAGAGGCATTGCCTAAGGCAATGCTATTATCTGTTGCTACTGCATTTTGCCCAATAGCAATAGCCGTATCGCCAAGAGATTGTGCACCGTAGCCTACGGCGACGGAGTTCTTACCGGTAGCTTTAGCTGTATCACCAATTGCCGTAGCACCAGCATGCGCTTTGCTTTCGGCACCAATGGCAGTACTATGGCTACCAGAACCAGCGGCATTAAAACCAATTGATGTATTTTTGTCACCTTCAATATTGCTACCGGCTAAACTACCAATCGCTACATTGCTATCACCGCTAACAGCACCACCTGCTTTGTAGCCAATGGCGATATTTTCGTTGCCAGAATTATTGCTTCCAGATTCGGTACCGATTGCAATACGATCGTGTTTTAGTTTTTCTGGATCGCCACCGGCGGAATTAGTACCCGCATTTTGACCGAGTGAGATATCGCGAGCACCAGCTGCATAAGAATTAGAGCCTAAAGAGAGGCTTCCTTCGCCATTAGAATGTGAGTTCAGACCTAATGCGATAGATTGAGCGCCGTTTGCATTAGCTCTTGTTCCTAATGCTAAAGCATTTATTTCAGCGTTACTACCTAGACCGGTAGCGATACCATTTTCTTGAGCCACGCTATCTGTTCCGATGGCGATACTGTTTTTATATTTAGCATCGGCATCTTTGCCTAGGGCAATAGCGCCTTCATCAAGAGCCTCAGCATTTTCACCAATGGCAAGAGCGCTTTCTTCTTGGGCTTTAGCGCCATTACCAATTGCTACGGTATTATCACCGTTAGTTGTGCTATTAACGCCTAGTGCAAGTGCACCGCTACCCGTGGCAGCGGTTTCTTTACCTAGAGCAATAGCATTATCGCCAGTGCTTTTTGCTAGTTTGCCAATTGCAATGGCATCTTGTCCACTAGCTAGTGCATCGTCTTCTTCGCCTGAAGAATTAGCTTTGAAATATTTTAGTGCGGTACCGGAGCTTTGCACATCAGTAATTGCTTTTTCCATTTGCGCTTTGTTAACGGCATCCGTAGCAGCCGTACCCTCTGCAACACCAGTAATTCGCTTGCCGCCGTTATTTAAACCGCTAGCGGATAAAGAAATGGCACTGGCACCGGTGCCGATTGTAAGGCCACTATTATTAACGGTAGTATTACCAGTTTTAACACTGGTAAAGGACGGAGTTGCTGATAGCGCAAGATCAATTGTGCCGTCTGTATTCGTCAATGTAAGGTTAGTGCCAGCTGTAAACTTAAGCGTATCACCAGGAGCTATTTGCGTGGCAGGTGTTGCGCCAACTTGCACATTAAATCCTTGCTGAGCGGTTTGCTGTACTTCATATAATTGATCGCCATTTACGGCATCAGTGGAACCACTAGTTACATCGCCCGCTAATACACCGCTAATTTTTTGGTTATTAGCATTTAAACCAGTTGTTGAAAGATAAGTTTTGTCGCCAACGCTAATAGAACCAGCGTCACCTAGATTAAAGATACCTTCATTAAAAGTAAGCTGCTTGCTAGCGGCAGTGCCGATGGTAATACTGCCAGATGTGATACTTTCAGCTTGCACGGAAGTAAATTCGGGTGTTAGTGAGGTGCTGATCTTTTGGTCAAGTTCTGTTGCACCAGCTTCAATCGTAATATTGGTGCCGGCTTCGAGTGCTGCGAAGGCTGGCGTAATGGGCGCAAAAGTGATGAGAGAACTCAAAAGCGCGATTTGGATTGCGCACAAGCCCGTAAGGCTTTGACGAGCCTTTCTTGTAGCACTAGGCGTTGATGCTTTAGTGTTACCGTTGGCAAGCTCGGAAACAACCATATAACAACTACGAGCTTTACTCCAGATAACTTTAAAAATTTTATTCATAGTTAGAATTCACCTCTCTGTATGTAATATGTGTGTTATTTATTTTCTTCAATGGTTACTGGGGAAAGGGCAAAATCCGTCATCTTGGCATCTTTATCAAAGATAAAGACTAAACGGACAACGTTTTCTTTGCTAAAGCTACCGAGATAAGTAGCGCGATCGCCTTGATCAAAACGTTCAAAGTGAATTAATTTTATTTCGTCAGCACGACCAAACCGTTCACGCACTTGATCTTGCAAGAGCGCTAGTCCATCAGCTGTCACTGATTCTTTGAGCTGGGGGCTAAACCCTTTCGCTATTTCGCTATAACTAACGGTACTTTGTTTCTTGTCCAGCGAGTTAATAAGCAGATCAATAGTTTTTTCTTCTCTGTTTAAAACATTACCATTGACCCCGGCTAAACAAATGTTAGTGGTGGAAACCATCATCACTAAAGCAAGCATTAAAAAAAGTTTTTTCATCATAACACCCCCTTTTATACTTTTTTATATAGTTGATTAGCACTAATCACGCAAAATACCTTATTAGTGCTAAGGACTTTCTCTGTAATGTAAAAAAAGACATTTAATAGCACAAGATTTTCTGTATAACTTCTTGCGGTATCAAATGTTTTAGTAATTGAGCCGTAAAAAAGTATTCTTTTCGTTGGAGCTAATAAAAGGTAAAATCTTTAATATGAAATACCGAACAAATAATAAATAGTAGTTATTGTTTGATTAATAAGCTCTTCAGCACTTGATTACTACTTAATTTATAACATAGCCCTGTTTTTTTTTAAATTAGACAATGTGTAAGAAAAAACCACTACTTATTCATACAAATTGTGAATTAAAGAAAAGTTCTTAAACGGTTACAATAAAAGTAGGAGGATGTAGACTATGGATAAGCATGAAGTGATGACAAATACAAAAAATAGCTTAAAGTATCCGGTCAAATATAATAGTGATTTTATTCCAATTTTTTCGCGACAAGAGCATGGGATTTTAACGTGGCGGATTGATTTGGAAAAATTCATAGTTACCGGTGTAGATCTTCATGTGGAAACCATATTAGGCTATACCTCTGATGAACTTATTGGGATGAAACTAAATAGAATTTTAACGAAAGCATCTCGTGATTTAGTAAATGAATATTTACCTTGTTGGTTAGATCGATTAAAAAAAGATCCCGACAAAGGTTTCTTTGTTTCGGGATTTCTTGAATATTTATGCAAAAATGGTGATTCTATTTGGTTAGAAGTTACAGCGTATTTAGCGTTAAATGATCACGAGTGTTTTGAAGTCAATTGTATTAGTCGCAAAGTTAAAAGGCGCTTAGGTGCGACTAGCTTTTTTCTTAATGATAAATTTGAAGAGCATTATTTATTAAAGACAATCTGGAATCAAGTGCCGGGTATTTTGACTTGTCTTGATCGTGATGGTAAATATATTTTAGTTAATGATAATTTTACGCAAGTTATGGCTAAATCACGCGAAGAGATTATAGGCAGCAGTTTCATACAGCTTTTACCCAAAAAACTATTGAAGAAACACCAAGGCTACTTTAAAGAATGTTTAAAAGGCAAAACCGTGAGTTTTATTGATCGGTTAGAGAATATGGAGGGAGAGCCGCGTTGGTTCTATGGTTTATATACCCCAATTTGTCTACACGAAGCTTTTGCAGAAAAAATAATTATTTTAGCAACTGAGCTGACCAAAGGGTATAAGTTAACTAAGCAATTAATGGCAGCTGAGAAAGTCTTTAATATAGGAAGCTGGCAGTATGAGTTTCCTACGAAGAAGTTTTTCTGTTCAGAAGAATTATTGGAATTATTTGAATTAATGGAAGATGATGTTAAAAAGGATTCATTTCACGCGCTTTTAAAGTATTTGGACGAAGAAGAAGTTCTTAAAGTGAAGGAACGTTTGATTAAGCCATTGTTAAAAGAGCAGCAATGTGAAGCAAGTATTACAGTGACCTTGCCGAGTGGTAGAAGGCGCGTTTTAAAAATCACATTATTATTAGTAAAGAATGCGTGTGGGGAACCACAAAAAATATTTGGTTGCGTTGAAGATGTTAGTAGCGAGACTCGTTTACTAAATGAATGCTCGGAAAGCGAACTGCGAGTACGGGAGTTTCTGCATGCTGTGCCGGGCGCAGGTGTTTTATTATCAGTAACTGGTATTGTCATCGAGGTTTTTGACTACAATGAATGTTTAACTGATTTAGATGCGCACAAATGGCAAGGACAGTCTTTTTTCACTTTTTATCCCTTAGCAGAAGCACAAAAATTACTTGCTAAAGTAACCTATGCGGTTAAAGAGAACGTCTTACAGTTTTATGATTTACATTTAAATTTGGATGGTAATGAATATTTTTTTCATATGCGCATTGTACCATTACATTACAAGTGGAAAAGTCGTGCAACCGTAGCTTGCTATATCACGCGGCAAGATGGTATGAAGGAAGTTTTAAATCCAATTCATGAAAAAAAGTGGCGAAGATATCTTCTAAATCAGTTGATTGAAAATAAAATAGAACTATCGGAAGCCACCCTTGATCAGCTATGGAGTGTTGGCTTAGATTTAACGCGTAATTTTTCTTGTTATGTTGTGACATTTACTCCGCAAGATGCTGCGGATGGGGTGCTTGTAATTAAAGATCAGACAGAGGACGTGCTTAAACGGCAAGAAAATTTAGAAAATAGCATTGTCTGGCAAACTAAAGAGGGGATTGCTATTTTGCAGCCGGTCGTTAAAACTGATAAGCCTTATAAAAATAAGGAACAGTTACAGGCGTTAACTTGGCAAAAAAACTTGGAAAAACAATTAAAAGGGTTTAAATTTTCTATTGGGATTGCTGAATACAAAGATAATACTTTTTGTCATTTGCCTAAAATGTATGAGCAAGCATTGACTGCGGTAAAGTTGGGTGATAAGTTGTTTCAAGATCGAAGTGTTTTTCATTATTTAGATATTGGTGTTTTTCAGTTTTTTAATGAGGTGGCGGATAATAATAGTATTAAAGATTTTATTAAGCGCAATATAGGGCAATTAATTTTATACGATCAAAATCATAATACAGATTTTTTACAAACACTAAGAGTTTTGGTGCGAAATGGTAATGTGAGTGAAGCAGCTAAGGAATTATTTGTGCATCGACAGACTGTTATTTTTAGAAAGAAGAGGATTGAAAGCATTTTAGAAACGTCTTTAGATGATTTTGAAAGTCGGTTGGCTATTGTAATGGCCTTAAAGTTTAGGCAAGCGATGGAAACTAGTGTTTTTTAAGAAAATAAAATAACCGCACCTAAACTTCTTAAGAAGTTTAGGTGCGGTTACTTTATTGATTTTTATAGATGAAATTCAGTGTGACTACCACGTGTGCCGGGGATGACCTCTAGTCGAGTGGGAATGCGTTCACGTAATTCCGTAACGTGAGAAATAATTCCGACTAAGCGACCGCCTTTTTGTAAATCGGTTAAAGTACGAATTGCCATATCGAGTGCTTCTGAATCTAGGCTACCAAAACCTTCATCAACTAAGATGGTATCAAGGCGAATACCGCCGGCATAGGATTGTAAAACATCGGCTAAGCCTAGAGCTAGCGAAAGGGCAGCAAGGAAAATTTCACCACCAGACAGCGTATTGACCGGTCTGGCAAGTCCAGTAAAACTATCCATTACTTCGAGGTTAAGACCGCTTTCTTTGCGAGCATCAGTCACTTCTGCTAATCGTGATAAAGCATAACGACCACGGCTCATTTGGTTGAGCCTTAGGTTAGCAGATTGTAAAACATCATCTAAGATAGCTTGTAAAACAAAGGCTGAAAAAGAGAGTTTATGACTGTTATTGCCAGTAGCGGCTTGAGCTAAAGTAGCAGCTGTTGCATAGACTGTTTCTAAGGTTTGCAGTTGTTGCTCTGCTATCGTTAGTTTATCGAGTAAGGCCTGTTTAGTTTTGGCAGTTACTTGCAAAACGGTGACTTCTTTAGCAAGAGCGTCTTTTTGTTTTAAGGCGTTTTCTGCTTGAGTTGCGGTCACGGTGAGGTCGGGCATTGTTTGATCGCTAACCACTTGTTCTAGTCGATTATACCGATCGGTGGCAGCGGAAAGTTCTTGTTCAAAACGGGAGATAGTTTTTTTGCAAAGCAAGATTTCTTCAGGCGAAAGTCTGGCTTGTAAAAAGGTGTTTTGATCGGTAAAACCACCGGTAGCCAGATGAGCTTTATATTCTTCTTTGGCGCTTTCAAACTCCGTTTTGGTTGTTGCCGTTAAGCTGATTTGGCTTGCCAATTCAGTTTGTTTAGCGGTTAATAATAGTTGCGCTGCTTGCAACTGGCTTTGTAAGCTATGGCAAGTAGTAATTTTTTTGTTTTGTAGTGCTAGATGTTTTTGTAAGTCAGAGAGTTCTTTGAAAGGCAGAGCTGCTAGTTCTTTGGTGAGTTCTGAGAGCTGATGGTCTTGCTCTTCCGTACGGGTTTTGGCCGCTGTTAAATTGTTCGTAGCTTGCAAAAGTTGTTGTTGCGCCTTTTGTAGTAGTTGTTCTTGTATTTTGCTATTTGACTTTTCTGCTAGCACTGTTGTCGCTGGCAGGGGGTGCTGCGCTGAACCACAGACTGGGCAGGGCATTCCCTCTTGCAGTTTGAGTGCTAGTTGTACGGCTAGAGAATGTGTTTCAGCAGCTTGCGCGTGGAGTAAGTTTTGTTGCGCTGTCGCTAGTGCTTGCTCAGCTTGCTGGTGAGTTAGCTCGAGTTTTTTGAACTCAGCTATAGATAGTTGGTTCTTTTGGGCTAGTTCCTGATAGCGGATAAAAGTTTTTTGTAAAGTTTTTAGTTGTTCCTGCTCAGTGAGCAAGTGACCTAAAAAATCTTGAATAGCAATATTTTCTTTGCTAGGAAGAATTTTATAATCAAGAGGCAGTAGTGCTTTTAGTTCAAGTAGGAGTTTGGTATATATTTGGTTTTGCTTTTCGACAATAAGTTGATTATTTGCTACATCTTGTTCGAGTTGTTTTATTTTTTGATGTAATTTCAAACAATTATTATAATAAGGCTCAATTAAAGCGGCAGCTTCTGCTGCGACCTGCATCTGTCTACGCTTTTTGATGGCTTCTTCTTGGTTTACCAGCTTAGTTAAGTGTTCTTGGGCAGCTGTTAATTCAGCAAAGGCGGTAGCTAATTGTTGAGCTTTATGATGTTTATTTTGTAGAGTTGTTAGTGTAGCTTGAGCCGTTTGTAGATTGGCCTCGGCAATGGTAATTTGAGCAGTTAGTGTTTGCAAAAGTTGGGTTAATTGCTCGGCTGACTCACATTCAGCACTCTCTAGAAGGTAGAGTTTATGCTGTTTTAAGTTCTGATAATCATTTTCTAGTTGTTTACGCTGGTCGTTTAAGCGATCTTCTATTTGTCGGTAAAGATTAGTTTTAAAAAGTGTTTCTAAAATCACCTTGCGTTCTTTAGAATCCGCGAGTAAAAAACGTTTAAATTCGCCTTGGGGCAAAACTACTATTTGGCGGAACTGGTCGCCTTTAAACCCTAATAATTCTTCTATTGTGCGAGTAACGTCTGTGGCACCAGAGGCCAGCACCGTTTTCTCTTCATTAATGTTTATTTGGTATAAGACTGCGGTTGCTGGTAGCTTTCGCGTACCAGTGCCCCGTACTTTTAGCAATTCTTGTTCCGGTGTGCGCACAATTTCTAGTTGCTTTTGACCGGACAAAAAGGAGAACTCAACTTGGGTTTTTAAAGAAGGTGGTGCATAGTCACTCCGCAAGTTTTTGTTATCACGTAAGTCGCCACTCGCTGTTCCATATAAGGCGAAAGTAATCGCATCTAATAATGTAGTTTTGCCGGAGCCGGTAGGACCGTGGATCAAAAAGAAGTTTTTGCCTTGCAGTAACCTAAAGTCAATGATTTCTTCCTCGGCATAA
>DVNI01000004.1 GCA_018714505.1 Candidatus Avacidaminococcus intestinavium
CGGTATTTTTCTTTTTTATAATAATTGTATATAATGTACACACAACAAGCAAAGTTGTAAATATGCTTATAGGAGATGAATTGCTATGAGATCATATTACCAATATCGTGGATCTTTATTTTCCACAACGATTATCACTCTTTTGACAACCTTACTCCTTTTTAAGATAGCATCAACACTGTAGATTATTATCTACCGAGAAGAACGGGACCGCGCCTCCACCACTGCGGTCCCGTTCTTCTTTTCTATTTATAGTTTATTTTATGTCCTACCTTCCTGCAACAATCTCGCTCAATTGATATGCGACTTCACCACACTTTATTAAATCTTCAATATAAACATATTCATCATTAGTATGGTTTTTGAAATAACCCGGTGCAATACCGACAGCTTGTATGCCATTATTATTAAAATGGTTACCATCCATTCCGCCGCCGCCACGTGCAAAATTTACTTCAACACCTAATCTTGTTAACGCCTTAGCTGCAATTTGTGCAATTTCTTCAGCTTGTTCGATTTTAAAGGTTTGATAAAGCACTTCAATCAAGCATTCTATTTTAACACCATATTGTTTTTCGATTTCTGCAACTGGTTTTTCAAATTCTGCCAAAATTGCTTCGAATTCTTTGGCATCGGTACTGCGAGCCTCTGCCAATACTTCTGCATAGTCGCAAACAACATTAGTAGTCTTACCACCAGCTAGAATTGTCGAAACATTTGTTGTCGTCATCGGTGTTATTCTACTATCCGGTAATGCCATAACAAGAGCGGCTGCCCCTTTAGCTGCATTGATACCCTTTTCTGGTTCATTACCAGCATGAGCAGATAACCCATGAATTTGATAAGTAATTTTTGCCTTAGCCGGTGCCTGCAAGACAATCTTACCAATTCTGCCTGGTGCATCAAAAACATAAGCTTTTTTAGCTTTAAATTTAGTGAAATCATAATGTTTAGAACCTAAAACTCCTGCTTCTTCACAAACAGAGAAGGCTACTTCAATGTCACCATGTGGTTTGCCAGAGTCTATAACTCTCCGTAATGCCTCTAGTGTAACGCAAATACCGGATACATCATCCGCTGCCAGGATTGTTTTACCATCTGCTTTAATTTTGCCTTCTGCTTTATCAATAATCGGTGCAATCTCGCCATTGTTTTTAACGCGATCCAAATGTGCAGAAAATAAAATTGGTTCTATACTACTATCACCTTTTAATAAAGCATAAATATTACCTGTATTTCCGCCAATCTTTGCTGCGGTATCATCTTCTTGCACTTCTAGTCCTAAGTCTTTAAGTTTTTTAATAATGCAATCAGCTATTGCTCTTTCATTTCTTGACGCAACAGGTATTTGTACCAATTCTAAAAAGTCTTTAATAATTTGTTCCATCTTTATCAACTCACTTTTCTATAATATTTTAAAACATAAGAAACGCTGCTGCCGTAAGCAAAGCCGCTACCATAGCAAAACTATTGTATTTGATAATATCAATAGGCTGTACTTTGGCAATACCTGCACACAAAATCATTGCTGCGGAAAAAACAGCCATTGAACGCCCTATACCACCAGATAATACTACCATCGCACCCATATCAAGAACATTCATGCCAAATTTATCTGCATGTACGCTAACCGCTTCATTAAACGCAATAGATGCTGATTCACCACTACCACAAATTAACGTCATAATAAACGGTCCAAAGACTGCTGCAACCTTGGCAATTGCAGGAGAACTAATCATATAATCAATTAAAATCTTAATAAATCCTAGTTTAGTAAGTCCAGCCACAAAGATATTCACGCAAATCAATAAACCAAAAACATTACCAAAAGCGCTTCCCATCGCTTTAAAAAACTCTTTGGTCACCGATTGTGGATTTGTCCTTGTAACCAACATACAAATAATCGAGCCAATAACCATCGCATGCGGTACTGGCATTTTAAAAGCCGGCACTACATGAAAGTTCCCCAAAAGTAACATAACAATAGGAATGAGCGGCACCATTGCATAAATAAAATTAGGCTTTACCATTTCTATTTCACCAAAAGCTGCTGCCTGCGCTGCTAGTTCTTCTTTATTGCCTTTCTTTTGTAAATAAAAAGCCATTAAAGTCAAAACTAATGAACTAGCAAAAACCGATGCAACTAAAGCAGGAGCTGCAGCACGCACAAAATCCATACCTTCAACACCAGCTAAATGTGCAACAATTGTAGGATGTACATGTCCTGGATTTAAGTTCCCACCATATAAACCACACATAATCGCACCCGCTGCCAGTGGCACTGGAATACCTGATGCTACCATAAGAGGAATAAAGACCGTTCCCATCGCAGCAGTAACACCTGCCGCACTAGTAATAGACGTATTAACAATCATGGTTGCAAATGCGACACCAATAATCAAAAATGGTCCTGTCTTTTTTAAAACCTTAGCAAATAAAGATACTAAGTGTTTATCTGCTCCGCATAGTTTTACAACAGCAGCAAACCCCATTGAGGTAATAATAGTTTCAAAAACATTAGCTTGTTTCATGGATGCTGAAAAGGCTTTGAACGTCCCCATATAATCTCCTGCCAATAGTAGCATCAGCATACCTGCTCCGAACAATAAGGTTTTAGGGTCTTTCCTTTTGGCCATTAAATACATCATGCCTACAACAATAACCAAACCCACATAAATCTGCATAAACGTCTCTCCATTCTGTACTTTTTTCTCTTTACGGTCTATTATCGGTCTTAGCCAATATTATTAAATTAACATCAAACCACTTGAGTGTCAATAATATATCTTCATGTATACAGTATTTTTCTTCAAAAAAAACAAGCTACTTCACAAAAGCAAAATAGCTTGTTCTTTTTCTTAACTTATGCTTTTTAATCTTTATAACAAAATTTCAAAAACTTTCTTTGGACGACCTTTGAAACCAGGTGCTTCCATACCGCTTTCTTGCGCAGCACCACCTTCAGTTAACTGCTGTAAAATGCGTCTTGCACTGCGTGGCAAAATTGCTAAAGCAACTGCGAGCTCCTGTGCACTAAGCTTATTATTTCCACGTTCTTTTAAAATTGTTTTTATTTTGCTTAACGTTGCAATACTCAAAGCCGTTTTTTTGCTAATAGCAACCAAGTCTTCATCATAAAAACCGATTTCCGCAAAGTTTGCAATGCCGAGCGGTCCTCTACTCTTTTTATCCTCTAGAATAGCAAACCAATGTCCACTACCACTTTCGCGAGCTTGTCGTAAAGCAACTACCGCATTAAACTCTGCTTCATTTGCAGAATTACCAAGTCCGATGCCACAAGCCGATAACTCTTCTTCCAAAGCTTGTAGTTCTTTAATTCTTGGCACCACACTAAAGTTATCAGTACAGTCTGCCAACATACCTTTCGTTGAAAATACAAAAAACCGACCTTGTCCCGTTGGTTTTAAAGAACCTTTGATTCTTTTTGCGTAACCTATTAATTTCTTAGTTATATTAATTTCTCTTACATACAAATCATCAACAGAACAATATTCATATTGTTTGCCATAAATATCAAAATCAAAAACTTGTACGGCAATCTGACTGTTAACGGCTCTTTTAATACTTTCTTCACTTAAAATCATATTTAAAATATTTCTAATACTTACGCGCAGTGGTAAAACGCAGAATGCAGGTATACCACTATTTTCTAATTGTTGCTTAATATAATAACTACTAGTAACCGCTGCCTTAGTGTTGCGACTTGCAAAAAGAGTCTGGTGTTCTAAGATATAGTCATCCAGCTCACACAATGGTTTATCTGCAATATAATTAATCGTATCATAAGCAATATGCATCTCTTTTAACCCACGTACTATATCATTATAAGGAATTGTATCAATACTTAAATCTTCTATACGATAACCTTTATACAACAATTCACATAGAACTTTAAAAAAGCTTGCTCCCCGATAAGGAATATAATAAACAGGACGCAAAGCCTTACCCCATTGCGTAATCTTACGGTGATTTATTTGATCAAAAACTAACCAAGCATCGACCTTTTCTTGATGTGCTGCAATGATTTCTAAACTACTATTCTCACAGGGATCTAAAAAAACTTTATCTACAAAATCATGATAATCCAGCAATACTTCTTCAATAATTTTTACCGCATGTTCTTCTCCAATAATGCCCAATCTGATCATCACGATTTATCAACTCCTTATTTATGCAAATCATTTATACCCCAATTTACAATTATTGTACGCTTTCTTCACTTTGATAAGCAATACCCCATTCATACATCGAATTAATAATCGGGCGCATTGTTTCCCCTAAAGACGTTAGCGCATACTCCACACGTGGCGGCACCTCGGCATAAACGGTTCGCGAAACTACTCCATCTTTTTCTAACTGCCTCAATTGTAACGTTAACGTGCGAAACGATATTGCTGGAATCAATTTTTTAAGCTCGCTAAATCTTTTTTTACCACTTAATAAATGGTACATTATAATACCTTTCCACTTACCACTCAAAATATTTAAAGTAGTCTCAACCGGGCATACCCCATTGATACAGTCGGGTCTTAACGGATAATAACTCATCTTTGTTCTCCTTATTCATACTATCAAATTTATAGTATAGTAACTTTATAGACATTATATATAAATATTGTGCGTACTTCAATCTATTTTTTATCTATGTTAAGATAGAGTTATCTTATGAAAAGGGTGATATTCATGGACAACAAAAGAAACATTCTACTAGATACATTAAGTTTTAGATATGCTTGCAAAAAGTTTGACCCAAATAAATTAATCTCAGATGAAGATTTTAAGAGCATTTTAACAGCTGGGCAACTTGCCCCTACCTCCTTTGGCTTTGAACCTTGGCATGCGCTAGTCATCCAAGATCCCAAGCTACGTGAAAAGCTTTACCCATTTGTTTGGGGTGGACAAGCTGGCCTTTCTGGAGCAAGCCATTTTGTCATTTTATTAGCTCGTAAAAAAACAGATCTTCTTGCTACTTCCGACTACATAACTCATATGATGGAAGAAATCCAAAAACTTCCACCAGATATCACTAAATATAAAAGAAACATCTTTAAAAAGTTTCAAGAAGAAGATTTCAACATTATGGAAACTGATCGAGCAGCGTTTGATTGGTCTTGTAAACAAACTTATATCGTACTAGCAAATATGCTTACCGCCGCAGCCTTTCTCGGCATTGATTCTTGCCCTATTGAAGGTTTTAGCACTGTCGCTGTAAATAAAACTCTAATTGACGAAGGTCTTCTTGACCCTACTCACTTCAGTGTTGCTGTAATGGCAGCATTTGGTTATCGTGACGAAATACCTAAACACACTAAAACGCGTCAAGCTTTAACAGATTTAGTTACCTTTAAATAATCTCTTCATATAAATATAAAAGAACCGTTGATGATGCTATCAAGCAATCACAGCGGTTCTTTTATATTTTATGCCTTCTTTCTAATAATATTTAGTTTTATTTAGAGGGAAAAACTACCGTTAACATCATCTTAAATAAACTCAACGCACGTAAAGAATGTGGAATTCCAGCCGGCATGACAATCGTCTGTCCTTCATGTAAGATATGTTCATTATCACCAATCATAATTTGTACGCTTCCTTCTAAGACAACCACCATAGCATCACCCGTTGACGCATGTGTGCTAATTTCCTCATTTTCGCCAAACGCAAATAAAGTAAGGCTAACTGCTGGATTTTGTGCTAGTGTTCTGCTAACAACCTGACCTTCTTGATACGTTATTAAACCTTTTAAATCTAGTACCTCTTCCGGTGTAATATTCTTTAAATATTTAACATTGCTCATTTTCTTATCCTCCTTTATTTATGTTATTTAAAAGAAGCAATTAAAGGACCACTAACAATACAAATGCAAGCCAGTGCTACATTCCATGTAAATTCGGCATGTCCTGCCAAAATCAATAACAAGGTAGATATCAAAGGCGCCATATAAGCCAGCGTTCCTAATAATTTAATGTTACCATTTTTAACACCATAATCCCAAGCAAAAAAAGCCATTCCTACGGGGCCAAGCCCTAAAGCTAAAACCGCTCCCCATTCTATTCCTTGTGGTATTACCGTAACTTCCCACGTTAAGTGCGCTAATAATGCTAAACAAGCTGTAATTCCACAAAAGAAGCCAATCATCAAGGTCGGAACTTCTTTATTACGACGTGATACAACCGAATAAAGCGACCAAATAACCGCACACGCCGCTGCCAATAGATAGCCTAATAAATGCTCCCCTGCTAAACTCGGCTGCCCTTTTTGTATAACTAAAAGAAAAATCCCGAGAAAACCCATAATTACGCCAACCAGATGTTGCAAACGCAATTTCTCACCTGGTAGAAAAGTCGTAAACAAAACTATTAAAATTGGCCATAAATACGCGATTAGACTAACTTCTAGAGTTGGTGCTTTCTTCATTGCCATAAAATATAAAGCATGATATCCAAATAACCCCCCGATACCATTAAGCCACACACCCAGTGGCTGCTTTAATATCGCAAAAGGACAACCAACATACACAAAATATAAACCACCAGCAAAGCAGGCCAAAGCAAACGTCATTGCCGTTAATTGAAAAGGCGGAATACTACCAGTGAAAGCGGTCAACAGAGCTAACATTCCCCACAATACTACTGCACAAAAGCCGATTAGCGTACTTTTAAAAATACCCTTCATTAATTAACTCTTCCCATCTTTATCTTTTATTACAACCTTATTCTTAGCATACAGATAAAGATTAAGAAAAGCAAGTAAAGAATAGTTGAACTTTTTGCTTGATTTTTATTAGGATTCGCGATAATATAAAGTAAATTAGCACTCGTTATATCAGAGTGCTAATAATTCACTAATAAAGGAGTACTGTTTTATGGCTAGAAAAAAATTCCAATTTAAAGCAGAAACTAAACAATTATTAGATTTAATGATTAATTCTATTTACACAAATCGTGAAATATTTTTACGTGAGCTGATTTCCAATGCTTCTGATGCTCTAGATAAACTACGTTATGAAGCATTAACAAACAAAGAATTATTAGGTGATAATCTTAAATATGAAATCCGCTTATTGCCGGATGCCACTAACCATACCTTAACAATCATTGATACTGGTATTGGTATGAGTAAAGAAGATCTTATTGATAATATTGGTACGATTGCTAAATCTGGTACCAAAGCTTTTATGACCAAATTACAGGAAGCTCAAGAAAATAAAGAAGCAACCACCGATAAAGAAATGATTGGGCAATTCGGAGTTGGTTTCTATTCTGCCTTTATGGTTGCTGATCAAGTCTCAATTGTATCACGTAAAGCGGGAGAAGATATTGCTTACAAATGGCAATCAACTGGTGACGGTTCTTTTACGATTGAAGAAAGTGAAAGCAAACTAATTGGTACTGAAATCACACTACAACTAGCCTCAGAGTTTTTTGGTGAAGGCGCAGAGCTTAATCTTACTGATACCTCTACCTTGCAGCATCTCGTCAAAAAATATTCTGATTACGTGCGCTACCCTATAAAAATGGACTTTACAGTTGAAGAAACGCCTAAAGACGAAGCTGGAAAACCACTAGAAAATGCCGAAAAGACGGTACGGGTTGAAACTCGCACTTTGAACTCAATGCAACCTCTATGGAGCAAGAATAAAAAAGATATTAAACAGGAAGAATATGATGAGCTCTATAAAAGCTTATTTCACGACTGGGAAGCACCACTTACCACCTTGCATACCAAGGCTGAAGGCACAGTAGAATATACTTCGTTGCTCTTTATTCCTTCCCATGCTCCGTTTAATCTTTATCACACTGACTATGAACCTGGCCTACAACTATACTCTCGTCATGTTTTTATTATGAATAAATGTAAAGATTTATTACCAGATTACTTGCGCTTTGTGCAAGGTCTCGTTGACTCACCAGATTTATCTTTAAATATTTCACGCGAATTGTTGCAACAAGACCGCCAACTCAAACTAATTGGTAAAAATCTAGAGAAAAACGTACTATCGGCCTTAACTAAGATGCTTACTAATGAACGTGAAAAATATGAGAAGTTCTGGCAAGAATTTGGCCGTTCCATCAAAATTGGTGTCTATAACAGCGTCTACGGTGCTCAAGAAACCCTTGATAAGCTAAAAGATCTTTTATTATTTGCTACCTCTTCTGATACTAATAAGCTCAGCTCTCTTAAAGAATACAAAGAAAGAATGCCTGAAACACAAAAGAAAATTTATTATGCCAATGGCAAAGATCGTCAGTCAATTGAACATTTACCACAAATGGAACTCTTACGTGATAAAGGAATTGAAGTCCTCTATCTATATGATCCTGTCGATGAATTCGCTCTAGAAGTTTTAAATGAATATGATAAAGTTCCATTCCAATCCATTAGCCGTGGCGATCTTGGCCTTGATGACGTTGAAACACAAGAAAAACAAAAGAAAATTGATGATATTGCCAAAACAAATGAAGATTTGTTGAAAGATATCAAAGCTGTGCTTGGCGACAAAATTGCCGAAGCTCATTTAAGTAATCGTTTAAAATCCAGTGCCGTTTGCCTTGTTGCCGCTGCTGAAGGCCCTAGCCTTGCAATGGAACAAGCTTTTGCTGCAACTGAACAACATATGTTCAAAGCCAAACGGATTCTTGAACTAAATCCTGAACATGATCTTTTCTCTCGTCTACAAAAAATTCATGAAACAGAAAAAGATTCTGACGACTTTAAAGACTACTGCCAACTCTTATATGATCAAGCATTATTGATTGAAGGTATCATGCCAGATGATCCTATTGCTTTTGCGGATAAAGTTGCTAGATTAATGTCTAAATAAAAACACCTCTCGATTCATAATAAAGCAAGTAGTTCAAAGCTAAAATTGCTAAGAACTGCTTGCTTTATTTTATTCTATGCTATAATATGTTTTGCTTATATAACCCTCAATCAGTTAGCTGCTATAGTAATTATGAAAATTTCTATCGAAGATATTGCTTAAAAAATAAATCACACGAAGCAAAAGGTATGCTTGACAATCAACCAATTTAACTTTATGCTAAAAAAGTAAGATATGATAGGCTATGTGGAAGGAGCAATTTTAATGAAAACACTGTACGAAGGCAAGACCAAAACCGTCCTTTTAGATGAACCAAACAATGAAGTTTATCTTTTTTTCAAAGATGATGCAACTGGTGAGAATGGAAACTTCGATCCTGGCTCTAATACTGTTGGTGGTAGTGTCGAAGGCAAGGGAAAAATAGGTCTAGCCATTACAAAATATTTTTTTGAATTATTAGAAACCAAAGGTATTGCCACCCACTATCTCGGTGCTGACCTCGAAAAAGGCTTAATGAAGGTAAGACGCCTCACCGTACCTAAACTAGAATTTGTGCTACGTTACTTCACAGCAGGTAGCATGTGCAGACGCTTTACATTACCAGAAGGAGTTCCCTTTGATCCACCTTACCTCGAAGTAACGCTTAAAGATGATGCTCAAGGTGATCCGCTAATTAGTGAACGTCTTTGCCTCATGAAAAATCTTTTGGCACCTGGTCAATATGATAAAACACTAGATATTTTAGTAAAAGTTGGAGAAGTTTTAAAAGAAGAGCTAGCCAAGCTAGACCTGACCCTCATCGACTTCAAAATTGAAGTTGGTTATGATGAAAACGGTAAAATCTATGTATCAGATGAAATAACTCCTGACATTTGGAGAGTACGCGACACTAACGGCACTATTCCTAATCAAATTGATTGTGCACAAATGCTTCTAAAAAAGATAAATAAATAAGAACCTAAATTATAAAAATATAAAACACGCGAACACTTATTATAAGTCTTTGTTCGCGTGTTTTATATTTTTATAAACCTTTTAACTTTATTCATTAATATACAATGTTTCCACCACGTTCTTTTGCTAAATACAAGTTCTTATCCGCACAAGCAATCCACGCCGTCATATCCATACCAGGCTCCAAGGCACATACACCAATACTACAAAAAACCTGTATGATTAACCTCTCATCAAAACCATCCACTTCAAAACTATGCTCTGCTATCTCTTGACGAATTTGTTCAGCAATACCAAGGGCTGCATTTTTATCCATGCCATGTAAGTAAATTAAAAATTCTTCACCACCATAGCGCGCCAACCAACTTTTATTATCAATCAAAAACCCTAATACCAAATGTGAAAATTGACGTAAAACTTGATCGCCAACTAAATGTCCATATTGATCATTTATTTTTTTGAACTCATCTATATCCAAAATTAATAATGATGAATTTTCTTTAGATAAAGAACTTTGAAAAATCTCTACTGGCAATTTTTCATTAATATAACGCCTGTTAAATAGTTTGGTTAATTCATCTCTAATCAATAAATCATTAAAGTTTTTTACAAACCCAGTAAAATCAGCTTCAGCACTACCAGTTAAACCTTCTAAAATACTTTTATCAGTTATATCATTTAACATCTCCACAGCATAAGTGTTTGTACCAGATACAATAGGACTTGCAGTTACCATGTAAATACGACCATTAACTACCTCAAACTTTACAAAAGTATCATTCTCTTTAATCGCTCGAAACGATACGCAATTATCACAAAATTGTTCTTTTTCCCAAAAGCCATAACAAGGTTCTATAGGGTCAATAGTTGTTGCACTACTTTTTTTTATACTAATTACTTTGTTTTTTACAGGGTCGATGATTCTAACAACACCATAGATATTCTCCAAAACATCTACAGCTTTTAATATTTCTGCGATACCTTCATCTTTAGTATCTATACTCACTTTTTCGCCACCTTTTAATAAACATTTTTCCTTGTTCAAGTGTAACTTTTTTTCATTAAGAGGTCAATAGTTTCCCCTCTGAAGACACTACTTAACGATATTTTTTTAGCAAAAATCGTTATGCGCCCCTTAATTTCGTTCATTTTTTACACTTACTTTGTTCTAAAGAACGTTTCTTATAACATCTCATCCCTGCCAAAATTGCTCCAACTAAACAAATTAATGCCGAAACACAATAAACCCAACTTAGCCCATATAAAAAAGCCTCATCCTGTCCGCTACTATAACTAGAAACAGGATAGCCAAGATATGCACTCATTTTATTATATAAAATAAAAACAGATAACGTAACGCCTGTAATCATGCCTACATTACGTGTCAAAGCATTAACGCTTCCAGCCATTCCTAACATATTAGATGGAGCATAAGACATGGTTAATGAATTATTAGGAGCCTGAAATATAGCATTACCACCTGTCATAATTCCAATAAATAAAAGAATATCAAACACTGCTGTCGTTTCTGAAAGTGTTGCCAGCAAAACAAGACCGCAACTACTTATTGCAAGACCGATAAAAGTCAATATTTCTGCTCCGATCTTATCCGAAAGGTGACCGCTAAGCGGTGCTCCAACCCCCAAAATTAGTGGCGAGAACATTAAAATAAGTCCAGTCGTTGCAGGAGAATATTGCAAGGTTTGCTGTAAATAAAAAGGCAAAATAATAGTTGACCCCGTAATCGCCGTAAAAGACAAGAACGAACAAAATATGCTAAAAGAAAAATCCTTATTCTTAAATAATTGCCAATCCAATAGCTTCATACTACCAACCTTCTTATTGGACTGTCTTGGCATAATCCTTAGTCCCCACAAAAAAGCGATAATACCTACTGGCACATTAATAAAAAAAATATAATGCCACGACAAATAATTTATTAAAAAACCACCAATTGGTGGACCCGCCATTGCTCCTAAAGCCACAAAGCTACCAGTCATACCAAGCGCTTTGCCTAACTCATTTGCGCGAAACACTTCAGTAATAATCCCTTGAACAGTTGACATCGCAGCAGCAGCACCTAGTCCTTGCACGGCTCTTGCTAACAAAAGCAAAATAAAGGTATCTGCTAATCCGCAAAATAAAGAGCCAAGGGTAAAAATAAAAATACCCAGCAAAAACACCTTGCTTTTTCCAAAAATATCCCCTAACCGACCAAAAATCAAAATCGTGCTTACGATTACCAACAGATAAATGGTAACAGACCATGCAACCAGTTCTGTCGAAACTTTAAGGCTAGAAGCAATCATCGGTAAAGCGACATTAATAATACTAGCATCTAGATTAGCCATAAAAGTAATAAGCAAAGTATTTAGCAATATTAGCATGCGTTTTTCGTGTATTTTAGTCAAATCAGTCATACTGTCCTCATTCAAATAAATTAATATTTTTTAGTTACTATATATTAATCATTATAACATTAAAGTATCTTTATTAAAGGCTTTGAAAAAAGAAAAAATCTACCGTAGAAAATAATAAAGCTCCTTATATTTTGCTCAACCTACCGCCCCAACATCTTTACATCTTTCTTGCTTTGGAATACAATAAATACATATAATAATATCATTTAGTCAAAGGATGTCACCCATGGATAAAGAGTACTTGATTCACAATAATCCCCTCAAAGCTTTACTTATTTTTGCAATTCCCATGATTTTAGGTAATCTATTCCAACAAATATATATCATTGCTGATTCCATTATTGTTGGTCGTTTAGTAGGTGAAGATGCATTGGCAGCCGTAGGTGCTTCCTACGCGTTGACCAATGTTTTTATTTGCGTTGCTATCGGTGGTGGTGTTGGTGCCGCCGTTATTATCGGTCGTTATTTCGGCGCACGTGAATACTACAAACTAAAACTAGCAGTTCGCACCGCATTACTCTCGTTTTTATTAATAGGAGTTGTCTTAGGCATCGTTGGCTATATCTTTAGTAGGGATTTCTTGGTTTTTTTAGATACGCCTGCTAACATTCTTGATATGTCAGTTAAATATTTAGATATTTATTTTTTTGGCTTACCATTTTTATTTATGTTTAATGTTTTATCCGCCATGTTCAATGCACTTGGCCACTCAAGAACCCCTTTGTATCTTTTAATTTGTTCTTCTATTCTTAATGTGATTCTAGGAATTTATTTTGTTAGTGAACTAAGCTTTGGCATTGCCGGTGTTGCTTGGGCCACTTTGATTGCTCAAGGGCTTGCTGCCCTTAGTGCTTTTATCCTCTTCAAATGGGAACTTGGTAGCTATAAAACCAAGGTTAGCAGTTTTTTTAATGCTCAAGAATTTAAAATCATGTCCGCAATTGCT
>DVNI01000041.1 GCA_018714505.1 Candidatus Avacidaminococcus intestinavium
TAATGCAGAAGGACAAGGTGCAGTAACAGATGATGTATGGGGATTAGGTGATACTTATATTAAGCCACAGCGTAATCAAATGTGGGCTGCATTTTCACCAAATGGACAAGTTGTAGGTACTATTGCAGTTTGTACTTATAATAATCGGTTTGAAGAATTACAAGGACGTTACCCTGAAGGGTTAGCTGCCGAGGTAGGAAGATGTTATATTGCTGAATCCTTACGTAGACAAGGTCTTGGTGCTAAATTATTACAAAGTGCCGAACAATTCGTGCGTGAACAAGGATATACCTTTATGTATTTGCATACTCATCATTTTCTACCAGGCGGATATAATTTTTGGCTTAAAAACAATTTTGTTGTCACTATGGATATTGGCGGCTCATATGAACTAGTTCATATGGAAAAAATGCTTAAATGACACAAACAGAATATCTAAAATTATCACTAGGCTTTCTTTTAACAATGATTACAACACCACTATTAGGATTAGTGGATACGGCAATGATGGGACACTTGGATGACCCAGCTTATATCGGCGGAGTTGCCGTTGGAGCATTAGTTTTTAGTACGTTATATTGGCTATTTGGCTTTTTACGCGTAAGTACGATTGCGTTTACTGCACAAGCCTTAGGTAATGGCTGTAAAGAAGAATTGGTATGGGCCGTATTAAGACCAATTGCAATTTCATTAGTAGTAAGTGGTGTTTTTGTTATTTTTCAAATTCCAATTTTGGAAAGTTTTTTATTTTTTATTAAACCAGAAGAGCATGTTGCCTTACTTGCTAGGCAATATTTTTATGTTTTAATTTGGGGGGCGCCCTTTGTTTTGGTTAGTTATGTTTGCACTGGTTGGTTGATGGGACTAACAAAACTTCGAGTAACGCTAATTATGCAGATTTTTATTAATGCGTTTAATTTGCTGCTAACTTTTTTATTTGTGATGGTTTTTAAATGGGGAGTATATGGTGTAGCATCAGCAACTTTAATTGCTCAAATCGTTTTGTGTTTAGTAAGTGTTTGGGCTGTGTGGCACTATGGCGAAATTGATCTTAAGCATATTACGATGCGCAACCTTTTTGATAAAAGTGCTTTTAGAAAGATTATGATTATTAATGGCGATTTAATGGTGCGAACGATTTGCCTTCTTATTATGACTAATTTATTTACAGCGACCGGTGCCAAACTTGGTACGGAAATGCTCGCTGCTAACGCAATTTTATTTCAGCTTCAATATTTAATCGGGAATTTTATTGATGGCTTTGCTAATGCCTCTAGTGTTGTCTCTGGTCAAGCCTTAGGGAAAAAAGATATTGCTTTGTATAAAACAGGCATTAAGCTTTCAATCCGTTGGGCTGTGATTATGATAGTAGTATTAACAGTTTTTTATCTTCTTTTTGATAAAAACATTATTAGATTGTTTACGAAAATGGATAACGTAATTGCACTCGCTGATCGCTATTCATTCTGGATGGCAATTTATCCACTATCATATGCCTTTAATACGGTTTTTTATGGTATCTTAAATGGCGTAACTTGGAGTGATCCCGTTAGAAACTCAACAGTTGCAGCTCTAGGGTGTTTTTTGTTTGGTATTTGGTTTCTAGTACCACTCTGGGGAAACGATGGCCTGTGGGCTTCTTTTACGCTCTTTAATTGTTGCCGATCACTATATTTATCGTACGTGATCCATACCGCCGGCGACCGCCCATTTGAAGTAGTGACTAGTATACATTAGAATGTAGATATAAAGAAAAGCCCTTTTCTTAAAGAGAAAAGGGCTTAATGTATTTGAGATATTGGTACGCCTGAGTGGAATCGAACCACCGCACACGGCTCCGGAGGCCGTTGCTCTATCCACTGAGCTACAGGCGTAAAGGATATTGCTGTGCTATTATAGCATAAATGAACTTGATTCGCAATTTTGTTTAGCGTGATAAATGTTGCCTAGAGCCAAAATAATCATGTGTTTAGCACTTGAATCTGTTATAATCAAAGCATAGAGGAGACTAAGATATTGGGGGTTATTTTGGTGAGTAGTATTTTAGAGCGTCATTATGAATTAATTGGCAGAAAAGCAGTTGATGCACTGCGCAAGAATCGTTTTAAAGCTGAATTTGTAAAAAGTAGTGATGAAGCAATAGCTGCGGCAATGAGCTTGATCACTAAAGAAGATAGTATTGGCCTAGGTGGCTCGATGACAGTTGAAGGATTGGGTTTAGAAAAATTATTATCTGCACAAGGTAATTTGCTTTATAATCATCAAGGACTACCACCGGAGGAAGCTTATCTCGTGCGCCGCAAGCAATTAACAGCAGATGTGTTTCTCTGTAGTTCTAATGCAGTAACACTAACCGGAGAGCTTATTAATGTCGATGGTGCGGGCAATCGTGTGGCGGCTATGACTTTTGGACCAAAACGAGTAGTGGTGATAGTTGGTGCTAATAAAATAGTAAAAGACGAAGAAGACGGTAGAAGGCGAATTAAGATGACTGCTGCACCGATGAATACCGATCGTTTAAAAAGAAAGACACCTTGTGTGAGCATTGGATATTGTGTTGAATGTGATAGTCCAGAACGAATTTGTTCATTGACTTCGATTCTGCATAAAGCTCCAATGGGCAGTGATTTTCATGTAATTGTTGTTGGCGAAGCTTTGGGCTATTGAGCTATAAAGCTGGCGTTTTAAGTGAGTTAAATTCATAGTAAAAAAAGGCGCTTGCAGAAGCGTCTTTTTATATGTGTAGTTGAGTCGTTAGCCTGAAAGTGCTATACTATTGTGGAAAACTTATTTAGAAAGCAGGAAAAAATAGTGATAGCAGTCAAAGATAAGGTGAGATTTGTAGAAACAGATATGATGGGGGTTGTCCATCATTCTAATTATTTTCGCTGGTTTGAATTAGGCAGGGTAGCTTATTTAAAAGAAGCGGGGGTAGAGATTCTTGACATGATGGCTAATGGGTATTTGTGCCCAATTAAAGACGTAGCCTGTACTTACAAAAATTCAGCATTATTTGATGATGAAATTATTATTGAAGCAACGATGATTGCATTTACTAAAGTAAAAATGGTGTTTGCTTATAAGATTATTCGTGCAAAAGATAAGGTTGTATTAGCAGAAGGACAGACAACTAATGCATTTACGGGTGCAGATGGTAAAGTAAAAAGATTGCCAGATAGTTATTTTGGTAAAATAAAAAGACTTTATGACGAAGAACAGGAAGGCTGAAGATAATGATATTACTTTATATTATAGTTAGTATAGTAGTGTTAATTGTAGCTATTATCGGTTTAATGTGGATTTACTCAAAATTTGTGCCAAAAGACGATACGAATATCCAGGTAGAGAAGAGAACGCCTTTGGTTTTAGAAAAAATCACTGAAAAGGAAGCGCTTTTATCTACTGAATTCGTAATTGAAAACCCAACAAGAGAAGAAACTATTATTATGGATGTATTTGCAAGACCGTATTTGCCCCAAGAACAGTTTGATCGGGTAATTGTTTCAGCACATATAGAAAGAATTAGTGAACGCAGAAATGATAGTTATTTTGAAGCGTCTGTCCTACAGGAACATTCTAATTGGCCATTAATTATGACGCTGAAATTCACCTCTAGATATGATGAATCAATTACAAAGGCACTTGCGGATATGGTTGATATGGATGTTGCGTTGTATTTTGATGGTATCTTACGAAAATACGTTCATACTCGTAAAACATTCACGACTTTTACGCGTGAAGAAATAAAGAAAGCGGTAGGAGGTGCGAAAAATGAGTAAAACTTATGAAATCGTTCCAGTACCTACTAGAATCTTGACCATTCATGATGATATTGTCGAAGCTATTAATGAATATGGTAAAGATAAAATCGGCCCTAATGATGTTATCTGCGTGGCTGAAAGCGTTGTCGCTATTACCCAAGGAAGAGTAAGACGTCCGGAAACTATAAAGCCAACTTTCTTTTCACGTATTCTATCACCTTTATTTCCTCCGTTTGGTAGTATTTCTAATTGGCATAGTATGCAGGCTTTGATCGAGTGTGAAGGAAAATGGCGTATTTTCTTTGCTGTGCTGGCTGGTGCAGTTGCTAAATGTGTTGGGATTGCAGGTGTTTTTTATCGTTTAGGTGGAGAGCAAGCACGTTTAATTGATGATGCTACTGGCACAATGCCCCCTTATGATAAACATATAGTTTATGGACCCACGGAACCGTTTAAGGTAGCTGAAAGAATAGCTAATAGTACTGGTGCTTTTGGTGCAGCCGTTGCCGATGTTAATGATTTAAAACGTTCTTGTGTTTTAGGGGTATCTAATGGCGTCGATAGTGATGAAGTTGCTAGAATTTTATTAGATAATCCTTTTGGTAATGCTAGTCAAAAAACTCCGATTGTCATTATTAAAAACTATCGCAAAAATTAATTAGTATAAAAAGATAAGAGACAAACAGACCAAATATAATTTGGTCTGTTTTTTTATCTGATAAATTCTTAGAGGATAAGGCAGGTATTTTTGGTTATTTATGGAATAATTATAGGTGAACTATGGACAAGACTGATGAGGTGGCGCTTATGTTTTTAGGTGTTGATGTGGGTGGTACTTTTACTGATGCTGTTGTAGTTGATAATAAAAGAATTCTTAAGCAAGTAAAGGTAAAGACTAATTCAGAGAATGTTTTGCAAGGGATTTTAACGGCTTTAGATCGAATTTTAGAAAATTGTGAATTAGATTTATTGGAACGTGTTGTTGTTTCTAGTACGGTTGTTACTAATGCCCTTATAGTTGGTGACACGGAAGAAGTTTTTCTTGCTGTTATGCCTGGTACAGGTATGGATATTACGAATAGTTTTCCTGTAGCACCATTTATTGTAGAGGGTTATGTTAACCATCATGGTAAAGTAACAAAGAATGTTGAACTGAACTATTTAGCAGCTCAGGCTCAAGCTAAAGGAAAGCGGGTTGCTGCTATTTCAGGTAAGTTTTCCGTGCGAAATCAAAGTAATGAAGTGGCGTTACGTCAAGAGCTGTCTGAGCTAGACTTCGAGCAATTTTTTTTAGGGTCAGAAATGTCTGGCGAACTTAATTTTGTAAGAAGGACGAATTCAGCATATTTTTCTGCGGCTATTTATCAGAAATATGCTCATTTTATCCATCAAATCGTCACAAGTATACGCAGTAGAGGTATTAATGTGCCTATTCATATCTTAAAAGCTGATGGAGGAACAATGCCTATTGAAGTAGCGCTCCAGCATCCTGTAGAAGCTATTTTTACTGGGCCTGCCGCTAGTGTGCTAGGAATCGAAGCATTGTCCTTACCAGAGGGGCAAGCGATTTCTTTAGACGTTGGTGGGACCACAACAGATATTGCTTTTTGGGAGAATGGTAGACCTTTGCTAGCCAATAAAGGCGCAAGAATTAATGGCTTTCCTACAACAGTACGAGCTTATCATATGCGCTCAGTGCCAATAGGTGGAGATAGCCTTTTACAACGGCAGGGTGATGCTTATTTGGTTGGACCAAAGAGAGTTGATGTGGCCGCCGCTTTAGGTGGTAACAAAGCTACTTTGGGAGATGCTTTAATTGTATTATCTGTTGTTAGTTTTGGTGATATAGAAAAGGCTAAGAATGCTCTGATAAAGCTTTGTTATGACGGTGAAGATCATTTGGTTGTAGCGATGCGTTTTGTGGAAGTAGCAGTGTCCGTGTTAGAGCAAACAATTAAAGAAATGATTCAAGAATGGGAAGTTAAGCCTGTTTATACGGTTAATGATATGATTAGCGGTACTAGCTTTAGACCTGAGATTTTAGTTGGTGTAGGCGGTGGGGCAACTGGTTTAGTACAACGTTTAGCTTTAAAAATGAATTTGCCTGTTTCAGTTCCACCGGGAGCAATGGTTGCTAATGCTGTAGGTGCCGCTTTGGCTCGCCCAACGCTTATTGGTACGTTGAGAGCAGATTCACAGGAAGGTTATTATATTATTCCAGAAGGTGGTATCCGCGAAGATTTATCTTGTCAGGCAACGCGTAGTGAACTAGAAGATATATTACGGTCGTGGCTTTTGAGCGAAGCACAGCGCTGGCATTTACCTGTTGCTGGTGTAGAGGTCATTGCCTGCGAAGAATTTACCACTATTCAAAATTATTATAGTATAGGAAAAATAGTATATCTTAAAATGCAGCTAGCGCCTGGTATTATTTATGGTGTACAAGGGCAGGAGGTGTCGTTTTGAAACCTAATCTTGGCTTAGTTTTTTTTCCTGCGTTTGATTGGATGATCAATCAAACACACCCCGAGCGTCCAGAACGGTTATTATATACAAGGGATCAAATTATGGAAGAAGGATTATTTGATGTACCCGAAATTCGTGAATATCGACCAGTATTAGCTGAAATTGCAGATTTGCAACGTGTGCATATTGGCGTGCCGACCATTGCAAAATTAATTACTCCTGCACACTTAGTATCAGCAGGAGGGTGTTTAGCAGCAGCGGACGCTGTGATGCAAGGTGAGGTTAAAAGAGCTTTTGCATTAGTTAGACCTCCGGGACATCACGCAATGCGGGTAGTGCATGGTATTCGTGGTTTTTGCGTAGTTAATATTGAGGCTATCATGGTAGCTTATTTACGTGCTAAATACGGCGTGCGTAAAATTGCTGTGGTTGATACGGACGTTCATCATGGTGATGGTTCGGAAGATATTTTTTATCATGATCCTGATACTCTTTTTATCTCATTCCATCAAGATGGCAGAACACTTTATCCGGGAACTGGTTTCCCGAAACAAGCTGGCAGTCCAGCTGCAATGGGAATGAATATTAATTTACCCTTATTGCCAGGAACTGGTGACGAAGGTATTCATCGTTTGTTTGATGGCTTAATTAAACCGATTTTAGATGATTTTGAGCCAGAGTTAATTATTAATTCTGCGGGTCAAGACAATCATTTTAGTGATCCCTTGGCCTCAATGCAGTTTACTGCACAGGGGTATGCACAATTAGCTGACAAATTAAAAGCAGATATTGCGGTGTTAGAAGGTGGCTATTCTGTCGAATCAGCATTACCATATATTAACACCGGTATTATTCTTGCGATGGCAGAATTGCCTTATGGTAAAGTAAAAGAGCCAGACTTAATGCAAGTAGCTGAGCAGCGTAAAGAGTGTAATGCACGTGTTGATGAATTGATTTCTACAATTAGCACTTTGTGGAAGAATCGTAAGAATTTGTCAGAAGCAGCGTTAGCAAAATGCGGAGCGAGTTGGTCACGTCATAAAGATATTTATTATGACGAGGAAGGCATTAGCGAATCGCAAATTGAAACAGCACATTATTGTAAAGATTGTAAGGGGTTTTTGACCATTGCAACAAAAGCTGAGCAAACGCGTTTTGGCAGTCAGTCGGCTTTTATAGTAAGTCATGATGAAAGCCTTTGCGCAAAATGTAAAACACAAATTTTTGATGAAGCATTAAAAGCCAAAAAACAAGGCTTATGGCAGTATGTTTTTGTGCAAAATAGGTTAAGCGGGATAATAGAAACAGTGTAGATAATAAAGGAGGAAGACAATGCAAAGAAGTGATAAACGCACGGCTGATGAATTACGCCAGGTTACTATGATTAAAGATTATATTATTTACCCAGAGGGCTCAGTTCTGATTAAAATGGGTAACACAGTAGTTTTGTGTAATGCGACGGTAGAAGAAAAGGTACCGCGTTTTTTACATGGAACCGGTAAAGGATGGGTAACTGCTGAATACTCGCTTTTACCTCGTTCAACAGCAGAGCGTAATCAAAGGGAAGCGACCAAAGGTAAGCAAACAGGTCGTACGCAAGAGATTCAGCGTTTAATTGGTAGATCACTTCGTAGTGTGGTTGATTTAACAGCGTTGGGTGAACAATCGATTATTATCGATTGTGATGTATTACAGGCTGATGGAGGTACTCGTACTGCTTCGATTACAGCATCTTTTGTGGCTCTAGCACTAGCCTTAGATAAAATATTACCTGAGAATGAAACTGAAAAATTTCCGTTGAAAGACTTTTTGTCCGCAATTAGTGTTGGTATTGTAAACGAGAAACCTTTGCTTGATTTGTGCTATATAGAAGATTCAAGTGCTGAAGTGGATATGAATATTGTGATGACTGGTTCAGGGCAATTTGTTGAAGTTCAAGGAACAGGTGAAGAGTATACTTTTAGCAAGGAAGAGTTGGCAGAAATGTTGGCGTTAGGTGAAAAAGGCTGTCAAGAACTAATTGTTAAACAAAAAGAGATTTTAGGAAAAATAGCGGAACGGGTGGGCAAATAGATGAAAGAAATAGTAATAGCAACGACGAATGACGGTAAACTAAAAGAGTTTAAAGAATTATTGAAAAAACATGATGTAGACATCTTGTCTTTGCATGGATGGAGTGATATTCCGGCTCCGGAAGAAACGGGTAAAACTTTTGCGGCTAATGCAAGACAAAAAGCTATTTATTACGCACGCAAAACTGGTAAAATTTGTATTGCTGATGATTCTGGATTAGAAGTTCAGACTTTAAATGGCGCACCAGGAGTGCATTCTGCCCGCTATGCGGGTGAAGAGGCGGATGATGAAGCTAATAATAAACATCTTTTGCATGTAATGAAATTTCATATGAAAAGAACTTGCCGATTTCGTTGTGCTTTAGCAGTTGCGCATCCTTCGGGAAAAGTTTTATTAGAAACAGAAGGTACTTGTGATGGTATGCTTCTTCATGACAAATTGGGTAATGAGGGGTTTGGCTATGACCCTTTATTTTGGTCAACGGAATTGCATAAAGGACTGGGCGAAGCGAGTATGGAAGAAAAAAATCAAGTTAGTCATCGTGCAAAAGCAATTAAAAAGTTGTGCGAAAGCTGGGATAAAATAAAATGATTATCGGCATTACAGGTGATACACATGGTAGCAAAAAAGCGCTTAGACAAGTTTTGAGCACTGCTCCGCCTGTTGACTGTTGGCTTCACACTGGAGACTATAGCCAAGATGCAGAATTTCTTGCCTATGAATCCAAGCTACCTGTTTATAAAGTGGCTGGTAACACTGATCCGGTTCAAGGACGAGCAAATTTGGATGAAGTATTACTTCTTGATAATACGAAAATATGGTTAACCCATGGACATCATTATATGCGTGATTATCGTATTGAAGAATTGGCGTGGTGGGGACGTAAGCTAGAAGTTGATATAGTGGTTTTTGGACATACTCATATACCGCTAATCAAGTGGTTTGGTGATATTCTTTTACTTAATCCTGGCAGTCCTGTACAACCGCGTGACGAACAGGGACCATCTTTTATGGTAGCGAGTATTCATCAGGACAAGAAACCAGAAATAAAAATAATTCCCATAATTAGCAAATAGTGTCTTGCAAAATTATAATGAATAATATAAACTAATAGCATACACTATTTAAGCTGAAAAGAGGGAAATAATATGACTATATTAGAAGAAGCTCTGAAGGTTAGAATTGACAATAACGGTTTGCTAACGACGGCAACTAAGGTACCGCTAGAAAACAAGCATGATTTGTCCGTACTTTATACCCCAGGTGTAGCAGAACCTTGCAAGGTTATTAAAGAAGATAAGGATTTATCTTTTGAATATACTTGCCGAGGCAACATGGTTGGAATCGTTACTGACGGTACGCGTGTTTTAGGTTTGGGTGACATTGGACCAGAAGCTGGTTTGCCAGTTATGGAAGGAAAAGCACTTTTGTTTAAAACTTTTGCGGATGTGGATGCGATACCTATTTGTTTGGATACAAAAGATCCAGAAAAGATTATTGAAACTGTTAAATTATTGCAACCAACTTTTGCTGGAATTAATCTAGAAGATTTGTCTTCTCCAAAATGCTACGACATAGAAGATCGCTTAAAAGAAATTTGTGATATTCCTGTTTTCCATGATGATCAACATGGTACGGCAATAGCTCTTTGCTCTGCCGTTATCGGTGCGTTGCGTTTTGTGAAAAAAGACTTAGCAACTGTAAAAATCGTAGTTAATGGTTGTGGAGCAGCTGGTTCTGCGATTGGACGTTTGCTTGTAGAAATGGGTGCTAAAAATGTTATTATGGTCGATAAATTTGGCGCACTTTATAATGGCATAGATGTTCCTCTTGATCGAATTCAAGCTTATTTACAAACAGTAACGAACAAAAACATGGAAAAAGGAACGTTAGTTGATATTGCTAAAGGGGCAGATGTGCTAGTTGGTGTTTCCGCTCCTAATATCTTTACTAAAGAAATTATTGCTAGCATGAATACTGATGCAATCGTTTTTGGTATGGCGAACCCGGTGCCAGAAACAACTTATGAGAATGCCATTGCTGCTGGTGCTCGTGTCGCAGGTACAGGACGTAGTGATGCTCCTAATCAAGTAAATAATGTGACGGTATTCCCAGGTGTTTTCCGTGGTGCGCTGGACGTAAGAGCTAGAGCTATCACTGAAGAAATGAAGATAGCTGCTGTTATGGCTATTGCTGATCTTATTGATGAAAAAGATTTGCGCGCGGATTATGTTGTTCCTGATGCTTTCGACGCGCGTGTTGCTCCTGCAGTAGCCGCGGCTGTTGCAAAGGTTGCTATTGAAACTGGTGTAGCAAGAATAAAAATTGATCCTGAAGTT
>DVNI01000042.1 GCA_018714505.1 Candidatus Avacidaminococcus intestinavium
TAGATTTACTTTATTATTGTTATTATCAGAGTAACCGATGCGCGGTGTCAGGGAGATTGCTGTACTATGTCCTAAATTTCCATAAACTTCGGCACTAATACTATAATTGAAATTGTTGTCGTAACGGTTACCATTGTTGTTATGAGTGAATGGCTGCCACTTGGCGCCTATTTTATGGGCAGGACTATTATAGGAATAGTTAGCACTGTCTGCGCCATAGTAAGCAGTTTCTAAAGTAATAGTTTTTAGTTCGGGAGTTGTATCTGTGATTTGGCCGTTAATCATATCAATTTCTTTAGCAAAACTAGTTTCTAATTGCTGAATAATATCTTTTATATACTGCGGTGTGGGTTTATCTTTCGCTGTACTACTCGCTTCTATGGTTAATTGAGCAATAGCAATTCTACTGAAAGGTTTAGAACCAGGCAGAATTTGTTTTACATAACCCATTGCTTCTAATTTTTGGATTTGCTCATAATGTTGGCTTGTTAAAGGTAAATTTGTACTAAGCGGTTTAGCTGCAAGAGCTGGAGTGAAAATGGCGGTACTTGCTAAGCAGCTAACTAATAAGGCTGTTTTTAGATCAAGTTTCATACGACACCGGCTTTCTTATAATTAAGTAATATATTATACATTATAATCTATTACTTCACTTAAGTAAAAAAAATAGGCAAAAATTAGAACAATTTTAAAAATACTAGTATAATGAATAGTAAAAGAAGTGAAAAATAAGGAGGGGTTTAAAAATGGAAGATATTATTAAAAGTGGTGAACAAGCACCGGAATTTACTTTATATGATCAAAATGGTATGGCCGTAAGTTTGCAAGAGTTACGTGGTAAAAAGGTCTTGTTATCGTGGCATCCTTTAGCGTGGACGGGCGTTTGTACTGATCAAATGAGATTATTAGAAAGAAATTATCAACGTTTGGCAGAAAAGAATATTGTTGCTTTAGGCATAAGTGTTGATCCGCAGCCAAGTAAAGCTGCTTGGGCTAAAGTATTATGCTTATCAGAATTAAAAATATTAGCAGATTTTTATCCACTTGGACAAGTAACAAAAGCTTATGGTGTTTTTAGCTCGGAATATGGAGCTTCAAAAAGGGCAAATGTTTTAGTGGATGAGAGTGGTAAAGTTATCTGGTCTAAAAAATATGAAATTAAAACATTACCTGATGTAGAAGAAATTTTAGCGCAAGCATGAGGAAAAAGCGCATCAATAGAAGGGCCGAAGCAATATGCTTCGGCTTTGTTTTTTGGTATAGCTATCGCTTTTTGGATTTCTATAATATAATAGTACAAGAGTAATCATCTTAAAATAGTTCATTAAAGTGGAGGTTACATATGATTGATGAAAGTGCTAAACAAGAACCGAAAGAATTAGAAGAGCAAGATTTTTTAAGAATAGCAAATGATCTGCGCGAAAAAATTAAAAAAGCAGAAAATATAAAAAATGAAGGTAAGCAAAACACTTTAGAGGTACTTGATGCTGTAGTGCGTTCTGTTAAAGCTCATGGAGTAAGTCAGCATGGATTAACAAAAAAGAAGAAAAGAGTAGCTTTAACTGTTTTTGAAAGAATGTCGAAGGCGGAAGAGATTTCACAAGAAGAAAAAGCGGTATTAGAAACATTGGTTTATGTTACTTTTCAAGGAATTGTGCAGGCTAAATAAATTGGTTCTCAATAATAAGTTTTTTCTTTATTTAATTATTGGTGCTATTGCAGCATTGATAGAATGGCTAACTTTTTATTTTCTTAATCAATTTTTGGGGTTGCATTATTTAGTTACAACAACAGTAGCTTTTGCTTTTGCAACTTTATGTCACTATGTTTTGGGGAATATCGCAGTTTTTACAAGTGGCGTGAGATATGGTAAGACAAAAGAATTATCTTTGGTTTTTTTGGTTAGTAGTATTGGCTTAGTTTTTAATTTGCTTTTAATGGGTTTGTTTGTAGGCATTTTTTTCTGGCCAACTCTTATATCCAAGATTATCGCAAGTTTTATTGTGGTTTTTTGGAATTATTCTGCCAGAAAGAAATGGATATTTTAGACAGAATAAAGAAAGTGTTATAGGTGGGAAACAATGCATCGTGAACATGTTGAATTAAAAAAATTTAAAAAAGTAATGTTGGTGTTTAACCCTAATTCTGGAAGACGACTGTTTGTGGATACGGCAAGCAGAGTTAATGATATAAGAAATCAGTTACGCGAGTTACTAGGAGTACAGGTACTCACAGAAGTGAGTATCTATTCTTTTGAAGAGGTAAGAACCATTGCTCAAAGAATTTGTAATGAGCATTATGAGTGGGTGATTGTTGCTGGTGGTGATGGAACTTTGCGAGCTATTACTGAAGTTTTCGTCGAAAATGGTAAATTACCGTACATGAGTGTTTATCCAGTGGGAACCGTTAATCTAGTGGCAAAGGAATTGATGTTGCCAGCAGATCCTGACGAATGGATGAAAAAGGTCAAACGTGGTATGCTTACGCCAGTGTGGCTCGGACAAGCTAATAATCGGGTATTTTTGACTGTTGCAGGCATTGGTATTGACTCGTTAGTAATTGACAAAGTAACAGAAACTGAAAAGAAATATTTGTCTAAGTTTGCTTATGTCATTGAGGGAACAGAATTAGTAAAAAGAGAGCTATTATGGCAAGATTGGCAATATAAATTTCAAGTGATGATTAATAATGATGGTATTTGGCGTGATGCCGCCTCTGTAATTGTGGCTAAAAGTCGCTATTATGCGGGTTGGTTTTCTTTAGTTGATGGTGCTTCTTTATCATCAGCGAAGTTACATGTTTGTTTATTTCATGGTGTGAATAAACTTGATTTGCTTAGATACTTAGGTTTGCTGTTGACGGATTCTTTAGCTACGGATAAATCTGTAGAAATTTTAGAAGCACAAAGCGTAGAAATACGTTGTAATGAGGAGAATTTTGCGGCGGAACTAGATGGCGATAGTTTGGTAACATCACCGTTAAGCATCAGTTTATTGCCGGAACCGGTACAGTTTATAGCGTAAGGTGGAATATTGGTGTATAAAAAAATAGGGGTCTTTTTTTTAATAGTTTTCTGTTTAGCACTGGAGTTATTTATATCTCATGTGTTTTATCAGGCTATAGTACCTTTTCCGATAGAAGAATTTTGGTTTACGGCGTTAAACTTTTTTTTGCGTGACTTATTATTAATTGGTGTCGGCTTTTTATTATATAAAGTACGTAAAAGAATTAGAGATCGGGTTAAACGTTATTTTCCTATTGTTGTTGTGGGAATTGGTTATCTTGCTTTTGCTTTTTTTATGGTTAACTATTTAAAGCTTGATTGGGGAGTTCTAACTGTCCTTGCTGTATTAGCAGGTTTGAATAATAATATTTTCTTTGTTTTACTGTCAGCAATGTGTTACCATAAGTGGCCGGGAAAGTTGATGAAAGCAATTTATTTCTTGGTTTATTTCGGCACCTGTTTGATTATGCTTTTTGATGGTATTTATTTTTGGACAACTTCAATGCATATTGAAAGCGTTCTTTTTAGAAATTTAAATTATTATTCGATTAAAGGAGTTTTAGAAACCTCAGGTCTATATTTTATTTTAGGTTTGTTATTTATAGTTATTTGCTATGTACTTTTGTTTAGAGTGAGCAAACCAACTAAGAAAAAGCCGAATTTTGCTTGGTCACTCTTTTGTTTAGCTTTATTTACATTAGTACTTAATTTTTCTTATTTATCACTTTCCACCGTAGTACGTTTTTCTATTCAAGAATTTGGTGGATTGTGGTCAGAAGCAGAGATTGAGGCAACTAGACATAATTATCGTAATGCTGTAGCAGTACCGGTAAATGTCAATTTTGTAGCAAAAGGTTTATTTGATACTGATGACGTAGCGAAAAAGGCAACAAAGCTAGAGGATCGTGAACTTTCAGTGCGAGATAAAGAAATTTTGCTAACCATGGGAATTGAGGCTGAAAAAAAATTTGCGCCACCGCCAAAAGCTGCTTACGATAAGGTTGTTGTTTTGATGCTGGAATCTGTGCATCGAGATTTTATGCATTTTTATAATCCGGCAATACCGGCTGAAGCAACACCTTTTTTAGATTATTTATTAGAACACTATCCACATCTTAATCGGTATTATTCATCTTCAATTCCAACAACAGAAGGCATTAATAGTGTTTTGCGGTCAAGATTATTGTTTGATCGTGATAAAGGGGAGCCCGATAATTTGACTTCACTTTATAAACAAGTTAGTGCATATGGTTGGCGAGGAATTTTTATGAATGCATCAAGTGGCTATTATAGTAATGAATTTCGCCAATATCCTGCACAGTTTGGTATGAAAGAATATTATGCACGTGAATATTTGGAGGAACGGGGCTATACGGGGGCTAGTGGTTGGGGGTTTCATAATGATATTATGTATGAGGAAACTCTAAAAATGTTGGAACGAGGTCGTCATGATAAGTTATTTATGATCACGAAAACGTTGGATATGCACCAACCATATCCTTATTATGGGTTGAGTTGGGCAGAAATGCCGGAGACTGTACGTGATAATAAATTTGTGACGGTGCGTGGTATTTATTGGGTAAATTATACGCTAGAATATTTCTTTAAAGAGATTGAACGACGTGGTTTAATGGACGATAGAACTTTATTCATTATAACTAGTGACCATAATCCTCATTCTGGTGGAGAGTACAAAGAACTAGTTACTAATGAGGCAGAAACTCAAAGTATAGCAGCGATTCCAATGATTTTTATTGCTAAAAACTTGACGCCTTTTGAGAATTTGCGTGAGGATGATTTTGCTAGTTCAATTGATTTAGCGCCTACATTATTACCATTAATGGGTATGGATACACCTAGTGATTTTCTAGGACGAAACTTACTAGAATTTACAGCTGTACCTTTTGCTTTGGGCTATTTCGGCGGTAAAGCGTATTATTTTTCTGATCGCTTATCTTTTGTTGATAAGCTTGATAATCCTTATCCGTCAACACCGGAAGAAGACGCTTTGGCTAATTTTATAGCATGGAGTTATGCGCGGGATAATTAGGAGGTTAATTTGAAAAAAATAAGATGTGATTTACATTTACATACGACTGCATCTGATGGTACTTGGCTACCTGAGGAAGTAGTAAAGAATGCTCTTAAGGTCGGGCTAGATTTAATTGCGGTAACTGATCACGAAACAACTAACAATGTTATAGCAACAGAAATACTAGCCAAAGAGGCAGGCTTAAAGTTTGTGCGTGGTGTAGAAATATCAGCTAATCATAATCATAAAATGTTTCATGTTCTAGGCTACGGTATTGAGTTGGAAAACAAAAACTTACAAGAACTTTTGCATCATAATGAAGGTTTATTAGAACGCAAAGATGAAGAGAGTATCCAAATTTTGGCAGAGCAGGGCTGGTCAGTGAGTTTGGCAGAGTATGCTTGTTATGTTAATAACCGTCGTCGTGGTGGCTGGAAGGCGCTGAATTATTTGTTTGATAAGGGACTTTGTACAGATGTAAGAGATTTTTTTACACGTATCTTTATTAAAGAAAACTCTTTGTCTTTTCCAGTATTTCCACCTGTACACGAAGTTATCGCACTAATTAAAGCAGCTGGAGGCGTAGCGGTTTTAGCGCATCCAGCAAGCGAAATTCATGGACCTGGGCTTAGTAAAACTATGTCTGAAATGAGTAAAGAAGCTTTTGATGGTTTTGAGTGTTTTCATTCTCGACATAGCATAGACGATGCTAACTGGTTAAAGGAATATTGTTTAAAACATAATTTATTAATAACAGGTGGTAGTGATTGTCACGGGAAATTTGTAAAAGATAGAGAACTAGGAAAGCCCGTTATTTATTTAGAAGATTTAAACCTCGGAAATCTTATTTAATGCAGGGGAATACTCTTTTTGTGCGAATATATATAAGTATAAAGCATGAGGAGGGTGTTTTTTTATGTCTAAAAAAAGTAAGGTATATATTTCTTATTTACGGAGTAAGAGTGCAAAAACGAATAAAGCAGCTAAGATTAGAAGACTTTTTGATTTAGCTGGTTTTGCAGATTTTTTAGAACTTAATGAATTAACAGCAGTTAAATTACATGTTGGTGAAGATGGTAACGATGCCTATGTGCAGCCCACTTTAGTACGAGAAGTTGTAGAACGTATTAGGCAAGCCGGAGCACAACCGTTTTTGACGGATACTAATACCTTGTACTCTGGGAGTCGCCATGATGCGGTTAAGCACTTACAAACTGTGCTTAAACATGGGTTTGGCAGTGAGGTAACAGGAGCTCCTTTTGTAGTAGCTGATGGGTTGCATGGTAATAATTATCGCTATGTCGATGTTAATTTAGAGCGCTTCAAGCAAGTTGCCATTGCTGGTGATATTATAGATGCAGGTAGCATGATTGTAGTTTCACATTTTAAAGGGCATGAAATGGCTGGGTTTGGTGGAGCAATCAAAAACTTGGCTATGGGGTGTGCACCAGCAATTGGTAAAAAGGCGCAACATGATTTGTGCTTCAAGGTAAAGCAAGAAGGATGTGTTAGTTGTGGTGCTTGTTTAAGTGTTTGTCCGCAACATGCAATTAGTTTTGATGAAACTCATAAGGCCCATATTGATGAAAAACTATGTATTGGCTGTGGTGAGTGCTTGACAGTTTGCCCAAAGAAAACAATTCAAATTGATTGGGCTACAGAGATAGAACCATTTTTAGAGCGAATGGTAGAATATGCTTACGGTGCGGTTGCTAATAAAAAAGAAAAAGTTGGTTATCTTACTTTATTAGTTGATGTAACACCATTATGTGATTGTGTACCATGGAGTGATGCGCCTATTGTTGCTGACATTGGCTTTCTAGCCTCATTAGATCCAGTGGCTATTGATCAAGCGGCTTTTGATTTAGTGAAGGCAGCAGAAGGAATTGCCAATTCGGCATTAAAGGAAAGTTTGCCCGCCGGTCAAGATAAATTTTTGCATTTACATAATTATGTAGATGGCACTAAAGCTTTGGCCTATGCCGAAAAAATAGGGATGGGTTCACGTGAATATGAATTAATTGAATGCTAAGATTTAACTTTATAAATAAAAGGGTTAGCTAGAGTAACTACAAGAAAGTTGTGATGATTCTAGTTTGCTCTACCAAAAGGAATGGTTACGAAAATATGACGTAACCATTCCTTTTTTAGGTTTTTAAGGTAGATGAAAGGTAAATTATATAAGCAATAAATGAAAACGATAAAAGAAAAATACAAGGTTAAAGTTCGGTTAAAGTTATAAAAATACTTTAAAATTAAAATAAAAATAAAAAAATGTTCGGGAAAAATATTGACACTAAATTAATGATACGCTAAACTTAGTACGCAGATAAATTGATAGCTTGAAAGTAAAATAATTAGAACTGCAGAGAAAGAAGGATCTTATTTATGTCAATTATGTTGTATGAAGGAAAAGCAAAAAAGATTTTTGCTGCCGAAAATCCTAACGAAGTAATTATTTATTACA
>DVNI01000043.1 GCA_018714505.1 Candidatus Avacidaminococcus intestinavium
CACTTTCGTAAGCAACGATTTGTTGTGTACGAAGAGCAATTGTAACAGATTCCTGAGTTGGAAGAGCAAGAGCTTCATCACGGGAGTTAGTATGAAGGGACTGAGTACCACCCATAACAGCAGCTGCAGTCTGTAAAGCAACACGAATGATGTTGTTGTTAGGCTGTTGAGCTGTAAGCATAGAACCAGCAGTCTGAGTATGGAAACGAAGTTTCATGGATTTGTCTTTTTTAGCATGGAATCTTTCTTTCATAACTTTAGCCCAGATACGACGGGAAGCACGGAATTTAGCAACTTCTTCAAGTACGTTGTTATGAGCATTCCAGAAGAAGGACAAACGACCTGCGAAAGCATCTACGTCCATACCAGCTTTAATAGCAGCTTCTACATATGCAATACCATCAGCGATAGTGAATGCAATTTCTTGAGAAGCAGTAGATCCAGCTTCACGAATGTGGTAACCAGAGATAGAAATGGTATTCCACAAAGGAACGTTTTTAGAGCAATATTCGAAAATATTAGTGATAAGACGCATGGAAGGTGCTGGAGGGAAAATATAAGTTCCACGAGCAGCATATTCTTTCAAAATATCATTTTGAATAGTACCACGCAATTTATCTGCTGAAACGCCTTGTTTTTCAGCAACCGCAATGTACATGCAAAGTAGTACCGATGCAGGAGCATTGATTGTCATTGAAGTAGAAACTTTGGATAGATCAATTTGATCAAACAAGATTTCCATATCAGCTAGAGAGTCGATAGCAACACCAACTTTACCAACTTCACCTTCAGCCATCGGATCTGTTGAATCGTAACCGATTTGTGTTGGAAGGTCAAATGCGCAAGAAAGTCCGCTACCACCGTTTGCTAACAAGTAACGATAACGTTTGTTTGATTCTTCAGCAGTAGAGAATCCTGCATACATACGCATAGTCCAGAAACGACCACGGTACATAGTAGGTTGAACACCACGAGTGTACGGATATTGTCCCGGGAATCCGAGATCTCTTTCATAATCAAACCCTTCTACATCAAGAGGGGTATAGAGCCTATTTGGCTCAAGGTTTCCACGTTCTGGGTTTTTTTCTAACTTTGCTTCTACACCTGCGGTGTAAGCTTCAAACCCGGCCTTAAGTGTTTCATTTGCCATTCTCAAATCCTCCTTAAATTTTAACTTTCTCTAATCATAGTTTGGACTAACTATAATCTGAGTGAGAGTTTTGCCGCCTTCCGGCGAAATCTATGAGAAGCCTTTAGGCTGTCTCTGCGTAAAGAAGTAAAACTGAAGTCGGTTGATGACTTCTTAGCAGACTAGCTGCGCGAAATCATCACCGCACTTCATAGCAGTAAACTGCTTATTTTTCCATAGTTCCTGTTTTACCAAAGCGTTCATGGAAGGAGAATGCTTCTGAAAGAATATGTGGCGTTTGGCTATTGTTGCACTCTTTACATGCTCTTTCAAAATAATCTCTAAGTAACGGTTGGTATTTAGGATTAGCTATTTTATCAATAATTACAACAGCTCTTTCTTTTGGTGTTAAACCACGAAGGTCTGCTACACCACGTTCAGAAACAATAACGTCAACGTCATGTTCTGTATGGTCAATGTGAGAGCAGAAAGGAACAACGGAAGAAATAGCGCCGCCCTTAGCTAAAGATGTTGTGAAGAATACTGTCAATGATCCATTACGAGCATAGTCGCCAGAACCACCGATACCATTCATCAATTTTGTTCCACAGATATGAGTGGAGTTAATGTTACCATAGATATCTACTTCAATAGCAGTGTTCATAGCGATAACGCCTAAACGTCTAGCTAGTTCTGGATTGTTGGAGATTTCTTGTGGACGTAAAACAATATATTTTTTGTAAGTTTCAACATTATCGTAGAAACGTTTCAAACATTCTGGTGACGGAGTCAAAGAGGTACCAGAGCAAATATGTAGTTTACCTGCATCGATTAGGTCAAACATACCGTCTTGGATAACTTCAGTGTAAACTGAAAGATCTTTAAAATCAGATTCAACAAGGCCATTAATCAAAGCATTAGCAACAGAGCCAACACCTGATTGCAACGGCAACAAGTTTTCTGGCATACGACCAGCAGCAACTTCATCTTTGAAGAATGCAACAAGGTTTTCACCCATTTTTCTAGAATCTTCATCTATATCGCCCAAAGGACGAACTTTATCAGTAATATCGCAAGGAACAACTGCAACTAGTTTTGATAGTTCGCAAGGAATATATGGTGTACCAATACGATCTTCTGGTTTAACAAGTGGAATTGGTAGACGATGCGGAGGATCTAGAGGAACATATGAATCATGCATTCCTTCTAATGCTTCCGGTTGAGTAACGTTTACTTCTACGATAACTTGTTTTGCACATTGTACCCAAGTTGAGGAGTTACCCATGGAAGTCGTAGGAACAATACCTACTTTTCCATCGCCAATGTCACTAATAGCACAAGCTTCAATAATAGCAATATCAACATTGCCGCCGCCATACATATAACCATAGCGAGCCATTTGAGCAACATGGCTCAAATGCATATCTGTATATTGAACAGATCCATTGTTAATAGCTTTACGTAAATCATTATTAGTCTGATAAGGCAATCTTCTGTCCATCACACCAGCTTCAGTTAGAACCGAATCAATTTCTGGTCCAACAGAAGCACCTGTCCATATGTTAACTTTTAGCGGATCAGTTTTAGCCCTCTCTGCCAAAGCAAGTGGTACAGCTTTAGGATAGCCGGATGGTGTAAATCCGCTTACCCCAAGGTTCATACCATTTTTGATTAGCGCAGCTGCAGCCTCAGCAGTAGTGATTTTAGCTTGGGCGGCCTCACAGCGCACACGGGATTTGATGTCAATCATGTTTACCTTCCTCCTTAAATTTGTGAATCTGGCTTACGCCCGCAAGGATTAGCCTTGCTAGTAAAAAACAACTTATTTTTAACCAAGAACAATACTTCTGGACCTATCATCTTAGTTAAGAATAAGATTTTACCCATAAAAAAAGACACCCGAGAGTTTTGCTCATTCTTATCAATTCACTTATTAAATCAATATTAATAACAAAACATAGCCAAGTGCCGGCTCACAGATTTCCGTACCGGTAAATACGCAATGCAAACCACTATCAACGAGATCCTAATCTACAAATGAAAGGCATTCTCCCTGCCACTTGATCTCATTGCTAACATTCCGATATATCGTCTGCAACCAGACTTTAACTTCCAACTTCATTACTATCTTGCATTCTACTTATTTCTACAAAAATAAAGAAAGTCCTTCTTTTTTTACCATAAACATTGAATTTATTTACGATAAACTGCCAGGAATGATGTTGGTCCAAGCTATTTTTTGTTTCTTTAGAAGGTTAATTTTTAGTTAAATTTTGTGTACCAACTTTATTAATAAAAACATAAAAAGTACACATAACACTCTATCATACTAGCAGTTAAACTGTAAACTTGCAAGTCTTTTATTTACACTTTACACAAAATCAGGATATGTCCGTGAACTTGTGAAGTTTTTGTAAAATTTCATTAAAGAATGCTTTAGCAGTAACATTCTTTGTTCTATCTATTGTCTATTATACCACTATTCGCAGTATTTTTTAGGCATTGTAATAAAAGCGCATGGAAAATCCAAAAAAGTACACCTAATTGAATATTAAAAAGCGTATGGTCGGTAAAGCCACTAATAAAAACGCCTAAGATCATCAGGAGGTAGCCCCGTGCTAAACCTTGATAAAAAGGATCAATTGTTGATTTTTGAAGCCGCCAGGCGCTACGTACGCAGTAGCCTATCAAAAGCAAAAAGGCGCTTAGACCTTGCAAACCTAACTCCGCTGTAATATTAGTAAACAAATTATGGCTATGATACATCGGCACGGCTTGATTCTGTAAATAAAAATCATACTCGTGGAAGACACTCATAAAACCATACCAACCAACTCCTAGCAGATTATCGCGAATAATTGCTAGGGCGCTCTCTAAATAAGCAAAGCGTAACGCAACTGAAGTATCGCCAGATGAAAAAATGGAAAGAAAGCGTTCATAAAAAAGTCCCCACCCTCCAATGGCCATCATAATCGCAATTACGGCTAACATGAGCTGGGCTTTTCGATAAAATATGCACATAAAAAATACTAGCACACCAAACAAACTAACCCAGTTACCACGTGAAAAGGTAAGTACTAAGCAGCAAGCTGCTATAAAAGTAAGCAGACCTAGTGCATAGCGTATTTTATTTTTGCCCAACACAGAAATAAACGCCAAACAATAACTAGACAGCATAACAAGAAAACTTCCTAAGATATTGGGATTGCCCAATGTAGCAAAAACTCTTTGCTTTAATTCAGGGAATTCCTGTTGATCAACCCACTCTGCATCAATCAAAGCTAAATCATTGGCATACTGGTATAACCCATATATTGAAGTTAATAGTCCCGCTAGGAAAAAAACTTTCATTAATATAATAAGTTTGCTGCGCTCAGTTACATATCTATTAATTAAAATAAAAAAAGCAACATACTGGCCGACGACATAAAGATAATTATAAAAACTCGCAAATAAATCTCGAGCAAAAACTAAAGAAACCGCACTAAGCAGTAGTAATACTTTTGTCAAAAAAGTAATTTTGGTGACCTCAGTACTTGCCGCACTTTGCTGCGGAGCTGGCGGTACACGCTTTACAAGGGCCACCCCTATTACACTAAGCACAAGTACGCCGCTCACCACCTGCGATAAAGGTACCACAAAAATCGCCAAGGTCAATAACCAAAAGACTATTTCCTCACTATTCATTTTTAGTAAATCAGTTATCGCGTTCTTCAAGGTTGTCTTCCTTCTATGCACAGGTCTAATTTGCTAAGGTTGAACTTCAACCTTTTACTCGCCTGCATTCATTCATTAAGAACCTGCTTTTTAAAATTACCTACTAAATAAAGAGAACCGCAGACACAAATCACTCCATCAACGGGCACTAAGGACAGCGCCTTCGCATAGGCTGCTGGCAAATTTGTTTCAGTCAAAGTGGTTTCACCAATTTCTCTAGCTAGAGTAGTCGCCTCTGCTGCACGGTCACCACCATCTGCTTTTACCGCAATGACTTTATCACCCGGTTGAAAAAGAATATTTTCAACACTTGCTGTGTCTTTGTCACCCATCATCCCAAAAATAAAGCAAATTACTTTGCCACTATAATATTGATCAAGAGCTGCACGTAATGCTTTAGCTCCAGCAGGATTATGCGCCCCATCCAAAATTAAGTCTGGCTTTTCTTTAACTACTTCTAAACGACCTGGCCATCTAGTAACACTTACACCTTGGTGCAAAGCCTCTTCCGTAATACGCGCATCTTGTTTAGAGACTAATTTAGCTGCCACAATCGCTACTGCAGCATTAATCAGCTGATGTGCTCCTAATAATTTGATTTCATAATTAGAATGATAATCACCAGCACTTAAGGTAAATAGTTGCTTTTTTATATTGCTACTAACTAGCTGCGTTGTAAAAGCATTACCATAAATATAAAGCGGTGCCTGTTTAAATAATGACATGGCTTTGATGGGTCCTAAAGCATTTTCCGTCGCCGCGGTTACAACTGGCACTCCTTCTTTAATTATACCCGCTTTTTGCATCGCAATTTCTTCGATAGTTTTGCCAATTCGATCAGTATGGTCTAATGACACATTCGTAATTACAGCGACAACAGGAAGCATCACGTTAGTTGAATCCCATAATCCGCCTAACCCAACTTCGACGATAGCGTAGTCAAGTCGATTTTGCGCAAAACACAAAAAGGCCGCTGCCGTTAAAATTTCAAACTGTGTAGGTTGGTCAACACCTTTTTGCGTAATACATTCTGCTGCTACTTTAACGCTAGTAATAATAGCAGCAAATTCCTCATCACTAATAGGCTGTCCATTTAATTCAATACGTTCATTATAACGCACCAAATGTGGAGAAATAAACTTACCCGTCTTTACTCCTGACGCCAAAAGAATATCAGCAATCATACTGCTGACTGAGCCTTTACCATTGGTCCCCGTTACATGCACAAACTTAACTTGTTGTTCAGGATTCCCCAGTTCTTTTAGTAGTGCTTCAATTCTTTCCATACCTAAACGAATACCAAATTTACCTAGATTTTCCAAATATTGAATCGCTGCTTCATACTTCATCGCGCACCTCGCATTAAGATCAACCTAATTTTTGCAATTCCGTTAGTCTGTCCGTGATTGACTGTATTTTGCTTTCTAATTCACTGGCTTTATTTTTTTCTTTAGTCACCACTGCCGCAGGCGCTTTACTTAAAAATCCACTATTGCTAAGCTTGCCTTCGATTCTACTAATTTCCTTACGCAAATTATCTAATTCTTTATTAAGCTTTTGTGTTTCTTTCACCACATCAATAAGACCCTTCATTGGTAAAAAGACCTCGACACCCTTAGCTACATAAGCCAATGCATTCTCTGGTCTAGCAGCAGCCATTTCTGCAATCACCAAGGTTTCTACGCCTGCCATCAATTTAATGTAGTTTTGATTATCCCAAACAACACTTTTCTGCTCAGCTACAACAAATAAATGTGCTTCGACTTTTTTACCAGGAGCGACATTAACTTCTGCCCGCATATTACGGATAGCTTTAATCGTTTCCATAATTACTTCCATCGCATCTTCCGCAGCTTGATCAACTAATGTTTCTTTAGCTTGCGGCCACGCTGCCACCATGATACTACTACTTTCACCTTTATGAGGTAAACATTGCCAAATTTCTTCTGTAATAAATGGCATATAAGGATGTAGTAATTTCATCGCAGCTTCTAAGACTTCACAGATTACAGCTTGCGCAGTTGCACGCTCTTCTGGTTGTTCTTTATTATACAAACGCGGTTTCGCAAGTTCAATATACCAATCACAGAATTCATTCCAAATAAATTCATAAATCAAACGACCTGCTTCACCTAGTTCAAAATTATGCAAAAGACGAGTAACATCTTTTGCCGTAGATTGCAGCCGTGATAAAATCCATCTATCAGCCAAAGTATACGGCGCTTTAGCAGCCTCTGCCTCATAACCTTCCATATTCATCAACACGAAACGCGAAGCATTCCAAATTTTATTAGCAAAATTACGTGTAGCTTCGACACGTTCCCAATAAAAGCGCATATCATTACCCGGTGTATTTCCAGTAATTAACATAAAGCGCAAAGTATCAGCACCATACTTTTCAATAACTTCCAAGGGGTCAATACCATTGCCTAAAGATTTACTCATCTTGCGTCCTTGGCTATCACGGACCAAACCATGAATAAAGACTTTTTCAAACGGTATTTCATGCATAAATTTCATACCCATAACTAACATTCTTGCTACCCAGAAGAAAATAATATCATAACCAGTTACTAAAACACTGGTCGGGTAAAATTGTTTTAAAAGAGGCGTTTTATTTGGCCATCCCATTGTAGAGAATGGCCATAAAGCCGAACTAAACCAAGTATCAAGTGCATCTTCATCTTGGTGAATATTTTTACTATGACAATGGCTACATTCTATCAGGTCTGTTCGCGATGCCATTACACTACCGCATTCGTCGCAATACCAAACAGGAATTCGGTGCCCCCACCAAATTTGCCTAGAAATACACCAATCACGTATATTATCCATCCAATTAGTGTATGTTTTAGTAAAACGTTCTGGCACAAATTGCGTGCGACCATCTTCTACACACTCGACAGCTGCTTTTACCAAAGGCTCCATTTTGACAAACCATTGCTTCGACACCAGCGGCTCGACCACAGCGCGACAACGTTGGCAATGACCAACCGCATGTGCATGCTCTTCCACCTTAACTAAATAACCCATATCCGTTAATTCTTGTACTAAGTTTTTGCGACATTCATATCGTTCTTGTCCAGCAAATTTACCCGCTTCAGCCGTCATATAGCCATCCATGCCAATTACTACAATACTAGGCAATTGATGACGCGCCCCCATCTCAAAGTCATTAGGGTCATGTGCTGGCGTAATTTTTACAGCACCTGTCCCAAATTCCAAATCAACATAGGTATCGGCAATAATCGGAATCACACGCTCTGTTAGCGGTAATTTTAAATGTTTACCAACTAAATGACCATAGCGTGGATCTTCGGGATTAACAGCAACTGCTGTATCACCAAGCATTGTTTCCGGCCGTGTAGTCGCAATAGTTAAAAACGTGCCTTCTTCTTCTACCACAGGATAACGAATATGCCATAAATGTCCTGCTTCATCTTCGTGTTCAACCTCGATATCCGACAAAGCAGTATGACAATTAACGCACCAATTGGTAATCCTATTACCTTGATAAATAAGCCCTTGTTCAAATAATGAAACAAAGACCTCACGAACTGCCTGTGAACAGCCTTCGTCCATCGTAAAGCGTTTACGTTCCCAATCACATGAAACACCCAAACACTTCAATTGATTAATTATACGATCCCCATACTGGTCTTTCCACTTCCAAACCCGTTTTAAGAATTCTTCACGACCAATATCATAGCGAGTTTTACCCTCTTCTTTTTTTAAAACTTCCTCAACCTTAATCTGCGTAGCTAAACCTGCATGGTCATAACCAGGCATCCATAAAGTATTATGTCCCATCATGCGATGCCATCTAATCAAAATATCTTGCAAAGTATTATCTAGTGCATGGCCCATATGTAATTGTCCCGTAATATTCGGTGGAGGAATTACAATACTAAAAGGCTCTTTATCTTCTTCAACTTCAGCATGAAAATAACCATTACTTTCCCAATATTCATACCATTTTTTCTCAACTTTACCCGGTTCATACACTTTGGAAATATTATGCTCTTCTGACATTAACCGTTCCTCCTTAAAAATAAAAGCCCTATGCTAAAAACATAGGACGAAAAATTTTCCGCGGTACCACCCAAATTTCCGATTACTCGGACCACTCATTTGTTTAACGCACAAAGTACGGATAGACCTACTTACTTCAGCCTACCGGCTCCTAGACGACTTCAAAACCGCTCATTCAGATATGTTCCAGCCTAGCATATCCTCTCTAGTGAATGCTAATCTTTACTACTTCTAGTCATTGCCATTGCTCTTTTCTATTTACACAATACATAATAACAACACTCTTAATAACTGTCAAGGGCAGAAACACAAAGAGAAAAAGAGCAGGTGTCCAAGCCGCTCTTTTTCTCTTTGTGTTTCTGCTAGGTTTCGCACAGTTTGCTCATCATTTGATTATTCGTAAAAAGTAGGTGACCCTCAAACACCTACAAAGGAGGGAAGGAAAATTTGAGAATGGCAAACAAAAAAACCGTCTTTCTGGCGAAAGACGGTGTAAATAACGACCCTTGTTATTCTATATTATAGAAAACAAAACGACGCTCCCCTGTCTCTCGCAGGTTCTAGCAGTACTTCCGATATAGGTGAATTTTCTGGCTTAGACATTACTGCCCTTACAGTGGCGGGACCGCGTTGGATTTTAACCAACTTCTTCAAGCTCCATAGAGCTCCTATATCATTATTTAATTGAGTTCATTATAGCTCTTAACAATTAACAAGTCAAGCAAATAAAAAAACAAACTTACCATAGCTATAAAAGTTACGATAAGTTTGCCCTTCGCAAATTACTCTTCAACGGTTAAAGCCGTCATAATTCTAGTAATTAATTCTTTTCTTCTTGTATGTTGGCTAGAAGTATAAGTCATAATTCTACTATCATCTAAACCCAAAGCTTGTTTAAAAACAGCAACTTGTGCTGCTGCTGCATTTTTAGATATCTTATCAGACTTAGTTAAAATAATCTGCACTGGCAAGCCGCAACCTAATAGCCAATGATAGCATTCAAGATCACTTTCCAGCGGTTTATGTCGTATATCAATTAACTGACAGACCAGCCTTAGCTGCTCTGAGCTACTTAAATAACGATTAATAAACCCTGACCATCTTTCCTTATTGTCTTTTGAGGTTCTCGCAAAACCATAACCAGGTAAATCCACTAAATAAAATTTGTGCCGCACTGGTTCTGGCTCAATATTTTTTTTTGCGTCCAATTCATAAAAATTAATCGTTTGCGTTTTACCCGGTGAACCACTCACCCGCGCTAAACCATTATATCGCGTTAACGAATTAATTAAGGACGACTTACCTACATTAGAGCGACCAATAAAAGCAATTTCTTCCATCGCTGGTGACGGATACTGCTCAGGTTTTACTGCGGACGCTATATATTTAGCTTTAATTAAATCCCATTGACTGGTTAGCATTTCAATCCTCCAAGGCTAATTTTAATACTTCATCCATATGTTCAACAGGAATAAACTTGATAGCATTGCGCACATTCTTAGGCAATTCTTCCAAATCTTTGAGGTTGAGTTTAGGTAAAATTACTTCTTTAATTCGATAACGATTAGCTGCTAGCATTTTCTCTTTAATGCCGCCAACTGGTAACACTCTGCCTGACAAGGTTATCTCACCCGTCATGGCTACACCAGCTCGCACCTTACGACCCGTCAAAGCAGAAACGACTGCGGTAACCATAGTAATGCCCGCTGAAGGTCCATCCTTCCGGATGCCCCCCTCTGGCAGATGAATATGTACATCTTTCGTTTCATAAAAATTCTCTGACAACCCAAGTTCTTTTGCCCTTGAGCGAATATAAGTATAGCCTGCCTGCGCCGATTCTTTCATCACATCACCGAGCTGGCCAGTTAACTGCAAACCACCTTTACCAAAGGTTGCTGCCACTTCAACTTTTAATACCTCGCCGCCAACACTCGTCCAAGCAAGGCCGGTACAGATCCCCACCTCAGCCCTTGCCGTAAGATCATCTTCAATAAAGATCGCTGGTCCTAAATACTTATAAAGATTATTAGCATTAATTCTTACGCATTTAATCTTTTCCGTCACGTGACGATGCGCTGCCTTACGACAAATATCGGCAATCTTGCGCTCCATATTACGTACACCAGATTCGCGTGTATAATCACGAATAATATGGTAAATAGCATCGCGAGTAAAGGTTATCGTGCTTTCAGATAGTCCATGCATTTCACGTTCTTTAGGAATCAAATGTAATTCAGCAATCTTAATTTTTTCATCATCAGTATAACTCGTTAATTGAATAACTTCCATACGATCTAATAAAGGTAGTGGGATTGTATCTAGAGTATTAGCCGTCACAATCCAAAACACATTAGATAAATCAAAAGGAAACTCGATATAATGATCACTAAAGCTATTATTTTGTTCTGGATCTAATACCTCAAGCAAAGCAGAAGCAGGGTCACCTCTAAAGTCTGCACTCATTTTATCGACTTCATCTAATAGAAAGACGGGATTCGAACAACCAGCAGTCTGAATGCCATGAATAATACGTCCCGGCATTGCACCAATATAAGTCCGACGATGTCCACGAATTTCTGCTTCGTCACGTACACCACCCAAAGACATCCTAGTGAACTTACGATTAATGGCGCTAGCAATAGAACGTGCTAATGAAGTCTTACCTACGCCCGGTGGCCCCACCAAACATAAAATAGGCCCCTTAATTTGCTTTTTGAGCGCTCTCACAGCTAAGTATTCTAAAATTCGTTCTTTGACCTTATCAAGACCATAGTGATCTTTATTCAAAATTTTCTTCGCTAATTTTAAATCAAAATTATCTTCTGTAAACTTATTCCAAGGTAAACTTAACAAAACATCTAAGTAATTACGAATTACTGCGCTTTCAGCCATCATCGGTGGCATTTTAGCCAAGCGATCCAGCTCTTTATTAATTTTTTCTACTACATCTTGCGGCAAATCAAGTTCAGCCATCTTGCTTTTGTACTCATCAACTTCTGACTGCCTGTCATCACCTTCGCCAAGCTCTTTATTAATTGCTTTCATCTGCTCACGCAGATAATATTCTCTCTGATTTTGTTCTATTTGTTTACGCACTTGTGTCGTAATATTCTTTTCAATATTAGCGATCTCTAGTTCTTTACACAGATAACCATATAACAAATTCATCCGTGCTTTAACATCAATAGCTTCTAAAACACTTTCTTTTTCATCAAGTTCTATCGTTAAATAGCCTGCCACCATATCAGCAATCTTACTAGGATTCGGTTGATCTTTAAATGTTAACAAAACCTCACTATTGATTTTTTTGCTCGTTAAAATCCACTGCTCAAAAGTCTCGATTAACATTCTTTTAAGAGCTTCAATCTCATTATCAGCTTCAACAATGCTCTCAACTTCAACATACTCCGCCTCAAAAAAAGCATCATTCTCTTCATAAATCTTTTCAATACGTGCTCTTGATGTGCCTTCTACTAAAATACGTAATGCGCCATTCGGCAATTTTAATAATTGCTTAATCTCGGCCACAACACCATACGAGTATAAGTCATTACTATCTGGCTCTAAAACAGCTGCTTCTCGCTGAGCAACTAATAGTATTTTACGATTTTGTCCCATCGCCGTATCAACAGACTTGATTGAGCGTTCTCTACCCACATCAAGATTTATAATCATACCAGGAAATACCAACATTCCTCTAAGCGGTAATAGCGGTAAAACCATTTTCTCTTCCGTCATCTTTATCCCTCCTTCAAACTCAACATCTTTACTATCTAAATAATTACTATTCATTATATTGTATTTTAATTTAATTTTATCACAAATAGTCAAATAGTCAAACAAAAACAAAGGGAAAGTGCACATGTCACTTTCCCCGTGTGTTTATGATGCTGAATTCTCTTTTGCCGGTTTCAACACCAATTCAGGAGCGCTATGCTCCCTAATAACATTCTCTGTTACAATACATTCTTTAACATCTTCACGCGAAGGCACATCATACATTACGTCGCGCATAACACTTTCAATAATGGCTCGCAATCCACGTGCTCCCGCATTACGTTTCATTGCTTCTTCAGCAATAGCAACCAAAGCCGCTTCTTCAAAAACTAACTTTACATTATCCATAGCCAAAAAATGTTCATATTGTTTAATTAAAGCATTTTTAGGCTCTTTTAAAATACGAATAAGTGCCGCTTCATCTAAAGCATCTAAAGTAACAACAACCGGCAACCGACCAGCAAACTCCGGAATCAAACCATATTTCATTAAGTCTTCCGGTAATACTTTCGGCAACAACGATGCTGTTTTTTGTTCCTGCTTCGTTTTGATCTCTGCACCAAATCCCAGATTTTTCTTACCAATGCGAGCTGAAATTATGCCTTCTAATCCCGCAAAAGCTCCACCACAAATAAACAAGATATTAGTAGTGTCAATCTGAATAAACTCTTGATGTGGATGCTTGCGTCCACCTTGCGGCGGTACACTCGCTACTGTACCTTCGAGTATTTTTAACAAAGCTTGCTGTACACCCTCACCTGAAACATCGCGAGTAATTGATGGGTTTTCCGATTTACGCGAAATCTTATCAATTTCATCGATATAAATAATGCCCCGTTCAGCCCGCTCAATATCAAAATCTGCATTTTGAATCAATCGTAGTAAAATGTTTTCAACATCTTCACCAACATAACCAGCTTCCGTTAAAGCGGTAGCATCTGCGATAGCAAAAGGAACATCTAGGATTTTTGCCAACGTTTGTGCAAGTAACGTCTTGCCGCTACCAGTTGGTCCCAACATCAAAATATTGGATTTTTGCAGCTCAACCTCACCATCTTTATGCTGCATTTCATAATTAATTCTTTTGTAATGATTATAAACAGCTACAGCAAGTGACTTTTTAGCGTCTTCCTGACCGATTACATACTGATCAAGCACATTCTTTATCTCTTGTGGCTTAGGCAACTCACCACTTAAAGTTTCTGTTTGTGCACTGAATTCTTCTGCTAACATTTCGTTGCAAACTTCAATACATTCATCACAGATAAAGACGTTGTGACCCGCAACAAGCTTACGCACTTGCCCTTGTTTTTTACCACAAAAAGAACAGGTGTAGCTGTTATCGTTCCCATCGCCAAAATTCATATTCTTACTCCTCGCGCACTGTATTTTATCTTACGCTTCTTGTTTGACCGCCTCACGCGTCAAAATTTCATCGACCAAGCCATATTCTTTGGCTTCTTCAGCTGTAAGATAATAATCGCGCTCTGTATCTACTTGTATTTTTTCTCTCGATTGCCCAGTATGCTGAGCCATAATATCATTCATGATTTCACGAATGCGCAAAATTTCTCTAGCCTGAATTTCTATTTCAGTAGCTTGCCCTTGAGCACCGCCCAAAGGTTGATGAATCATCACGCGAGCATATGGCAAGACAAAACGTTTTCCTTTAGCTCCCGCAGCTAAAAGCACTGAAGCCATACTAGCTGCCATACCCATACAAATTGTACTTATAGCAGGTTTGACATATTGCATCGTATCGTAAATAGCAAGGCCAGCGCTCACACTACCGCCAGGACTATTAATATACAAATGAATGTCTTGATCTGGATCTTCAGCTTCTAAAAACAATAACTGCGCGATAATTAAGTTCGCCATATTATCGTCTATTGGCCCCGTCACAAAGATAATACGATCTTTTAAAAGACGTGAATAGATATCATATGAACGTTCACCTCTGCTCGATTGTTCAACCACAACTGGTACAAAATTCATTTTTTTCACATCCTTATTTATTCAAGAAAAGACCTTTTATTGTACTACGCTATCTAGTACGATTCTAGCAGCCTTGCGGCGTAATATATTAGCAAGTAGCAAGCCCATGTTACCGTTAGAAGCGATAATTTGCTTTACTTCTTCTACTTTAGCATTGTTTTGATTTGCAATGGTCGCTAATTCAGCATCCACATCTTCCATGTTAACCTGTACATCTTCCGCTTTTGCTATAGCATCAAGCACTAAATCAGTCTTCACGTTTTCAAGTGCTGTTGCTTGATAAGTTTCTCTAAGTTTATCCATTTCCATGCCCGTGTATTTAAGATAACCCTCAAGATTCATTTTACGACTTTCAAGATTTAGCTTAAGCTCTTCAATCATTTGATCAATACGATCTTCCACCATAATCTCTGGTACTTCTAGCTCTGCATTATTAACCGCTGCTTGAATAACAGAACGTTCATAATCACTTTGTGCTTTGTTTTCTGCATATTTCTGCATCTTTTCTTTATAATCAGCCTTTAATTCTTCTACAGTAGCAAAATCACTATTTGCTGCTACAAATTCGTCATTTAGCTCAGGCAATTCATTACGTTTAACATCTTGAACATTTACTTTAAAAATAGCTTCTTTGCCAGCTAGTTCTTTTACAAAATATTCTTCTGGGAAAGTTACATTAACGTCAGTAGAATCTCCTGCTTTTAAACCAATGAGTTGCTCTTCAAAACCAGGAATAAAACTACCAGAACCAACTTCTAATGGATAGCCTTTTCCTTCACCACCACTGAACGGTTCGCCATCGACAGTTCCTGCAAAGTCGATAATAGCAAAGTCACCACTAACAATTACAGCATCTGGTACAGCTACCATTTTAGCGCCACGTTTCCGTAATTCTTCTACTGCTGCATCGACTTCTTCATCTGTTACTTGCGCTTCTTTTTTCTCAACTGTTAATCCTTTATATTCACCAAGCTTAGGTTCTGGCTTAACAACTACTTTTAGAACTACTTGCATATCTTCATTTTCTTCGAATTTAGATTCTTCTACAGAAGGGTTGCCTACTGGAATCAATTTTTCGTCATCCAGTGCTTTCCGATAACATTCATTAGCAACTATTTCAAACGCTTCTTGCTTAATTGCCTCGATACCTACATGACGTTCCAAAATCTTGCGTGGAGCTTTACCTTTACGGAAACCCGGAATGTTTACTTGTCCAGCAATTTTTTGTACTGCCTTGTTAAATCCTTTATTAACCTCTGCTGCTGGCAATTCAATTTTAATCGTAACTTCATTTACTACCCTGTCTACAGATACGTTCATTAAAAATCCTCCTTAATAGTACGTCACTTGTACAACTTGCTATAACAAAGCAACTTGGTTATTCATATTTAAATTAAGAAAACTTAGAAAACTGCTCATAGTATCATATCACAAAGTTATTCCTTTGACAAGATATCATCACTATCTAAACAACAAAAAGAGCTTCTCTATGTTGATTAGATAGAGAAGCTTAATTCCATTTGGAACGGAAAACGAGATTCGAACTCGCGACCCCCTCCTTGGCAAGGAGGTGCTCTACCACTGAGCTATTTCCGCATCTCTCAACAACGAAATTAATTATACAGCAGTAAAATCTGTTTGTCAACAACTTTTTTAATTAATTTTAAAAAATTCCCAAAACAATCTGGCTTATATTTTTGGAATGGTCGGAAACGCGCT
>DVNI01000044.1 GCA_018714505.1 Candidatus Avacidaminococcus intestinavium
ATGTAGCAGTTGTCGTGGATATTTATCGTAGAGCAATTGATAGTTATTTGGCAGGTAATTACCATGTGCCACAGCAAGATCATTTAAATATTAAACAGATTTTTAATAGAGATTTTACAACGGGTTTTTTGGAAGGTAATCCTGGAAAAGAAATGATGAGTGATCGTCGCCCAAACAATAGAGGGGTGCAAATTGGTCGTGTAATAAGCTTAGATTATAAAAATAATAGTGCCGTGCTTAAGTTGGATAACAAAATTAATATTGGCGATGAATTAGAGTTTTGGATAACAGTCGGTGGCAGAACACAGTTGACTTTGCAAATGCTACGCCAAAATAATGAAGAAGTAACAAGTGCGGGAGCTGGTGAACAAGTAGAGATTACAGTTCCCAAAGGCGTAAAGGTGCATGACCGTGTGTTTAGAACTTTGGATAGAAGCTTGATGAATTACGCTCATTCTTTTTGTGGTGAAAGCGCAAAACGCAGGATCCCTGTAACGGCAGAAGTGGAAGTGAAATTAGGTGAGCCTTTGGTTATTACCCTGTTTGATGAAGAAGGTAATTGTGGGCTTGGTTTAACTAATTTTCAAGCTGAAATAGCAAGAAAGCATCCGCTTAGCGTAGAAAGTATTCGTAAACAATTAGAACGGTTAGGTAATACAGAATATATGCTAGCAACACTAGAGCTGCGTGCAGAAGATAATTTAATGGTGCCAGTTAGTGAAATTAATGAAGCGCGTCGTAAAGCCGTAGAAAGTTTAGATGAAGCACGTTTAAAGGTTTTTAAGAAAAAAGTAATTAGTGTACCACAAACTACTCTTTGTAAAGCATTATCGAATGATAAGCTAACAGGGCAAATAACAGTGCAGGTGGATACAGTAAAACAAGCTGAAATAGCGGCAAAAGCTGGAGCTGACACTTTGATTATTGGTGGGGAAGGCTTTCATCATCAAAAGTTCACTTTTGAAATGGCTCAAAGCATAGCAAAAATTGCAAAAAAGTATAAGCGCAAATTGGTAATTGCTACGCCTCGTGTTATTAAAGAAAATCAACTACCGTTGTTTCAATCATGGCTAAAAGAAATGGATGCTTTAGAACCAACATACTTTCTCTTAGCAAATAATTCTTTGTGGGAATTAGCTAAGAGGTTAAAACTCCAATCAGCATTATGGGCTGATTGGTCACTTAATACCTTTAATAATCAAACTAGAGAATTTTGGGCTGCGCAAGGAGCTTGTGGCGTAACATTGTCACCAGAGTTAACGATGCAACAGGTAGAACGGTTTGCTGCAACTAGCGGCTGTGCATTAGAGTGCTTGGTACAAGGACGTTTAGAAATGATGGTCACAGAATATTGTTTGCCAGGTAGTTTTCTTGGCAATTTACACAAAGGAGAATGTGCTTCTAGTTGTCAGTGTCAAGGCGAGCTTTATTTACAAGATCGTAAGGAGGAGTTGTTTCCAATTGTTAGTGATCAGTTTTGTCGTATGCATATTTTGAATGCTCATGAACTATCTATGTTAAAATATGCTGCACAGATGAAACAAATGGGAATAAACGCATTACGAATAGATGCACGAATTTATGAGGAAAAAGAAATAAAAGAAGTGATTAGTTTATATAAACAAGTATTAGCGGGAGATATTAGCATTGAGGATAATATGCCGCATACTACCAGAGGGCATTACTTTAGGGGTGTTCTTTGATTGAAGGAGTAGTTTTATGGGCGCATTTGCATTAAAAACATTAGAGTTTGATAGAATTAAAGAAAAAGCAGCGAGTAAGGCAGCGACTTTTTTAGGTAAAGAAAAAGTACTATCCTTACAAGTTACTAAAGAATTTGCCGTAGCAAAAGGCTATTTAACGGAAACGGATGAAGCGATACGACTATTATCAGAAGGCAAAAAGTTTCCTTTTGGTGGAGCAGATGATATCACTACAAGTGTCAAACGTGCACAAATTGGTGGGATAAGTGAACCGAGAGAGTTGTTAGATGTTTTAAACACTTTGGTAGCTTTGAGATCGATGAAAACATTTTTGCGTAATGAGATAGAAATGGCACCGACCTTAAGTGAATATGGTAATCAATTGGGTACTTTTGCAAAATTAGAAAGACAATTAGATACGGCAATTTCTGAGAAGGGCGAGATAAAAGATTCAGCTTCTACTAAACTTGCTGGTTTAAGAACTGGCATTATGGTTGCTAAAAATCGTGTTAAAGAAAAGTTAGATAGTATTTTACACGCACAAGAAAATCAGAAGTTTTTTCAAGAACAGTTAGTCACTATGCGCGGTGATCGTTATGTTATTCCTATAAAGCAGGAATATAGATTTAACTTTCCGGGCGTGGTTCATGATGAATCAGGGAGCGGTGCGACCCTTTTTATTGAACCAATGGCCGTAGTAAACTTAAATAATGATATCAAAAAGTATATGACGCAAGAAAAAGAAGAAATAGAACGTATTTTGCGACAATTAGCGGAATTTATTGGCAATGATTCAGCTGCCATTCTGAGTTCTTTAGAAATTTTTACAAACGTGGATGCCATTTGTGCTAAAGCGTTATTGGCCATTGAACAACATGCAGTAAGACCGATGTTATTGGTTGATGGCTATGTAGAAATTAGTAAAGGACGTCATCCGTTATTAGCTACTGATAAAGTAGTTCCAATTGATATCAATGTTGGTAACACTTTTAATACATTATTAATTACAGGACCTAATACGGGAGGAAAAACAGTAGCGCTGAAAACGGTAGGCCTTTTTGCTTTAATGGCGCAATGTGGTTTATTTGTACCTGCAAGATTTGCTAAGTTACCAGTATTTAATGCTGTATATGCCGATATTGGTGATGAACAAAGTATTGAGCAGAGCTTGAGTACATTTTCCGGACATTTACGTAACATTGTTGATATATTAGCAGTTGCAAAAGCAAAAGATTTGGTATTAATTGATGAAATTTGTGCAGGTACGGATCCTAATGAAGGTGCTGCTTTAGCAATGGCTATGCTGAACTATCTTCATAATAAAGGTGTTTTAACGATTATTACTACGCATTATAGTGAATTAAAAACCTTTGCTTTTGAACAGCATGGAATGGAAAATGCTAGTGTTGAGTTTGACCCAGTTACGCTAAGTCCTACTTACCGCATCTTAATGGGAGTGCCGGGCAGTAGTAATGCTTTTTACATCAGTGAAAAATTAGGCTTACCAAAGAATATTATTGATAATGCCGCTACGATGCTCAAACAAGAGCATCGTCATATGGAAGATATTTTACAGAATCTGGATGTAGAACGTAGACAGTATGAGAGTCAAAATAAAGAAATTGAAGTTTTAAAAACAGATGCGCTGAAGCTTAAGCAAGATTTAGTGCGAGAAAAGACTATTCTTGATAAGCGGAAACAGGATATTCTTAGAAAAGCACGTGAAGAGGCGGATGAAATATATCGTGAGGCGAAACGAGAAACAACAAGCGTGCTTAAAGAATTAAAAACATTAAAAAATGAGTTTAATGCTGAAAAGTATGAGCGAATGGCACGTGAAGCTAAAGAAAAGTTAACGAGATCTTTTGACTTTTCTTTAATGGAACAGCCACCGGGAGAACGATTACAGAAAAATAAGATACAAGTCGGACAATCTGTTTATTTACCATCTCTTGCTCAACGAGGTGTGATTACAGAAGTGGTGGGCGAGATGGTAACAGTGCAAGTAGGGATGATGAAAACAACAGTGCCTTTAGAAAAATGCTGGGCAGTAGCAGCTTCTAAAAACGTTTTAGAGCATGATAAAAGTAAAACGCGGAAAAACTATGCACATAAATTATTTGTAAAAAAGAGTGAAGAGATAACTAATGAAGTGGATGTAAGAGGAAAAACGGTAGAGGAAGCAATACCAATCATTGAAAAATTTATTGATGATGGGTTGTTAAGCGGTATGACCAAGCTGAGAATAATTCATGGCAAAGGGACGGGTATGCTTAGGGCTGGTTTGAATAAATATTTTACTGGGCATAGAAATATTAAAGCAATTGAGCTTGCACCACCAGAAGAAGGTGGTAGTGGAGCAACGATTTTGTTTTTATAGAGCATTTTATGTATACCTTGAGTGCGTATGTTGACCTTATTATGAATAAATGTGATAATAATATAGTATTTGTTTTAAAATAGCAATCAATGAGGGGGGAAAGAATGGCAACACTAGTAAAAAAGTTTGGCGGTAGTTCCGTTTCAACACCAGAGAACATTCATAATGTTGTTGATCGAGTTTTACATGAAAAAAAGCCAGAAGACAAGATTGTTATTGTCGTCTCAGCTATGGGTGATTCTACTGATGAGTTGCTTGACTTAGCACAACGCGTAACAACAGAAATGCCCAAACGTGAAATGGACGTGTTGCTAGCTACTGGTGAACAGGTTTCTATTGCATTGGTCGCAGCGGCTTTTTGTAGTAAAGGCCATCCGGCAGTTTCTTTAACTGGATTTCAAGCAGGAATTAGAACCAGTGACTTTCATACCAAAGCAACTATTACTAATGTCTTTGCTGAACGTGTTATAAGAGAATTAGCAAATGGTAAGATTGTGATAGTAGCCGGTTTTCAGGGGTTAGATCAAAATGGAGATATTACGACTTTAGGTCGTGGTGGTTCGGATACGACTGCGGTAGCTATAGCAGCTGGTATTAATGCTGATTATTGCGAAATTTACACAGACGTAGATGGTGTTTATAGTGCAGATCCCAGAATTGTTGCAGAGGCTCAAAAAATGCAGGAAATTACTTTTGGTGAGATGTTAGAACTTGCTCGTTTGGGTGCAGGAGTAATGCAACCTAGAGCAGTGGAATATGGTGAACATAATGGCGTGGCTATTCACGTTCGTTCTTCCTTTCATGAAGAGCTGGGGACTATTATTAGGGAGGAATATACTGTGCAAGAGAAGAACTTTGTTATTCGTGGTGTAGCACATGATACTAATGTAGCAAAAATAGCTGTTAAAGGTGTTCCAGACCAGCCAGGAATTGCATATAAATTATTTTCTGCATTAGCTAATGCTAATGTTGATGTCGATATGATTATTCAAAGTGTACGAGATATAGAAGGAAGTATTGATATTTTATTTACCGTGACTAAAACAGATCTTGTTGAGGCTACTAGTATTGTAGAATTATTAAAAGAGGAAATGGGCGGCTTTACCTTTGATGTGGGTATTAATGTTGCCAAAGTATCAATTGTTGGTGCGGGCATGCTTGGTAGTCCAGGAATTGCTGCAGGCATGTTTGGTGCGTTAGCTGATGCCAAAATTAATATTGCAGCAATCAGTACCTCTGAAATTAGCGTTTCTTGTTTAATTAAGGAAAGTGATGTTAAAGCAGCTGTAAATGCAATTCATACACATTTTTTTCCTAAATAATTATAAAGATAAAAATTAACAATAGGGAGGTATTATTTATGATAACAAGTATTGTTGCACCTCATGCTAAAGGAAAGGCTGCCCAAGATAAAATTTTTGGGGCAAATTCAGCGGCAGTAGCTGCTGCGGCTAAACTAGGTGCAGATAAAGTTACTAATGCAACGATTGGTGCTATTTTAGATGAAGATGAAAAATTAATTTGCTTGCCAACTGTTGAATCTGTTTATAGAGGTTTGCCAACAACAGAATTAATCGCATACGCACCTATAGCTGGTTTGCCAACTTTTCAAGAAAAAGTTCTGGAGGCTGCTTTTGGTAGTTCAAAACCAGATGGCTACATAGCTGCGGTCGCAACTGCTGGTGGGTCTGGCGTTATCCATCATGCAGTTTGGAATTACATGTCAGAAGGAGATACAGCCCTAACCTCTGATTGGTATTGGGGTCCTTATAATGTAATCTGTAAAGAGATGCATCGCAAATTAGATACATACAAAATGTTAGATGAAAATAATCAATATAATTTACCAGCTTTGCAAAAAAAGGTAAAAGAGATTTTAGCGCACCAAGATAGCTTATTATTAATCATTAATACACCAGCGCATAATCCGACTGGTTATAGCCTTAGTGATGAAGATATGGATGGTGTCATCAAGATTTTGCGTGATGTTACTACTGACACTAATAAAACGGTAACCTTGTTATTGGACGTTGCATATCTTGATTATGCAGGAGAAAAAGAAGAAGTAAGAAAGTTTTTCCGTAAGATTTCTAATTTACCAAGCAATATTTTAACAATTGTTGCTTATAGTATGTCTAAAGGCTTTACAATGTATGGACAACGGACCGGAGCAATGATTGGCGTTTCGGCAAGTAAAGAAATTATTCAAGAGTTTAAGGATGTCAATCAATATTCGAGCCGCGCTACTTGGTCAAATATTAACAGACCTTGTATGGCAACTCTAGCAAAAATTTATACAGATCAAGAGTTACTTGCTAAAGTAGAAGCCGAGAGAGAACACTATTATCAAATGATTAAAGCGAGAGCTGACTTGTTTACCAAGGAAGCAAAAGCCTGTGGTCTGAAAATATTGCCTTATGTAGCAGGATTCTTTATTTCTATTCCTTCAAATAACCCTGATGCCGTTTGTGATAGGTTACACGAAGACAACATATTTGCTGTACCGTTAGCAGCAGGAGTTAGAATTGCTGTTTGTGCCGTCCCTTTAAAGAAAATTAGTGGTATGGCTGAAAAAATAAATAAGGCAATGCAAACGATTGAAGAATAAAAAATAAAGTATAAAAAAGGCTGTCTCAATTTTTATTGAGACAGCCTTTTGGTTGTTCTTTTTGGGTTTTAACGACGGTGTTTGGCAAAATAATTTAGCGCTACATCAGGAAATAATGCATAAGATAACATATCTTCCATGGAAAGATTGGGGTAGCCGGCTTCGGTTAATCCAGCTGCTAGTGTTGCTAATTGTGGCTTGAGATCATCGGCAGGACGATGCGTAATTGGTTGTTCATCACCAATAATAATCTTTTGGATAGCCGGATCAATGGGGCCTGGCATACGACCGTATTTGCCTCTGACCATATCTTTTACTTGAGTTGGAATCATTTTGTAACGACCAATGGTTACATTCATAACGGCCATTGAAGCTACAATTTGGCTAGTTGGTGTTACTAGAGGAGGATAGCCTAGTTCCGCTCTTACTTTGGGCATTTCTTTTAAAAGTTCAGGATATTTGTCCGCGGCACCTAATTCTTTCATTTGATTAACTAGATTAGATAACATGCCGCCAGGTAATTGGAAAGATATTACTTTAGGATCAATGGAAAAATTGGTATTAAGTTTAAAATCAGTAACTATTTCTTTTTTGATAGTAGTTAGATAATCAGCAATTTCTGAAAAATCATTTAAAGCTAATCCTGTGCGGCGAGGACTAGCGTCTAGTGCAGCGACCATTGATTCAGTTGCTGGCTGGCTAGTTGTTCCAGCAAAAGGAGAAAGAGCAGTATCAATGATATCTACACCGGCTTCAGCTGCCTTAAGGTAAGTCATTTCAGCCATACCACTAGTACAGTGAGAATGAATTTCAATAGGAACTGTTAATTCGGACTTTAGTAATTTAACCAAATCATAGGCGGCGTAAGGTGCTAAAAGTCCAGCCATATCTTTAATACATATAGAGTCAGCTCCAAGCTCAACTAATTCTTTAGCAGTTTTTAAAAAATCAGAATCTTGATGATAAGGACTGATTGTGTAGACCAAAGCACCTTGGACATGCGCTCCTTCTTGCTTAGCTGCTAACATTGAACATTCAAGGTTACGTGTGTCGTTTAGTGCATCAAAGATGCGAATAATATCGACACCGTTAGCAACAGAACGTTTAATAAATTCTTGCACTACATCATCAGCATAGTGCGTGTAACCAAGTATGTTTTGACCACGTAATAACATTTGAATCGGGGTTTTTTGTAAATGTTTTTTTAGAGTACGTAATCTTTCCCAAGGATCTTCGTCTAAGAATCGCAGACAAGAGTCAAAGGTTGCACCACCCCAAGCCTCAATTGCGTGATAGCCGAGTTGATCAACTTTTTCTAAAATAGGAAGCATTTCTTTGGTGCGCATACGAGTAGCCGCTAATGATTGATGACCATCACGTAGGGCGGTTTCAACAATTTTAATTGGTGTATTATTCATAATAGTTTACCTCACATCCCGTGTATACAATATTCATTATGCTAATATTATCATAGATATAAGATTATTCCAATAATAAATATAGAGAAGGAAGAAAGATTTTCTTAGTAAAGTAGCCTCCAATAATTAGAGAGAACTAATTGTGGAGGCTACTTTACTAAATACGTGTTAGTTATTCTTTGTCGTTAGTGTTAGTTGTTTTGCGTGTATTCTTTTTATTAGATTTTGTTTGTATTGCTTTAGAATCTTTGTCGTCATCATCTTTAGTGGTTTTGGATCCTTTTTTTATTGCATTTGGTATTTTACCAGTTTTTAAATCTTTTTTCTCGTTATCTTCTTTGATGATTTTGGGTTCAGGCGGAATGACAACACCTGCTGGTTTAATAAAATCGCTGGCAGGAATATTAACTAGAGCTGAGGACATAAAATCGCGCCAAATATAGGCTGGTTCTAAACCACCAGTCATGCCGTTAAGTGGTTCTCCATTATCATCGCCAATCCAAACAGCAGTGGATAAATCTGGAGTAAAACCAACGAACCACGCATCTTTATAATCATTAGTGGTACCAGTTTTACCAGCAGCAGGACGACCGATTGCAGCACCACCACCAGTACCTCGATTGATTACTTCTTTTAATATATCAACTAATACATAAACGCTTTTGGGGTTTACAACTTGCTCTGGTTTAGCTTTATTTTCTAACAGAACTTTACCATTACGATCAACGACTTTGGTAATCGCAATCGGTTTGTTATAAGTACCGTTATTGGCTAGTACTGCAAAAGCAGCAGACATTTCAAGAGGAGTTGTGCCACGAGTTAATCCTCCTAGTGCCATAGCTAGATTGTTATCATTAACATTTCCGCTTGTAACCATAGTTGAAATACCCATTTTTTTAGCATAATCAATAATAGTAGAAGGCCCAACTTGTTGTGCAACGAGAACAGCTGGAATATTATAGGAATTAACAATGGCAGTACGCATACTTATTTTGCCATGCCATTGGCGATCATAGTTTTGAGGGTTCCAAGTTTTAGCAAAATCTAATTCTTTATCTTCAATAACAGTTGCAGGTGACATACCATTATCAATAGCAGCTAAATAGACAAAAGGTTTAAATGCAGAACCTGGTTGGCGCTCAGCTAATACTGCACGATTAAAATGATCGTTACCACGACCACCAATCATAGCTTTGATATATCCTGTTTGTGGGTCTACCGCAACTAGTGCGACTTGAGGTTGAACTAGTTTATTTTCGTCAGTATAATAGTTTGGTAGATGGGAAAGTGAAGCATTTGCAGCTTTTTGCATTTGCAAGTCTACGGTAGTATATATTTTTAATCCTTGTTTATATACGGCATCATAGCCAAATTGATCAATAACTTGTTGCGTGCAGTAATCTAAAAAGTATTTAAGTGAATTTTGTTTATTATTTGAAGTAGCATAAACTAGTTTTTCTTGTTTTGCTACTGCCGCTTGATCTTCAGTAATAAAGCCGTATTTAGCCATCTGATCAAGCACTATATGTTGACGTTCGGCGCCGGCTTTGGGATTTGTAAGTGGTGAATAATAATTAGGACTCTTCGGTAAACCAGCTAGCATTGCGGCCTGGGCTAATGATAAATCTTGAACGTGAGTGCCAAAGTAAGTAAGAGCGGCACTTTCAACACCGTAGGCACCTTGACCAAAATAAATTTGATTCAAATACATTTCAAAGATTTCTTGTTTAGTATATTTTTGTTCTAATTGAATGGCGATGAAGGCTTCCTTAACTTTTCTTTGGAGGGTGCGATCTTGACTTAAAAAAGCATTTTTAGCTAATTGCTGAGTGATTGAACTTCCACCTTGTAAGTCAGAGCCAAAGACATTCGTGATAAACGCGCGAGCAATACCACGAAAATCGATACCAGAGTGGTCATAAAAACGAACATCTTCAACGGCAATAAATGCGTCTTGTAAGTTTTGTGGTACTTTTGAGATTGATACTGGTATGCGATCTTCTTCAGAATCGGTAGTGGAAATAAGCTGGCCTTTACTATCATAGAATTGAGAAGCTGCTGGTTGAATAATGTCTTCACTCATAAAATCAGAAGGCATATATTTAGCAAAAAGGAAGAACCCTGCTAAGAAGATTGCTCCTATTGAAATAATAATGATGATTGCAGAAATTATTTTG
>DVNI01000045.1 GCA_018714505.1 Candidatus Avacidaminococcus intestinavium
GTTAAATGCTACAATGCCTATGACGCTGATCATGAGTGATACACAATCAGGAGAAAGACGGTTTAATTTTCATTTGGCGAGTATGGATTAAGCTAAAAGAATGGAGGATATATTTTGCTGAGAAGTATGACGGGTTTTGGACGGGGAGAATATAATGATGATAAACTATCTTTTGTAATCGAGATTAAGACTGTAAATCATCGCTATAATGAAGTAGCTATTAGATTGCCACGTTTTTTAAATGCAGTCGAGGATAGAATTCGTAAGACTATTTTAAAGACCGTTAGTAGAGGTCGTGCAGATGTTTTTATTACTGCTTCATATGATAATACGGAAGGCTGTATTGTTAAAGTAGATAAGGCTTTAGCCAAAGCTTATCACGAGGCTTTACAGGAAATAGCGATGGCGGTAAACTACGAGGGTGTAAAGTTATCAGAGCAAGCTGAAATTTTTCATTTATCGCGTTGTGCTGATGTGATATCAGTGAGAGAAGGTTATTTTTCAGTAGAAAGCTTATGGCCGCAAATGCTCCAAGCAATTGAGCAAGCATTACAGAATTTAGTAGAAATGCGTAGCGCAGAAGGTATGAATATTCAAAAAGACTTGTTGGCACGGGCAGATACAATTGCCGATAAGCTTAGTCTTGTAGAAGCAAAAGCACCACAAGTTGTTGTTGAATACGAGAAAAGAATGACTGAACGCATTAGTGAAGTATTAAAAAACTTTGAACAAAGCCCTGATCCAGAAAGATTATTACAGGAAGTTGCAATCTTTGCTGATCGAGTTAATGTTACAGAAGAAATTGTTAGATTAAAAAGTCATATTAAACAATTTCGTCACATGTTAGAAAGTGGCGAACCGGTTGGGCGTAAAATGGATTTTTTAATTCAAGAATTTAATCGTGAAGCCAATACCATTGCCTCTAAAGCTAATGATTTTAATATTGCACAAATCGTAGTGGAAATTAAAGGTGAAATAGAAAAAATTCGAGAGCAAGTGCAAAATATTGAATAATTCAACAGGGGTGAGTTTATGGAGATGAGATTAATTAATATTGGGTTTGGTAATATCGTTGCGGCCCACCGTATTATAGCGATTATCGGCCCGGAATCGGCGCCTATCAAGAGAATTATTCAAGAAGGCAAGGAAAACGGGGTACTTATTGATGCTACATACGGTAGAAGAACAAGAGCAGTAGTGATTATTGATAGTGGGCATGTGATTTTGTCGGCTATTCAGCCTGAAACTATTGCTAACCGTTTGTATCAAGCAGGTGCTGATGAACAACAGGAAGAACCCGTTCAGGATGGTGAAAACGAATGATTCCGCAAGGTATATTATTAGTTTTGTCAGGTCCCTCTGGTGCAGGTAAAGGTACTATTTGTGATATGCTATTAGCAAGGCGCAATGATTTATCGTATTCAGTATCAGTAACGACTAGAGCTCCCCGTAAAGGTGAGGTTGATGGTGAAAATTATTTTTTTGTCTCAGAAGACACTTTCCAGCAAATGATTGAAAGTGGTGGACTCTTGGAGCATGCTGAAATTTACGGTAATTTTTATGGTACTCCGCGCTCTTATGTTCTTGATATTTTAAATAGTGGTAAAAATGTTGTCTTAGAGATTGATCCGCAAGGAGCTATGCAAATTAAAGAAAACTTTCCTGATGCAGTATTTGTCTATATCGTGCCGCCATCTTTAAATGAATTATCGAAACGCATCTATAAAAGAGGCACTGACTCAGAGGAAGTTATTAGGCGCAGACTAAGTGAGGCAACAACAGAACTTGCTTATGCAAGCAAATACGATTATATTATTATTAATGATGAAGTAGAGCGAGCTACGGAGAAAGTGGCCAACATACTAGAAGCGGAGAAAACGCGAGCAGTAAGAACCTATTTTATTGTTGATGAAATTTGCCATAACGGTATATGTAGAAAGGTGTGATTTTATGTCAATGGTTGAACCATCGATTGATTTTTTAGCGGAAAAGGTTGATAGTAAATATACTTTAGCGATTTTAAGTGCTAAGCGTGCAAGAGAAATTATGGCAGGAGCACCTAGTCTTGTTGAATGTAAATCAAATAAACCGGTTACAATTGCTCTTGAAGAAATTGCTAGTGAAAAAATTACTTATGAACGTACAAAATCCGGCATTAAATAGGAGGACTTTATAATGCTGAGAGGAAAGAAAATTGTTTTGGGAGTTACCGGTGGTATAGCCGTGTATAAAAGTGTGGATTTGGTTAGTCGCTTGCGTAAGCAAGGGGCAGAGGTTCGCGTGGTAATGAGTGAAGCCGCTACAAAATTTGTAACGCCGTTGACTTTTCAGGAAATTAGTGGCAACGCCGTAGCTGTTAGCATGTGGAATGAAAAACATGAATTTCGTGTTGAACATATAGCTTTGGCGGAGTGGGCTGATTTGCTTCTAGTTGCACCAGCTACCGCGAATATTATTGCTAAAGCTGCGAATGGTATTGCTGATAATTTATTATCAACGGTCCTTTTAGCTGCACCCAAGCCGATGATATTTTGCCCCGCAATGAATACCAATATGTTGCTACACCCGGCAACACAAGAAAACTTAAATAAGCTAAGAAAATTTGGCTACATTATTATGGAGCCGGGTAGCGGTCCTTTAGCCTGTGGAACAACTGGTGCGGGCAGATTGCCTGAGCCAGCAGAGATTGTAGAATTTGTTCGCTATTATCTTGCTACGCAGGAAGGTGATTTGCGTGGTAAAAATATTCTTGTAACTGCAGCTGGTACACGTGAACCCATTGATCCTGTTCGCTTTGTAGGGAATCGTTCTAGTGGTAAAATGGGTTATGCTGTTGCGCAAGCGGCTGCTGAACGTGGCGCTAAAGTGACACTAATTTCTGGACCATCAGCTATTACGCCACCACCTAATGTTGAGGTCATTAATGTAGAAACTACTTTTGAGATGATGGAGGCTGTTCTTCAGCGCTTTACCGATACAGATATTGTTATTAAAGCGGCTGCAGTAGCTGATTATCGTTGTCATGAGATTGCCAAGCAAAAGATTAAAAAAACGGGTGATGATGCTCTGGTCTTAGTTTTAGATAAAAACCCTGATATTTTAAAACGTTTAGGTGAATTAAAAACCAAACAAGTATTAGTTGGTTTTGCCGCAGAAACCCAAAATTTATTAGAAAATGCAGCGCAAAAAATTAAAAAGAAAAATCTTGATATGATTGTTGCTAATGATGTTACACTACCTGGTGCTGGCTTTAACTATGATACTAATGTCGTTAAGTTTATTTTTCCTGATGGTAAAATAACTACTTTTGAAAAAATGTCTAAGCTGGCAGTTGCTAATACACTCTTAGATGAAATCAAGACGCTTATCTAATTTTTGACTTGTTATTTTTTAAAAAATGGTTTATAATCTACAGGTAAATTAATATTGCCTCATCAAGAGATAGTGGAGGGAATGGCCCGATGAAGCTACGGCAACCACACAGGTGTGAACGGTGCCAAGTCCTGCAATGAAAATTGTGAGATGGGAATGGACATAGTTTTGCAACTTGACGCTCTCATTAAGAGGGCGTTTTTTATTACTTTTAGAACCAGAAGGGAGATCAAATGAAAAAACTATTTACATCAGAATCAGTTACTGAAGGACATCCAGATAAGATGGCTGACCAAATTTCCGATGCGATTTTAGATGCGGTTATTGAGCAAGATCCTAATGCGCGTGTTGCTTGTGAGACTTTAGTAGCAACAGGACAGGTACATATTGTAGGTGAAATTACGACTAATTGCTATGTTGATATTCCAAAGATTGCTAGAGAAACCATTGTCGATATCGGCTACGATAGAGCTAAATATGGGTTTGATGGTTATACTTGTGGCATTTTAATGTCAATTGATGAACAATCTGCTGATATTGCTTTGGGTGTCGATAAAGCATTCGAAGCTAAACAAGGTGAAGATGAAGCAGATAGTTTAGTGGGCGCTGGAGACCAAGGTATGATGTTTGGCTATGCAACTAATGAAACCGCAGAATATATGCCTTTACCGATTGCACTTGCCCATCGTTTGGCTCGACGTTTAGCAGAAGTAAGAAAAGATAAAACTCTGCCGTATTTGCGTCCTGATGGTAAAACACAAGTCACCGTTGAGTATGATGATGAAAAACCTGTAAGGATTGATACGATAGTTATCTCTACCCAACACAGTCCAGAAACGGATCCAAAACAATTAGAGCAAGATATCAAAAAATATGTCATTGCACCGATTGTAACGGAAGAAATGCTGGACGAAACCACTAAATATTATATTAACCCAACGGGACGCTTTGTTATTGGTGGACCGCAAGGAGATTCTGGCTTGACTGGAAGAAAGATTATTGTCGATACTTATGGTGGGATGGCGCGCCATGGTGGTGGGGCTTTTTCAGGAAAAGATCCTACAAAAGTTGATCGCAGTGCTGCTTATGCAGCTCGTCATGTAGCTAAAAATATTGTTGCCGCAGGTTTAGCGGATAAGTGTGAAATCCAACTGGCCTATGCTATTGGAGTAGCAAAACCAGTATCTATTTCGATTGAAACTTTTGGTACTGGGAAAATAAGCGATGCAGCAATCATTGCGTTAATACAAAAACACTTTAGCCTTAGCCCAGCAGGCATTATTAAAGCTTTGGATTTAAGACGTCCTATTTATCGTCAAACAGCAGCCTATGGTCATATGGGTCGCACTGATATTGATTTGCCATGGGAAAAATTAGACAAAGCAGAAGTATTACGTAAAGAAGCGGGACTCTAAGCAGGAATTCTGATGTTTACAACGAAATAATCTTCAAGACTAAAAGCAAGGACTATTTTAGTCCTTGTTTTTCTTTTGATATTTGTGAGGTGTTATTTTGTGAAATATGCTCATGTTGTGATTAATTTACAAGTTAAAAATATATTTCGTCAATTTACATATATATTACCCGATGAATTAGATTTTGTTACTGCGGGCTGGCGTGTAATTGTACCCTTTAATAATCAAATGGTGGAGGGGTTTGTTTTACAAGTAGTCACCGAACTGCCGGCTGAATTTGCAGAAATAGAACTGAAAAGTATCGAAGATATTCTTGATGAAGAACCTTGGTTTGATCAAAATATGCAGACTTTAGCAGGGTGGATTGCTGATTATTATCTCTGTTCGTTGGCTGAGGCGATGCGACTCTTTATTCCAGGTGGCAGTAGCATTAAAGCAACACCTAGATACTGGCCAGTATCAGAATTTGAATGTGAAGTATTGACGCAAGAAGAAATAGAGTTACTGTCACTCATAGAAAAGCAAAAAGGTATATCGCGTAGTGAAGTAAATGCTTTAAAACAAGGAAAGATTTTAGCTGCTTTATTACTAAAAAAAGCTGTGCGCCTTGAATATGCAATCAAGAAAAAAATAAAAGAAAAAACAATTAATACCTACCAAATTACCGAAACTGGTTTGACAATTTTAAATTCTCCACTGTTAAATAAGATTCCAGCGCAAAAAGAAGCTTTACATATTCTTAGTGAGAAAAAAGAATATACTTATGAAGAATTAGCAAAACTTAAGGTGAGCAGAGAAACTTTAAAAAAACTATGTCTAAAAGCGTGGGCGGTAAAAAGCGAAAAACGTGTTTTACGTGATAGTTACGCAAGCTATGCCAGCACTAAAGAAACCTTGCGCCTTACCCCAGAACAAGAGCAGGCGTTGCAAGCAATTAATGAGAAAATAATCAAACAAGCTAAAACAACATTTTTACTTCAAGGTGTTACTGGTAGTGGTAAAACAGAAGTGTATTTGCGTTCAGCTGCTCAAGCCATTGCGCTTGGAAAACAAGTAATGGTGCTTGTACCAGAGATCGCACTAACTGGTCAAATTGTTGAGCGCTTTAAAGGCTGGTTTGCTAATAAAGTTGCCGTAGCACATAGCAAATTATCGACAAGTGAACGAGCCGATGTTTGGCATCGTTGTGCTACAGGTGAAGCGGATATTTTAATTGGTGTGCGTTCAGCCGTTTTTGCGCCTTTCAAAAACTTAGGCCTAATTATTATAGATGAAGAACAAGAATATAGTTATAAACAAGAGAATCGTCCTTGCTATAATGCAAGATTAGTTGCCTGGAAAAGAGCGCAACTATTAGAGATACCGTTAGTTTTAGGAAGTGCTACGCCTGATGTTTGCTCTTATCATCATGCCTTAGAAGGACGTTATCAGCTGTTAAAGATGGGGCAAAGAGCGAACAGGCAATCCTTGCCGCAAGTCGATATTGTTGATATGCGCGAAGAATTAAAAAAAGGCAATCGCAGTGTTATTTCTGAAAAACTAGCACAAGCACTAGCTGGTACGGTAGAACGTCAAGAACAAGCAATTATTTTATTAAATAGACGAGGGTATTCAACTTTTGTGATGTGCCGAGATTGTGGTGAAAGCATTACTTGCCCGCATTGTGCAGTTTCCATGGTTTACCATAGAAACTTGACGTCATTAAAGTGTCATTATTGTGGCTATTCAGTAGATTTACCAGATGAATGTCCTAAATGTCATAGTCGTAAGATTAAATATTTTGGCGCAGGCACTCAAAAGGCAGAGACAGCAATTAGTGAAATTTCGCAATATATCAAAGTAGTGCGTATGGATCAAGACTCTGCTTCTAGAAAGATGGGGCATGAAGATATTTTGCGTAGCTTTACAAGCGGTCAGTTTAATGTTTTATTAGGTACGCAAATGGTTGCAAAAGGTCATGATATTCCGAGTGTTACTTTAGTCGGGATTTTAGCGGCTGATTCACAATTAAATCTTCCAGATTTTCGTTCTGGTGAAAGAACCTTTGATTTATTAGCGCAAGCTGCTGGTAGAGCAGGGCGAGGTGAAAAGCTAGGTGAAGTTATTTTTCAAGTTTACGATGCGGAAAATCCCGTGATTAAACTAGCCGCTGCTCAAGACTATGAAAGTTTTGCTAAGATGGAACTAGAAATAAGAAGAGAATTATTATATCCACCTTTTACGCAACTATTAAAAATTACGGTTCAGCATAAAAACGAACAAGAGGCGATGGTGATTGCTAAAAAAATTGTTAATCATCTGCAATCAGCCATGCTTAGTTATGATGATCAAGAAACAGGAATTTTTGGTCCATTTCCAGGTATTGTTGCCAAGGTGAGCGATTTATACCGCATCAACATCTTGATTAAGAGCAAGAATATGGTTGTTATAAAAAAAGCAATTAGAACTATAAATCTGCAACAAGAAAAGAATGTGTATTTGGATGTTGACCCGATTTCTGTTGTATGAACTCATTTAAGCAATCTTTTCCCAACTTGTTATCTATGTTATAATTTAGGAAAAAGCTTTTAAATGTAATGATGGAGGAATTATGAGTAGATTAGAGATCAGAAAAGCCGGAGATCCTGTTTTAAGACAGATTGCAGAACCGGTAAAAAAAATAGATAAAAAAACTAAAAATCTTTTAAACGACATGGCGCTCACGATGTATGCGGCAAATGGTGTTGGCTTAGCTGCTCCGCAGGTTGGTAAGTTAACACGGGTTATTGTTATTGATATTGGTGAGGGGTTACTAGAAATGATTAACCCAGAAATCATAGCGAAAGAAGGTTCTTGCACACATATCGAAGGCTGCTTAAGTGTGCCTGATTTTGATGGCGAAGTAGAAAGAGCAGAAAAAGTTAAAGTTAAATTTTTGGATCGCACTGGTAAATCGGTGATTTTACCAGCAGAAGGCTTATTAGCGATTGCCGCTCAACATGAAATTGATCATCTTGATGGTATTTTATTTGTTGATAAGGCAAAAGCTTTAGTGAAAAAGGAAGAGCAGGATAAACAATGAAAATAATTTTTATGGGAACACCTGACTTTGCAGTATCTACATTAGAAGCCTTGCTTTTAGCACCAGAGCATGAAGTGGTAGCTGTCGTAACACAACCCGATCGACCAAGGGGACGTGGGCAAAAACTATTAATGACTCCTGTCAAAGAGTTTGCCGTAAATCATGCGCTACGCGTTTTACAACCACCAAAAGTGAAAAATGAAGAATTTATCAAGGAGCTTACTGCTTTGGCGCCTGATTTGATTGTAGTTGTTGCTTTCGGTCAGATTTTGCCAAGCAGTATTTTAAAATTACCAAGGTTTGGTTGTATTAATGTGCATGCTTCGCTTTTGCCTAAATATCGTGGCGCAGCACCTATTCATTACGCATTACTTGCAGGTGAAAAAGAGAGTGGTGTTACGACGATGTTGATGGATGAAGGTATGGATACTGGTGATATGTTGCTAAAAAAAGCTGTGCCTTTGTCTTTAGAAACAACCATGGGAGAATTGCATGATGAATTAAAAATAATTGGTGCAAGCCTCCTTTTAGAAACGATTGCTAGGCTAGAAGCGGGGAAAATTACACCTGAAAAGCAAAATCATGAGGAAGCTACTTATGCCTCGCTTTTAGATAAAGCAATCGAAAAAATTGATTGGGAACAATCAGCAACTACCATTCATAATAAGATACGTGGACTTAATCCTTGGCCGGGTGCCTATACAACTCAGCCCAATGGTCATAAGCTCAAAGTATGGCGTTCGCGTGTCTTGAACGAAGAAAAGACCAACCAACAACCAGGAACGATAACAGCTTTGACCGCAGATGGTTTTGTCGTAGCTTGTGGTACAGGCTTATTAGTGCTCCTTGAAGTGCAGCCTGAATCGAAGAAGATGATGTCGGCCGCTGTATACTGTAATGGTTATCAAATTAAGACAGGAATGCTTTTAGGTGAAGCCCAAAAATAGGCATTACTCTGTGCAAGAATAGTAATGCAGAAGTCATGAGGTAAACTATGGTTGATATTGTTCTAAAACCTAAAAAAAGAATATTTATTTCTCTTACAATATTAGGAATTTTATTTATTGCGCTGATAACATACTGTTTTTGGCGAGTATCACAACCAGGACTTGCAGATATTAATGCCTATTTACCAACATTATTTGGTGTTGTAGGTGGTATTTTGATTGCAATTTTTTTATGTGCGGTTTTAGGTATTGTATTAGCGGTAATGGGTATACCTATTATTCCAATTTTGTATGTTTGGGGATGGAAAACGGTAAACATTTTTTTCCCTTTAGCAGTTTTCCTCGGTCGCGTTTTTAATTTACCAAGACAAAGAATAGAGCAGTCTTTTATTGAACTTAGTAATCATTTGGTCAGAAATCAAAAAATTAAAGTTACACCTAAGCAATTATTAATCTTGACTCCGCACTGTATTCAACTGGATACTTGTCCGTATAAAATAACACGTGATATTAAAAATTGTCATAAATGCGGACGCTGTAATGTAGGGGCACTTTTAACTTTGGCTGAGCGTTACGATATTAATATGGCAGTTGTTAATGGTGGTACTTTGGCGCGTCAAGTTGTTAAAAACATTAGACCTCGAGCAATCATTGCTGTAGCTTGTGAAAGAGACTTAACCAGTGGAATTCAAGATGTTTTTCCACTACCAGTTTTAGGGGTGCTTAACGAAAGACCATGTGGACCATGTTTTAATACACGTGTTGATCTTAAGCG
>DVNI01000046.1 GCA_018714505.1 Candidatus Avacidaminococcus intestinavium
GAGCTTGAAGTTCATCTGTCAGATAGCCTTTTAGACTTTCCATTCGATTATCAATGGACTTATCGGATTGCTCCGTTTATTTTAATTTGACATTAAAAACGTCTGTTTTTATGCACTTTGAACCATTTTCACTAATACTCGTGATAATGCTTTCTTTTCGTCTTCATCAGCTGCTAACCACAATTCATTTAACACTTTCTCTTCTCGATTACGTGGTTCCTCGTGTTTAGCTAAGTGATCTGCCACAAATTTCGCTGCTTTGGCTAACATATTATCACTCAAACCTAAACTTTCACCTTTTGCTAATTGATCTTTCAAATAGCTTGTAAAATGCGTAAAGCTTTGTAAAATATGATCTTTTTCTTCCGTAGACATCTTATCGATTTGATTACTTACTCGGCTGTTAATATCCTCACTCATGTAATCTTCCTCTCTTGTTTTGTCTTACAGTAAGACTTTTACCTTCGCTATGCAACATTAAACATACGCACGCTAAAATATTACTTTTTAACTATCACTTCGAATAATTCGAATTAAATCATCACCATACAACTTCACTTTCGTGTCGCCAAAGCCATAGACATCACTTAACGCTTGCAAAGTAGTTGGTTTTTTAACAAGTAAATCCTCTAAAGTTTTATCGCTAAATATATGAAAAGCTTTTTTCCCTTGAGCTGTTGCTGTTGCCAAGCGCCATTTCTTTATAGCTTGGGCTAAGGCGTCATCATCAGGCATTTCATTGACTATTTTTTGCTCTAGCAGGTCTACCTCTTTTTCGGTGGATGTATGTAATGCTTTAATGCCTAAGCTTATTTCTGTCATATGATTATCTAAAAGATAAGCAGGCGATTTTTCGTTCAAGGCTTGCTTAATATAATTAACTAGGCCGTCAGTTCTTATGACTTGTTTAGTGACAGCTTCACTCGCTGCTGTTGTGTCGAGTATTGTTTTATTATTTGCAAACACTACAACATAGCGTATAGGCAGCCGTTTAATTAGCCCCTGCGCTGTAAGGCATTCCTTTAAAACCTCCGCTTGGCGCTCTACTTGACGCAAAGGACTGTAAAATCCCTCTTGAAAAACCACACGATTACCTTGATAAACTTGACGTGAAAATTCATCCTTCGCATTCACTACAATATTGCCAAAATAATTTTTCACTTCAACAAGCAAAATAAACTTACGAGTGACTACCACAAGATCAATTTGCGCTTTTAATGTATTATGTACAACTTGAACATCATGTAAAATATGTAATGGTAAAAAGGCATTTTGCAACTCAAAGAGCACTTGCGCTTCTCCCCTACTTCCCAACGCCAATAACTTAACTTTTGTAGCTAGCGCTTCACTTGGCTCACTCGCTAATTTACGCTTATACGCTTCAAGTTGCATTGCACTGTCAGTTGCCTCTTTTATTACGACAGGTGTCGTTAAATGTTCGGTATCTTTTATTGCTTTTATAACTCGAGCAAAAAGCCCTTCTTTTTTCACTTTCATTTTCTACTCCTTTATTGCTGTAATTGCCGACTTATTAGAAAGAGCCTCTGGTAGCCACACAATAGAAATGCCTACGAGTAAATCACAGTACTTATCTAGCAGTAGCCCATACATATGTTCATCAATAACAAAAAAATATTTTGCATCCGCTTCTTGCTGCTGTAAAAATAAAATATCTTTCTTTAATGTACGTATTTGAGTCGTACTTAAATAAGTGGCACCGTAGGGATAAGTTGTTTTTAACTTGCCAATAATACGTCTACCATCAGGTAATGTTTCATCTATAAATTTACCTAGCATAGCTGGCACTCTATACGTCTTCAACGCATACGTTTGTTGTAAAAAAGCGTTAACATAATAATAACTCAGCACTTTTAAATCATAATTGATATTGCCAAGTATACGAGAAATCGTACGTATTAGCTGAAATTGCTCATCTATCGTTTTGGTATCAAATAAATTATCACTCTCTCGCATTACCTCAGTTAAGCGATTTACTTTTGTAGCAAGTGTAGGCAATGAATTACGGGTATAAGGTGCTTTATACGGCATCCTACTAATAATCGCTCCCTTTTTACGAAAACATACATAATTATGTTCGTAATTGACCTCATCAACAAGATAGTTGGCATTCCACCACGCTTTCCTTTGAGCTCTAGGTCTTGATTGGTTAGCCCACCATGATCGATGTTTATACGCAGATACTGGTAGCTTAAAACATAACAATGCTTCAATTTCTTTAAAATATAAAGTTACTATGGCTTCCCCGCTATCATTTAAAAACCGATACAATGGTGAGTATTTACCTAACATTCTCTCATCTCCTACCCATTCAGATAAATTTTGGCTAATCATTACATTTATCATAAAACATTTTTACTAGGAGAGGTAGCAATATTTTAGCTAAACACCCCAGTAAAATTGTTTAACATTATCTATAAAAAAAAGCGATAACACATGCGTTATCACCTCAACAATCCCTCCTTTGTTACACAATTTTTTCCAAGCTTTTGGAACACTTTTCTATCCTAAACTCTCCTTACTTTTAAGAGAACATTTCCTGCTAATCAACTATCGTTTAATACTCACTAATTTATCTTTTGAACAACCTACACATGGCTTTTTTTCTCTCTTTAGAAATTGTTCTCTTGCTAAACTTCTGCAAATCGCATTAATTTGCTGCCGTGGCTTAATATTTAACTCCTCTGATAAACAATCATCGCAATATGATATTGAACTTGTACTTATAAACCTCTGAACTATTTCGATATTAGACATACAATCAACCCCTTACCATTTGCTTATTTTATCACCGCTTTGCTCTCGACATTAAAAACAATTATGCATTTATTGCTTTGCTTGTAGTAATTGGTTACGTAGCGCCTCATCACTCGCATAAATATAGAGCCCCTTAATGCCACGCTTCATTAAAATATTAATCGAGTTCAGCACGATTCTTTCCTTCGCTTCAGCGACATCAGCAATGCCATCTGCACCTGTGTATGCGCCTTTATCCATATAACGATCCGTATCAATCACAAGCTTGCCGTCTTTATAACGTATGGAAGGTCCAAGTACGACACCTACATAGTTTAAATCAAAACCTTGAATCGTATAAATCGAACCCGCTTCTGCAATGGTTTCTGGCTTCTCTGCCCACGTATATTTTGGACTTGTAGTGTTCCATGGCATTTGGTAAGTGCCGTTCGATTCCTTTACATAATAGGTACCACCATCTTTTTTGTGCAAATAGTCAAAAGTAGAAACTACTCGACTGAGCCCGTACTTTTCATTCTTAGCTTTAATCGCTTGATGCATTTCTTCTAACGTGGCAAAAGCTTGTAAATCATAGTTTGTATTTTGAGGTAAGGGCTTTACCTCTTTTGCGATAAAGTCAGCAATCCATGTCATTACAGCCTTATCTGCCTGCATCCTAAACTGATTAGTCAAGGCATAATGCGCATGATGTGCACTTTTCTCTTTTAAACTATCAAGCGTTGTAGCACCCCATAAACTCTTTAACTTTAACACTTGATCACGGTCATAAATCACCACAACCACTTTAGCTAATTTAAGTAATTCCTCTAATTGATTATCTTGTTTAAAGTTGTTATACGTATCCGATTTTGTGAGTAAAAGATGTGCCTCATCTACTAAAATAATATCTACCTTTTTATTTTCGCGGTGTAAACGATTTATTAAAGGGGTGGGCTTATCAAAATTTTTCGCCTTTAAATGCTTTACCTGACGTGCAATATCTTTGTACGTCTTAAACATTTCTTCATGGTTGACGACTAAATAGTTTTCCGTTCGGTGTAGTTTTGAAGAACCCTCACTTGCACGCTCCTGCAACGTATTAAAAATCGAACTGAGTACCACACTCTTACCAACACCTGCCTCACCTTCAATGACAAGTAGGCTTCCGTAAGTTTGATGTTCCTTAGGTATTTGCTGTTCACAAAAATCCAGCACCTTTTCTTTTAAATCAATCTGCTCTAGTGTTAACTCTTTAAATGGAGAAATTTTAAAAATATCTTTATTTTCAATTTGCGTCAAAGTATGTGTCACTAATTTTTGCTGTAATAACTTTTGCCACAGCTCTTCAAATACTTCGCCGTCATAATAAGGCTTATCATAATAGTTATGCGTAAAATCATTAGCTGTCTTACTTTTATTTTGTAATGTATAGGTTTCATCACCTAAAAAATAATTTATTAATTTTGTTTCCAAATGAAATGTCGCTGACCGATTAAATGCCTCATGCTTAATTAAGTTAATATAATCCACATTACGACGTGTCTTTAAATGAGCGTTCATGCGGTTTTTGAAATGGACAGTCTCACCTATGTATGCTTCTTTTTCGCCATTTAAAATATAAATAACAGGATAATTTAAAAAATCCTCATCCCGCTTAATATCACTCATGCTGCTTTTACTAAAAGGAAATTTCATAACCTCAATACCCAACCACTTCACCTGCTTTAATTTAATAAAATCTCAACAATTCCAAATATAATACAGTTCATCCATTTTATAAAGAGGAGGATTTTATCATCAACACTATTAGAGAAATTATTGGAGGCAGTTTGGG
>DVNI01000047.1 GCA_018714505.1 Candidatus Avacidaminococcus intestinavium
AACAAGCAACACGACATCAGAACGATCAACCGCCCTTAATGAACGAATAATACTATATTTCTCAATGGGCTCGTCAATTCTGGCTTTACGACGCATTCCAGCGGTATCAATAAATAAAAAATTAATACCATTTTTTTCAACAGGTATATCAATTGCATCCCTAGTTGTGCCTGCTATATTACTAACAATAGAACGTTCTTTGCCAACTAAAGTATTAAAAATTGATGATTTACCAACATTTGGACGACCTATGATTGCAACTTTTATTTCATCTTTATCAGTATCTTCTTCAGTTGCTAGTTCCTTAGGAAACTTCTCTACTACAGCATCTAATAAGTCACCTAGATTTAATTGATTGGCTGCGGAGATTGGTATGGGTTCGCCAATACCTAGATTATAAAATTCATAAATCTCAGCCTCTTGTTTTGGAGAATCAGCCTTATTAACAGCTAAAATTACTGGCTTACGAGATTGTCTTAGTAGTTTAGCAACTTCAATATCATCAGAAGTTACGCCAGTTCTAGCATCGCAGACAAAAAGAATTACATCTGCCTCGGAAATAGCGATTTGTGCTTGTTGCCTGATTGAAACGGAAATTTCGTCACTACTTAATAGCTCAATACCACCAGTATCAACAACCATAAATTCATTATCGAGCCATTCAGTATCAGCGTATAAGCGATCACGTGTTACGCCTGGAGTATCTTCTACAATGGATATTCTGTTGTTTGCGAAAACATTAAAAATAGTTGATTTACCAACATTTGGTCTTCCAACAATTGCGACAATTGGTTTAGTCATATTTGCAAATCCTCACTCTCAATGGTCTATTCCGTCACGAGATTTTGTACCCGCAAAAAAATAGTGTTTGACGGCATTCATATCCGTTACCAAATCAGCAGCATTTAACAATGTTTCTGGTGCATAGCGTCCAGTCGTAATAATTTCAGTGTTACCTCGTGCTGATTCTAAAAAGTCAATTATTTCTACAGAAGGCAATAGTTCATAGGCAAGAAGAATATTAATTTCGTCTAAAACAATTATATCGTATTCTTGTGTTAAAATAGCATTTTTTGCATATAGCCAACCATCTTGCATCATTTTTAAATCAATAGGATCAGGATCTTTAAAATTAACAAAGGAATCTCGCCCAAACTGTTTTAAGGTAAAATTCGGAATATAATTAAAAGCTCTATATTCTCCATAGTTTTGATCATCCTTCATAAATTGCACCATTAAAGATTTTGCTCCATAGCCACTAGCACGTAAAATTACGCCAAGTGCTGCTGTTGTTTTTCCTTTACCTGTACCGGTATAAACTTGTAGTTTTCCATAGTCCTTCATTGTTTTAACTCACCTCTTCAACTAATAAGCGTTTTAAATCTCGAGCAGTTTCAGCGATACCTACTTGTCCGTCAAAGTTATCCTTAAATTCTTCAAAAGTTGTATTGTCTAAAAATAACTTGTCATGATTTAGAACCTTACCTGGTAATATAATACGTTTATAATTTGTAAGATGTTTGATTTGTTTTAAAATATCAGTAGCGGTTAAAAGACCAGTTACATTTACGGCACCGCCAAAAAAATTATTATCAATTGGTAATAATTGATGCTGCAATGAGAATTTTAAATTTAGCTCTTGGATAAGTGGTTTAAGTATTTTAAAGGCTGATGTACCAACTGGTATTAATGCTGGATACATATCTGATTTTGGTTCATTATAAATAGTAGTTTTATACCAATCATCAATGAATGAGCGGCTAAGTCCTATCCCATTTTCAATCTGAGGAAAGCCATCATACTCTTCACTGGCAGGTAATTCCATTTCGGCATTGACATAAAACTCATCACCTAAGTAAATAAATGATTTACCAGATTTAGCACGAGCTTTTTTTTGCCATTCTTGTACAGTTTTAATGATTGATTTAGATTCATGCGGTGTAAAAACTCTTAGCTCCGGTAAATCTTTTCTTTCTTTAGTTAAACCAACTGGAACAACTGCCATTGTTTCAACCATGGGAGCTAAACTAAATAAATCATTAAAGGTTTTTTCTAAAATAGGACCATCATTATAACCTGGACAGAGAACAATTTGTGTATGAACTTTAATTCCGTTATCGGTTAAACGTTTTAATTCGCTCATTATTTTGCCAGCATTTTTATTTTTCATCATACAAATACGTGTTTCAGGATCTGTGGCATGAACTGAAACATATAGTGGTGATAAATGTGTTGATATTATTCTATCATAATCTTGTTCAGACATATTGGTTAACGTAAGAAAGTTTCCATATAAAAATGATAGACGAAAATCATCGTCTCTTTCATAAAGAGAACTGCGCATATTAGGTATCATTTGGTCAACAAAACAAAATACACATTTATTATGACAATACCTTGTTCCATTAAAAACAGCGGTTTCAAACTCTAAACCAAGATCTTCATCAAGATTTTTTTCAATACTGATCTGACGAATTTGACCATTGGTATTTTCTATTTCTAATGTTACTTTTTCAGAATTAATTAAATAACTTAATTCAATTAGATCCAATGGAGCTATGCCATTGACCTTTATTAGACGTTCTTTAGCTTTAATATCATAAGCAGCAGCTAAGGTGTTAGGCCGCACTGCCGAAATAAGACCCTTCATAAATACTCTTCTCCTAAAAAATAGATATACTTCATACTAGCGTATTATTATAACATAGAACTACACGAAAATACAAAACAAGAGGATATGTGTATCCTCTTGTTTTGTGCTTTAGCGTGATTTGGCTAAAGAAACTGGATTAAGACCTAATGTTTTTAGATGATCAAGATAGGTACCCGTAAATAACAAGGGAACCTTTTTTAATTCAGAGACTTTAAGGGAACCGGTTAAAACCATAATTATTTTTAGATTATCTAACAATTTGTTTAGGTGTTTAATGGTTTCGTCAATACCAAATGTTGTTAAATGCGTAAGCAGATTACCCGCTATCGCAAAAGCATCAGCACCTAAAGCTAAGCTTTTTGCGGCATCACTTGCAGTTATAATACCACCAGATGCAATTAATGACGTTTGAAGTTTGGTGACTTGATAGGCGTCTGTTAATGACGTTGCAGTTGGTATACCCCAACCGAATAACTCTCCCAAAGAATCAGTGCTTGAACGGGCAGCTTCTAGTGCAATGAAATCTGTACCTCCTGCACCACCAACATCTATGCCTTGCACACCACAGTTTAAAAGCTTTATGATGCACTGTTTAGAAAGACCACTGCCCGTTTCTTTAATAATAACCGGTACTTGTGCTATACGACATATTTGTTCTATGTTTTTTAAATAGCCGGTAAAATCTCGATCACCTTCAGCCATTGCTAATTCTTGAGCAGTGTTGAGATGAATTTGTAAAGCATTTGCTTCAATCATATCTACAGCTTTTTCGACAAAATAAAGGGGTGCTTTGGCGCTTAAATTTGCAAAAATAATACCTTTCGGATTAACCTTACGCACTATCTTAAAACTTTCTGGAGCATCAAGATTTTTGATGGCACCATATTGAGAGCCAACAGCCATAGCAGAGGATGTTGCTGCTGCAATTTTGGCTAATGAAGCATTGGTTGTTGTTACTGCGTCACTGCCACCAGTAAGAGCATTGATAATAAGTGGATGCACAAGTGTCATTTGACAAACCGCCGTGTCTAAGGTTACATCATCAAAAGAAATTTCTGGCAAACTATTATGAACAAAGCTAATGTCGTTAAAACCAGTTTGTGCCTGTGTACTAGGCAGCGTTTCATATAATTTTAGGTGATCTTCTTTACGTTGTATGCGCAGCCTAACCACCTCCTATTTTATTCTTTAATTAAAGAAGCTAGTTGCTTTGAAAAATCTATAGATAAATTAGGTTTCGCATTAAGAAATGGTGTGT
>DVNI01000048.1 GCA_018714505.1 Candidatus Avacidaminococcus intestinavium
TTCATCTTTAGTGTGTATTTAACTATAGCGATACGAATGAGGAACTGTTATTCATCTTATGAATATGGCGAACCGTAAGCGTCCATGAAAACCCTACAACCCACTTTCGTCACTCTCTATATGAGAGTGTAGATTGAAATACTAACGAAATTGTTTATTTCGTACATAATCTTCTAATCGTTTGGTTGCAAACTCATTGCTAACATTGAAGGTTGCAGCCACCTTATCAACAGACCAAAAACTTTGTTGTTCCAGCATAAATGTTGGAACAGCAGCGTGATACATAAAGTAGTTTGCTTTTTGCTCTTGGTAACTAATCCAAGCAGGCGTTAAATTAAATTGTTTACCAGTATGAAAAAGAACGTGAGCTAATTCGTGGCAAAAATCTTCCCAAAGTAATTCTTTTTGTTTTTGCTCTTTTAAAATTATGTAATTAAAGTGACTACTAAACAATGCTGAACTAGGGGAATCCCAATAAAAAATGCTTATATTTAATGCTTCAGCAATAGCTATATAGTTCAATTGTTCAGGCTGGTAAATATTCATTCTTCTATAAAAAGCTGCAATATAATCCTCTGTGTATGTATAGTACATTTCGGCCCTCCTAAGAACGTTTGTTTGCTTAAAGTGTACAATAAAACTAAATTTTTAGAAAGAGGCACTTTTTATAGTAGGGATGCATTAACTAAAATCTTTCATTTTCTTCTGAAAATATAAAAAGCTCTTTGAGATGTGTTAATTCACACTTATCAAGGAGCTTTAATTAATTAGACGTTGTTGTGGAAGCCTTTGCATGTTTCACAAACATAATAATACATTTTCTTATTTTTACTATAAAGTTTAATCAATTTACCTGAGTTGCAATTTGGACAACTCTTCAACTCATCTAATGTTTGGTAGTACATCGTTTCCGCTAACTCTTTAGGGAAGTAAGTAGCAATTAGGTTATGTAAAATACGACGATCCACTAATATAATGTTATCACTTACTTCTTCTAGGGCAGGAGTTGTAAAATAATGAGTTGTTACAAAAATGCCGTGACTGTAGCTATCTGACATTACTTTACCTTGGAAAGCAAGCACATGCTAAATATAACCTATGATTGTACTCATATGGACACCACCTACAAACCTATAAATAGTATTTATTCAATAAAATCGTTGTTTAGATAAATTGAAAAGCATGAATTTATTATCATGCTCTATTATTTATTGTTTTTTTATAATTTCCCAAATCTCCCGTAACTGTCTAATCTTCTCATCTTCTGATTTAGGTAACTCTCGATAAAATACATTTAAATCCGGGTTATTTAACCATTCTTCAAATTCTTGCTCTTCATTTTTTCTTTCATTAATTGTTTTCTGTTCTGTTCTACCTAGAAGATAATCAGTACTAACGTCAAAAAAATCAGCGAATTTTTTTAATAATTCAAAATCAGGTTTACGAACATCTCTTTCGTACATACCAATGGTGCTTTCTGCAACCCCAACAATTTTCGCCAGTTCTTTTTGAGATATATTTTTATTTTTTCTAAGCGATTTTAAACGTAAACCAAACATATTCATCACCTCTATTTATGATAACACAAAAAGTGTGATTGTAATTGTGAGTTGACAACACGATTTGTGTGTATTATGCTTTTTTTATAAACACGTAATGTGGGGTTTTTTAAATTGAATAAGGAAAAAATAGGCCGACGTTTATTACTACTTAGGGGTAAACGAAGCCGTAATCAAGTATCAAAAGACTTAGGTATAAGCGTCAGTACTTTGCAAATGTATGAGAACGGGAAAAGAATACCCAAGGATGAATTAAAAATCAAAATTGCCTCTTACTATAACCAAACGGTAGGAGATATTTTTTATCAATGAACAACACGATTCGTGTTTTTTTCATACTTATATTTAAACTATTGTAACACAATAGGGAGGAGATAAACCATGAGTAACCAAGAACCAACTATTGAGCGACTATGGGCCGAATTAGCGAAGTATGACATCTATACTGAAGAACAACTTAACGCTGCTATTGAAGAGATGGAGCCATTAGATATTAGTTGCATGGTTTCAAAAGTAGATTTTTCAAAGCAACTAGAAGAAAAGTAAGTAGGTGACTGCCATGTACGGTGAAGTGTTACGAACAGTTCGACTTTGTGCAGGCTTGTCTCAAGAAGAGCTTGCTTTTCGGCTAAATAGTAATCAATCGTCGATTAGTAAATACGAAAATAATCATTTAAGCCTTGATATTGAGACGTTTATCTTATGGTTGCAACTTACCCAGGCTGAAGAGGTAGGGGTGGCTTTGTTATATGGAGTTGATATTTCAACGATTTTAGAAAGTATCATTCCAAACTTATAACATATTAAACGACATTATATTTTATAAAAATAAATTACATTCGTAATAAAGGAGTTGCATTATGCAGAAATTAAAAAGAGCTGTCATCAAAGAAGAGTTAGTTATATTAACAGGCAACCTTAACGAAGCTATTGTATTAAATCAGCTTATTTTTTGGTCTGAGCGTGCTAAAGATTCGGATCGATTTTTACAAGAAGAAATTACACGTGCTAAACGTTTTAATGACGGTACAGCAATGGACCCAGAAGATATTAAGAAAACGTTGTTAAGTGGCTGGGTGTATAAAACAGCAGAAGAAATGTTAGAAGAAACCATGTTGACATGTAGCCGCAAAACGATGGATCGCATTTTTACAAGTTTAACTGAAAAAGGCTTTATTGATAAGCGTAGAAACCCTAAATATAAGTGGGATAAGACATGGCAATATCGTGTAAATTTACAATTTGTAAGTCAAGCATTAATCAAATTAGGCTATGCGTTAGAAGGGTATACTTTGCCGCAAATGACGAGTGAGAATGAGCAGGCAAAAACGCAAAATAAGCCATCGAATGTTACAGATGAGGGGACGAATGAGCAAAATGACCAACCGAATGGACAAATTGACCAATCGAAAGGTCATGATGACGATTCGAAAGGACAGAGTGACCAATCGAATGGTCATGGTGACCAAGCAATACCAAAGATTACTACAAAGACTACAACAAAGATTACTACAGAAGATAAAAACAATGTCGTTGCTGACGCAACAGACGATGTGTGCTCATCGGTGCACGATGATGTGATTGGTTACCTGAATCAACGAACCGGTCGTAATTACAATGCAAAAGCAAAAGGAAACCAAAAGTATATCAATGCTCGACTTGCTGAAGGTTACACGTTAGCAGATCTAAAAAAAGTCATTGATAACAAAGTTACGGTTTGGCTGCATCATCCCAAATGGTCAAACTACTTACGTCCGTCAACATTGTTTAATGGCGATAATTTCGATGCTTATTTAAACGAAATTCCATACGCAGAAAAAGGAGGACAGCCTTATGAGCCACAACCAATCAACGGATCTCATGAATCAGCTGGTGGACCACATCACGAAGAATGGCGCAACTACTCAGTCTAACCCGAATGGTGTGATATGCGAACATTGTGGCACGTTGGTGCCCCCTTTGGAGATTGATGTGCTAGGTAAAAAGCGTATTGTCCAACCTGTATGTAAGTGCGTGACAGAACGACAGGCAGCGGAACAAAAGCGCTTTGAGAATTATCAGCGTGAAAAAGATGTAAAGCGTTTATTTGCGATCAGCGATGTAGGCAATCGTTATCAGCAGGCTACGTTTACTAATTTTTTGAATCGTCCTGGTACAGAAAATGCATTGAAGCTCGCAAAGCATTATGCGAGTCGCTTTAACAAAGATAATCCCAACGCTTTATTATTTTTTGGTGAGCCAGGCAACGGTAAGACACATTTGGCAGCGGCAGTTTATAACGCTTTAGTCACTCAGGGACATGTCATTGTCTTTGTTTCGATGACGGATTTATTAAACAAAATTAAATCGACTTTCAATAAAGCTGCTAAAGAAACACAAGACGACATTTTAAAGGCACTTGCTGTATGCGATTTGCTTATTATTGACGATATTGGCGCAGAGAAAATTAGTGATTGGGTGGAAGAGACCGTATACCGCATTCTAGATACCCGTTATCGTTGTAATCGTCCTGTTGTTGCTACGTCTAACCTGACTACCGATGAGATTTGTATTAAGCTAGGCAGTCGTATTCATGATCGACTGTTAGAAATGTGTCAGCCCGTCTATAACAGTGCAACAAGTTACCGTAAGGAGCTTGCACAACAACGTACCAAGCGTATTAGTGAGTTAATTCAAAATGGCGAGATTTAACAATTTAAAACCAAAAAAAGGAGTGGTTATATGCGAACCAGTAATCAACTAGCATTTGGCATTGAGAGCCCATATTTAGATGCAGCCGACAAACTATTTACAGCTGAAGAACTCGATCAGATTTTAGCCAATCAGCAAAAATACTTTACGAGCTTTGCGGAGTTGTGGTTGAAGCAGTATCACCAAATGAAACGTATGGCAACAACACTAGCCGTACCTTCCATTACATCGAGTTGGTCGGATGTTAAAGCTCATGTTACAGGTGTGAATGAGAGTAATGTTGAACGTTATGCGTTAAAGAAAATTACAGCGCAAGAATGGTTAGACACCTTGCATGAAGCACTATCCCAATTGCCTTGCGACTTTCAAAAATTGCTCGAATTGAAGTACCTGAAACGTAGAGGAGACGGGCAGTGTTATGCAGATGATTATGTTTACGATACACTTTGCCTTTCGCGATCGGCTTATTACAAAATCAAGCCAATTGCCTTGGATGAACTCGGACGCACATTGCATGCACTCACACAAAATTAAAGATGTGATGTATGCAATAAAAAATAAAGTATGTAAAGTTTAGCTAATTTATTGATTATTGCATACTTATATATTATGATGTATGTAATAAAAGACAAGGAGCTGATTTTATGTGTAATACATACGTGCAGTGTGTAGGATTTACAACTTCACCTTTTGCGATTGTGATTTGGAAAAAGCCAGAGCAGGCTATGCAGTTGGTTTGTAAAACAATTTGTTATGACGAGGACGAGGTACAAAATGCACTAGCTCGTCAGAACCAGGGGTATTTCAAGCAGCTAACGCCAACAGTGCATTATGTAGGGGTAGCTGAGGTTTCGGAAAAAGTATCTTAAATTTTGGAGGGATAGTCATGAAGGAACATAGCTTAAAGTTACGTCAGCCGTATTATGCTGATGTCGAAAGTGGCAAGAAGACATTTGAGATTCGCAAGGCGGATCGAAACTATGAAGTAGGAGACGTACTTATTCTTGAAGAAGTAGAATGTGCAAATGATTTATCTTATCGTTTTACAGGACGTAACTTATTACGTCGTATCGTATATATTACAGATTTTATGCAGCGTGCAGGGTATGTGGTTCTTGGGTTAGAGCCATATTGTGACGATTACAACGTTGGTAGTGAATCATTAACCACGGTTGATGAGGTGACAGCGTATGATCCACATGTTGACAAAGTATGAAGATGGACAGCAGCTACTGCTAATTGGTCATTTTACGGAACAAGAAATTATGGTGTACAAACTAGAAGGTTATCGGCTTCAGCAATTTAATAAGCATGGGATAGCAGTAAGTCATTAATTACCTGAAGGAGTTGCAACGCATATGGTGGCAATTACAAAGAATTTTTTAAGTATGTTCTGGGGGCTTGTGGGATTGGGGTTAATCATTTTAATGTTTTTGATTGCGATAGATTGGATTTTTATTACGTATGGCATTTTTCAAAAGTACTTTCCAGAAGCATGGCATCAAATTAAGACCATGGATTTCTTAGAATATGATAATTATAAAAATCCATCTTTTATTCCTGGTCGGGAATCAGCTAAGTAACATTACGAACATTTTATTCGGAATATTCTGAATCGATAACTCGTTATAAATGTCTATGAAAAATAATACAGAGTACGAGGAGAGATTATAGTGTCAATGAAATTTATCGACAAAGGTAAACGTTT
>DVNI01000049.1 GCA_018714505.1 Candidatus Avacidaminococcus intestinavium
AAAGAAATTATGAGTATGGTAGCGCCCGCAGGACCTGTTTATCAAGCTGGTACATTAAGTGGTAATCCTTTAGCTATGGCAGCTGGTATTACAACGTTAGATATTATTGCTAAAGAGGGCTATACTGAAAAACTAACGCAAAAGACCAGTGAACTATTAGCCGGTTTAAAACAGGCTGCTGTGCAAGCAGGGGTAACCATCCAGTTTGCGCAAGCAGGTTCTATGTTTGGTTTTTTCTTTAATAGTAAAAAAGTGGAAAATTATGAAAGCGCAACACAGTCTGATTTAGTAGCTTTTAAAACTTTCTTTTTATCAATGTTAGAACAAGGTATTTATTTAGCTCCATCTCAATTTGAAACTTTATTTATGTCAGGTGCGCATACAGAAGAAGATCTAAAAAGAACAATTAAAGCGGCAGAAGTAGCTTTTCGTAAAGTTGCTCAACTTGCTTGAAACTAATAATAAAGGCTGTCTCTAAAAAGAGACAGCCTTTATTATTAAAAAACAGACAAGAACTCGCGAAAAGCGGAATGTTCTTGTCTGTACGTGTTTATAAATGGTGTTCGGGAAAGGACTCGAACCTTCGACCCCCACGATGTCAACGTGGTACTCTAACCAGCTGAGCTACCCGAACAATTGTAAGCTTTTTGCCAAGCTATCAATACGTTGTATTATAGCGAAAAAATAGGTGTTTTGTCAATAGAAAAAGCACGTAGTGGATGAAGTGCTGTTATAATAGAAGTAATTAATAAAATAGTAAGGGGGTTTTTGGTGAGTGGTGATGCCAGAAAAGCGATTTTTTATTGCAGGCCCTAAAAAGCCTATTGAAGCGGTACTTACATTATATAATGGGCGAAAGAGTAAGACGGCAACGTTAATTGTAGCGCATGGTTTTCGAGGATCACTTGAAGGGGGTGGAAGGGCTACTTTGTTAGCTAATCAAGTTTCGCCTTTGCTACGCGTATTGCGTTTTAATTTTTCTGCTGGACAGATGTTATCAATGCAAATCCAAGAATTAAAAGCAGTGGTGAACTTTGCAAGGCAAGAATATGACGGAGATATTTTCATTTTGGGACGTAGTATGGGTGGCGCAACCGCTTTGCTATACACGGCGCTGCATCCCGGCGTTAAAGGCCTGATTTTGTGGGCGGTACCGGGTGATTTACATAAAACCTTTTATAATGCGTTAGGCAAGCTTAATTATTTAAAGCTTTGTGCAGGAAATGATTTATTGCTTAATGATGAACGGGGCAAATTATTACTTACACCTCAATTTTTACAAGAATTTGATACTTATGATTTGCGCAGTGCCATTAAAGCTTGGCGAGGTGCACTTTTGGTGATTCACGGAGAAACCGATGAAGTTGTTCCGCTTGCGGAGGCTAAAGAGCTTTTTGAAGCGGCAAATGAACCTAAAACGCTAGCAGTGCTTCAAGGAGCCGATCATAGTTTTACGCAGCATGGCAGCGAGGCTGCTAAGTACGTTGCTAAATGGTTAGAAAATGCGCTGGGATAATTTCCCTAATTGGCAACAATGCTTTATAATATGATTAATTATATGTAATTTGAGGAGGTCACAAATTGAAGAGAACAATTGTGCTTTTTATTGTAAGTGCTTTTTTGTTAATCGTGGCAGGTTGTAGTGGCGCAGAAGGAAAACCTGAGCAAGTCGCCCCTGCTACAGCTGTTTTTGAAACTAATATGGGGTCATTCGAGGTTAAGCTAGCAACGGAAACAGCGCCGATAACTAGTGCTAATTTTATTAAACTAGCTAAAAGTGGTTTTTATGATGGACTAATTTTTCATCGTATAATTGATGATTTTATGATTCAAGGTGGCGATCCAACTGGTACGGGTATGGGTGGTCCTGGTTATACTATTAAAGATGAATTTTCCTCACAGTTAAAACATGATGCGGCTGGCGTTTTATCAATGGCAAATAGTGGGTCAAATACAGGTGGTTCGCAGTTTTTTATTACTTTGAAAGCAACACCGTGGCTAGACGGTAAACATGCTGTTTTTGGTAAGGTTACTAAAGGGCTTGAAGTTGTTAAAACGATTGGCAAAGTACAAACTGGTCAAAATGATCGCCCAATTAAAGATGTAATCATAAAGAAGGTAACAATAGTAGAGTAGTAATTGGAGGAGAGGTTTTTTGGCACAAGAGAAGCTAGAACATCTAATTGCAATAAAGGATCAACAAGAGTTAATGGGAATCTTGGGGAAAAATGATGAATTTCTACGCATTATCCAAGAACGCCTAGCGTGCGTTATAGTGGCTCGTGGCAATAGTATCCAATTGTCAGGAGAAGAAGAGATAGTAGCAAAGGCTACAATTTTATTTCAAGAATTACTATTTTTATATCGACAAGGATTGCCGCTGACTGCTCATGATGTGCGTTATAGCCTTCAAATGATTTTAAATAATAAACAAGCTGGTTTACATAGAATGTTTGCTGAAACGGTGCTTGTTACTAATCGAGGGCGGCAGATTAAGCCCAAAACGCTAGGACAGTGGGATTACTTAGAAACTATTAGACAGAACACCATTACTATTGGCATTGGTCCCGCTGGAACGGGCAAAACCTATTTAGCTGTCGCAATGGCCGTTAAGGCGTTGAAAGCTAGAGAAGTTGAACGTCTGGTATTAGCACGACCGGCGGTTGAAGCTGGTGAAAAACTAGGTTTTTTGCCAGGAGATTTACAAGAAAAGGTTGATCCGTATTTAAGACCTCTATATGATGCTTTAAGTGATATGTTAGGCATGGAAATTTTTCAAAAATATTTAGCTAAAGGAACAATTGAAGTCGCTCCGCTTGCTTATATGAGGGGACGTAATTTAAACGATTCTTTTATTATTTTAGATGAAGCACAAAATACAACACAGGAACAGATGAAAATGGTTTTAACGCGTTTGGGTTTTGGTTCCAAAATGGTTGTAACGGGTGATGCTACACAGGTGGATTTACCACTGGGACGTTTATCTGGTTTGCAACAAGCTGCACGTATTTTAAGTAATATTAAGGATATCGGTATTGTGCATTTTTCTGAAAGTGACGTTGTGCGTCATGAATTGGTAGCAGCTATTGTTAGAGCCTATGAAGAGGCAGATAGGAGTAAAAAATGATTGTTTCGCTTGAAAATGATCAAGATGTTATTGAGATACCAGAAGAAGTTACGCATTTATTAACGGCTGCGTTAAACGCGGCTGCTCATTTGCACGATCTATCTTCGGAAACGGAAGTTGACATAACATTAGTAAATCGTGAAGAAATCCAGAACTTAAATAAAGAATATCGCAATATTGATGCGCCGACAGATGTTTTATCATTTGCTCTTGATGAAGATGGTGGTGAACCGGAAATCATTGGTGGACCGGAGGAGCATTTGCTAGGTGATATCATTATTTGTGCAGAAATAGCTGAGCAACAGGGCAAAGAATATGGACATGGTTTGACTAGAGAAATTGTTTATTTGGCCATTCATGGCTTATTACATTTACTAGGGTATGATCATATGAATGAGGAAGATAAAAAAATTATGCGGGCCAAAGAAGAGGAAGCGTTAAGAGAAATTAAGTTATCAGAAGACTGTTTAAGTTTAAAGTTGTGAGGTTGATATGGATAAAGAATTATATGTAGCAGCTTTAGCTGCTAGAGAAAATGCTTATGCACCATATTCTAACTTTAAAGTAGGTGCCGCCTTAAAAACAACGGAAGGGCGTATTTTTTGTGGTGCAAATATTGAAAATGGATCTTATGGCTTAACAAGTTGTGCAGAGCGCAATGCTATTTTTAATGCGGTGAGTAGTGGCTGTACTAAGTTTGCAACACTTTGTGTTGTGGCGGATACTGCCCAGCCAGTACGACCTTGTGGTGCGTGCTTACAAGTTATGGCAGAGTTTAAAATCCAGGAAATTATTATGACTAATTGTCAAGGCGAGTCAAAACGAGTATTACTTAGTGAATTATTGCCTTATGGCTTTCAACTATCTAATAAAAATGAGGAGTGAGTAATATTAAAGAAGAACAAAAACATTATTCGGGGTTTGTCGCAGTGGTGGGGCGCCCAAATGTTGGTAAATCTACATTAGTAAATAAGTTGATTGGTGAGAAGATTGCAATTATGTCTGATCGCCCCCAAACAACTCGAAATAGAATAATGTGTATTTTAAATACTGAGCATGCGCAAATTATGTTTCTAGACACGCCAGGAATTCATAAACCGCAGCATAAACTTGGCAAATACATGGTTAAAGCAGCCGAGAATACTTTGCGTGAAGTAGATATTATTTTATTTGTGGTTGATGTTAACGAAAAAAGAGGTGCTGGCGACAATTACGTCATAGAACAACTCAAAAAAACCAAGACACCGGTGATTCTAGTTGCTAATAAAATTGATAAACTAACTGATAAGAAACAGCTGCTTCCCATAATTGCTGATTACATGGCGCAATATTCTTTTGCGGAGGTGATTCCGGTTTCAGCATTAGTAGATATGAGCTTTGAACAATTAGTCGGTAGTATTGTTAAGCGATTACCAGAAGGACCACAATACTTTCCAGAGGATATGATTACCGATCAACCAGAACGCGTTATTGCGGCAGAACTAGTTAGAGAAAAAGTATTACATTTGACGCGTGATGAAATACCACATTCAATCGCTGTTGAAGTAGAAGAAATGAAAACGCGTGAAAATGAGGACCTTTTTGTCAGAGCGGTGATTTATGTAGAAAGAGATTCACAAAAAGGTATTGTCATTGGTAATAAGGGGAGTTTACTAAAACAAGTGGGACAAGAAGCAAGAAAAGATTTAGAAGCCTTACTCGGTAATAAGGTTTATCTTGATTTATGGGTTAAAGTAAAGAGTGACTGGCGGAATAAAGATACGGCACTCAGACAATTTGGCTATAATAATTAAGTTGGTAGTTTGACCTAAAAGCGATTCAATGATATTATTTTTTTATACTAAATATAAACTTTTAATGATGGGAGAGGATGACCTATAGACGGCGATCCTGCGTTATCGAACGCAACTAAATTTATTCTTATTATTTTGATGGCTTTTTTAAACGGTTTTTTTGTTATGGCTGAATACTCTTTGGTTCGGGTGCGTAAAAGTAGGCTAGAAGAATTGGCTGAGCAGGGCAGTAAAAATGCCAAACTTGTAGTAAAAATGACTGGAGAATTAGAAAATTATTTAAGTGCAACACAAATGGGAATCACGATTGCCTCCTTGTCTTTGGGCTGGCTAGGTGGTCCGTATTTATTAGAGTTTTTAGAAGAGGTGTTTGCTTTTAGTGTGTTAGAACCATGGGTTTTACAAGCACTAACGGTTATTTTAACGATTTTTATTCTAGTCTTTATACATGTAGTTTTTGGTGAATTGATGCCACGTGCAATTGCTCTTAGTAAAGTGGAGTTAATTGCAATGATTGTGGTGCGGCCGTTAAGATTTTTCTATATTATTACGTTTCCGGTAGTCGTCTTTTTTAGTCGTTTTTCAAAAGCAACATTACAATTACTAGGTATTGAAACAAAGCACAATGAAGACCTAGCAGCATCAGAAGATGAACTGAGAATGATTGTTAGTGCCAGCGAGCGTGGTGGCGTGCTTGATTACATGGAAAGCAGATTAATTGATAATGTTTTTGATTTTGCAGATCGTGTAGCACGGGAAGTCATGGTGCCTAGGCAGGATATGATTTGTTTGTATGTAGAAGATTCCTTGGAAGAAAACTTAGCTGTTGTGAAAGAAACAGGGCATACTAGGTATCCTTTATGCCAAGAAGATAAAGATCATACTATTGGTATTATTCACATTAGAGATTTAATGAACTTAGAGAATGTTGATAATACATTTGATTTGCGCACTATCATGCGTGAGATAGTTGTGGTTCCTGAAGGAATGTCGATTGCGAATATTTTGCAGACGTTACAGAAAAAGCATATACAAATGGCCGTAGTCGCTGATGAATATGGTGGAACTGCCGGCTTAGTAACTATGGAAGATCTGTTAGAAGAAATTGTTGGAGATATTCAAGATGAACATGACGAGGAGGAGCCGGAGATTTCGCGCTTATTAGACGGATCATATGAGTTTGATGGTTTAGTCTTATTAGATGATATTACGGATATATTAGATATTGATTTTGATGAACCGGAGGAAGATACTATCGGAGGATATGTTTTTGGACTTTTAGGGAGGAAGCCAGAAGTTGGTGATTGTGTTATCGCCAAAGGCTTTACTTTTGAAGTACTGAACTGTAACGGTTTTAGAGTTGGTCGAGTTAAAGTTAAACCGGTAATTAAGGATAGTACTGAACAAGAAAATGAGTAAAGAAGTTTATCAAGATGACATAATTGTTTTGCAAGTTAAGGATTGGCAGACTGCAGATAAATTTGCAGTCTGTTTTTCGCGTAATCACGGTAAAGTGTCCTTTGTTGCTTATGGTGCTCGTTATGGTCGCAGTAACGGTGGTAGATTAGTTCAGCCTTTTGCAGCTTTATCCGTTAAATTGTTGCGAGGTAAAAGGTTTGACACGTTACAGCAATGTGAGTTAAATGAAGTGCCTGCTACCATGGACATAGAAACATTAGCGTATGCTGCAGTTATTGGCGAAGTGATTGGACAATTAACCGAAGAATATGAAGAGCAAGAAGCAATTTTCATTCTATTGGAGCAAGCCTTGAAAATTTTGCCAGTGCGTAATAAACGAATTATTGTTGTCAGTACATTGTGCAAGCTTTTAACAATCTGCGGTTTTTCGCCACAATTAAAAAATTGTACAAGCTGTGGTAGAGAGGTTGTGAGTGATGCTTATTTTAGTGTAGTTCAAGGTGGTATCGTCTGTGATAGCTGTATGGTTAGTAGTGAATTGCCATTTGCTGATACAACTCGTCACTTAATGAGTGAGCTGCTTAAGCTTGATTTTAATGAACCGCCCGCTTTAATAGTCAAAGGGGCAGACTTAATGCAACTGGAGCAGACTTTGTATAAATTCTTAATTTATCAAACATCAAAACCTTTACGTAGCTTAAAGTTTTTAAAGCTAATGGGCTTATAAGGAAGGCTAGTAGGCTTTCTTATTGACAAAATTTCAGGTTTTTGATATTCTGAGAGTAGATTTTTGGCAATGAAAAGGAATAAGTTTTTCAAATTAGCGAGTTGGGATAGTGCAAGCCAATAAAGTGAGAAACATGGCACCTTTGAGCTAGATAACTTAATAATCAAGGTGGACTTATAAAGTCAAGCAGGGTGGAACCGCGGAAGTATGATACTCCCGTCCCTGTAACAAATTTTTGTTACAGGGACGGGAGTTTTTGCTTTTTCTAACCTGTAGAATAATGAGGAGGAAAATATGGATTTTCAAACTATTATTTTGAAACTTAAAGAATTTTGGTCAAAACAAGATTGTATTATTGCTGAACCATATGATGTAGAAAAGGGTGCTGGCACAATGAATCCTTCAACATTTTTGAGGGTTTTAGGACCAGAACCATGGCGCATCGCATATGTAGAGCCTTCGAGACGTCCAGCAGATGGTCGTTATGGTGATAATCCAAACAGGCTGTTTCAGCATCATCAGTTCCAGGTTATTGTTAAGCCTTCCCCAGATAATATTCAAGAATTGTATTTGGCAAGCTTGGCAGAACTTGGCATTAAGCCAGAAGAACATGACATTAGATTTGTCGAGGATAATTGGGAATCGCCAACTCTTGGAGCTTGGGGACTTGGCTGGGAAGTTTGGCTTGATGGAATGGAAATTACGCAATTTACGTATTTTCAACAAGTTGGCGGTATTGATGTTAAACCAGTTAGTGTAGAAATAACCTATGGTTTAGAGCGTTTGGCCATGTATATCCAAGGTGTAGAAAATGTATATGATATTAAATGGAATGATAAGGTTACTTACGGTGACGTTTTTCATACTAATGAGGTTGAACAATCTTGGTATAACTTCGAATTAGCTGATACAGAAATGTTATTTAAATTATTTGATATGTATGAGAAAGAAGCTTTGAGAATTATCGAAACTGGTAACATTCGGCCTGCGTATGATTATGTTTTAAAATGTTCGCATACATTTAATTTGCTTGATTCGAGGGGTGCAATTAGTGTGAGTGAGAGAACAGCCTTTATTGGGCGCGTTAGAGCACTAGCACGTCTTTGTGCTGCTAGATATGTAGCGCAAAGAGAAGAAATGGGTTTTCCCTTGTTGAAAGGAGAAAAATAATAATGAAAAATACTTTATTGTTTGAAATTGGTACAGAAGAAATTCCTGCTAAATTTATGCCTGGCATTATCAAGCAAATGAAAGCTTTAGCTGGAGACGGGCTGCAAAAAGCAAGAATTCCTTTTGGCAAACTCAATGTGTTTGCTACACCACGTCGTATTACTTTAGTCGTTAATGAGGTAGCTGCGGAACAAGAAAGTTCTGTTGTGGAAAATAAAGGTCCTTCGATAAAAATTGCTTTTGCTGAAGATGGAACATATACTAAAGCCGCTCAAGGCTTTGCTAAAGGACAAGGCATAGCAGTTGAAAGTTTGGTCGTTAGAGATAATTATGTCTATGCAATTAAAGAGTTAGCTGGGCATGAAGTTTTTGCGTTATTGCCGGCTTTTTTACAAGAGTTGGTAGAAACATTGACTTTTCCTAAAACAATGCATTGGGGCGAACAAGATTTTCGTTTTGTGAGACCTATTAGGTGGTTAATGGCTTTGCTGGGTGGACAAGTTGTGCCGGTTACTATTGCTGGTGTTAAGTCCGGCAATAGTACGCGTGGACATCGTTTTTTAAGTAATGGTGATATTGTTATTGAAGATGCTGATCAATACGAAAGTGTTTTGCGCGAGCATTTTGTGATTATAAATCAAGAAGAGCGAGAACAAATTATTCGTAAGCAGGTGACAGAGGTTGCGCTAAAAGAAGGAGGAAGAGTAGAAATTGATGAAGAGCTTCTAGAAGAAGTTACTTATCTTGTTGAATATCCAACAGCTTTGTGTGGACATTTTGATGAGAAGTTTTTAACTTTACCAAAAGAAGCTATTATTACTCCTATGCGGGAACATCAACGTTATTTTCCAGTAGTTAATGCTAAGGGGGAGCTTTTAAACAAATTTATTACGGTACGAAATGGTGGCGATTATGCTCTGAATACCGTAGCGCATGGTAACGAAAGAGTTTTGAGGGCAAGACTTAGTGATGCAGAATTCTTCTTTAATGAAGATTGTCGAGTGACTTTAGAAAGTAGATTAGAAAAATTAAAAACTATTGTTTTCCAAGAAGGTTTGGGAAATATTTATGATAAAACTATGCGTATTTCTGCTTTGGCTCTGTTTTTAGGAAATGAACTTAATGTTGCAGTTGATCATGAACATTTAAAGCGTGCGGCATTACTGGCTAAAACCGATTTAGTGACGGGCATGGTTTGTGAATTTACAGAGTTACAAGGTATTATGGGACGTGAATATGCTTTACGTGAAGGAGAAGCGCCAGCTGTCGCTAATGGTATTTATGAACATTATTTACCAAGATTTGCAGGAGATGACTTGCCTAGCAATGCGATAGGTGCTTTATTAAGTATTGCAGATAAAATTGATAATATTGTAGCAACCTTTAGTCGTGGTTTGATTCCTACAGGATCGCAAGATCCATATGCCCTACGAAGACAAGCCATCGGCATTATCAACATTTTGCTTGCTAGTAATTATCATCTGAACTTACCGAAGCTATTAAGATATGTCTTGGATTTATTAAAAGTTGATGGTACTAACGCGCGAGCTCTTGAAACTCAAATTAAAGAGTTTTTTCTGCAGCGGGTTAAAAATATGATGGGTGAAGAGAACATACGCTATGATGTAATTGACGCTGTAATTGCTGGAGAAGAAAACAGTGATTTAACCGATTTATTTGCTAGAGCCAATGCGCTGTCGGCTTATTTAGCAACTAAGAATGCAGAAAATACGATTCAAATGTTTACACGCGTATTTAATATTACGAAGAAAGCAGAAGAAGGCGGTATAATTAAAGAGGAACTGTTTGTTGATGCTACTGAACAAAAACTTTATGCGGTTGTTATTGATGTGCAGAAACAAGCTTTACCACTTTTGGTTGCTTATGAATATGAAGCAGTGCTATTGCTGATGAATAATTTAACGGAGCCGGTTAATCATTTTTTTGAAGCTGTGATGGTGATGGATAAAAATGAAGAAATTAAAAATAACAGATTAGCACTTTTATTACAGGTA
>DVNI01000050.1 GCA_018714505.1 Candidatus Avacidaminococcus intestinavium
GGGGCTAATTTGGCATGTCTATTTTTTGTGTATGGGCTGGTCGCCATGTAAAAACAATTCAAGTCTAGCTAGTTTCGTTGTTAGCTTGATGGGTATGTGATGATACCCCTATTAGCAATGTATCTATAACAACATGAATGCTAAGTTATAGGTGTTGTTGAAGTGATTTTATTAAGGTGAAAACTATAAGATAAGTATATTTATAAAAAATTTTAAGCTTCATTTTCTAACGTAAGTAGAAAAGTGGAATTTTCCACTTTTGCTAATAAGTTCATTTTATAACACAAGTAGAATTTTCTACTTGTGTTATTTCTACTTTTGGATATAAAGAGCTGAGAATCGCATATTAATAGGCTTTGAAGCGTCCAAAAAAAACAGAAAAAAATCCATATTTTACGCATAAGTAGAAATTTCTACTTATCATAGGTAGAAATCAAGTTCACTTTCTCGCATAAGTGGAAAAGTAGAAATTTCCACCTAAAAGCCACTAATGGCGCGCTGAATCCAGCTTTACATTGTTTCTTGAGGATGCTATAGTTAGACGCATAAAAAAGAAAAAGCCATTCCCATTACTGGGAACAGCTTCTTCACAACTTTTTCGGTACAATTATTAACTCTGACATCAATAATTGAACAACATTCAATTCTAAACTAAAACTGAATTAAAACTGAATTAAAAATTGAATTCAAACAAAATTGAATACGTCTGAATACGTCCGTTCTATATGCATATAAAAAAGCATTGTGTTGGCGCACAATACTACCGCATATAAAACTATTGACTTTAGTATAGCAAGACGATTTTTAAATTTCAATCGTTTTGTGCTTATTTACTATGCCTATGTCTTAATTTGACAGTCATTGACGTATTCTCTTATGAAGGGAGAGGACCGCAATGACTGTTTTTTTGTCGTCTTTGCCAGCAGTGTATGATGTGCTATTGCATCAAGGCATTGCTACTTATAAAAAGAAAAATTCAAAAGCGAGCTTGCCACAACGCATTGCTGCAGAACGTGTAGAAAAAACGACACGTCAGGGTGGTATTTTTGTGGTGCGCCAGAAGGAAGACTTTACGCCAACTGGTGTGAAGGGCTTTATTGTTACCTCCAAAGAAGGGTTACTGCAACAGGCTAACCACTTAACGCACTGGACACCGAATGTCTATCGTAATTATCATTACACGGACGCAAAGCGCTCTTATATTTGTGGCTTTGAAGAAAAGCATCTTCAGCAAATTAATACCTTCGTTGTTGATATTGATACACAGCAATATACGCCGCAAGATATCATCATGACCAGCCTAGAAGAAGGCATTGGCGTGCCGACTTTAATTGTGGCATCAACACGAGGTTACCAGGTGTATTATGCGCTAGAACAACCGCTATTTATTTCTAATAAAAATGACTTCCGTAGTTTAACGGTCGCTAAACGTATTGCCGATAATTTAAAGCGCAGTTTACAACAGGTAGCTGCCGATACTTACTGTAATGATTTTGGCTTTTTCCGCATTCCTAATGAACATAATATTGTGTTTTGTCAGTTAGAGCAGCGCTACCGCATTGCCGATTTAATTGATTGGTCTATGCGTCAAGATGATGACGTACAGCGACCGTTATTTGCAGTGCCGACAAAGCAGCAAGACGTAGCACTTACAAAAACAGCATGGTTTAAAGCACTTTTACATACAACAAAACTTAAAGGGCAAAAAGGCATTTTAGGGCGAAACAATACGATGTTTACGCTCGCTTTAGCATGCTTTAGCGATGGTTTAGAAAAAACACGTGCAGAAGATTTACTCGATCAGTTAAATTACGATCAATCTCAACCACTTAGTACAGCAGAAATTGATACCATTTTAACTTCAGCTTACTCAGGAAAATACCGTGGCCCGAAGCAAGAATATATTCGAGCTTTATTAGTCGAGCACGTACCAAACGGCCAGACGATTCCGATTGAGCTTGGCAATCGTTATTGGTACAAATTTAAAAAGCCTCGTGAAGAACGTAAGCGTAGTCATTATGACGAATGGGAAGCTGACATCATCGCCTATATCACAACGCAAAAACAGCCATCAGAGCCGTTTATTTGGCGTACTCAAAAGGAGTTATGCGAAGCAGTAGGCATTTCGCAGAGTTCTTTAAATGCCTTATTACAAACATCAACCAAACTTATGAAGACCGTAACAGGTAAGGGGCGTGCAGCTAAAACAGGCTGGACAACGGTTCAATTATTTCTTGAAACGATTATGACTGTGCAACAACAAACGAAAAAAGCGTATCGCAAGTATATTACGTTATTAATAGAAGACTGGGTAGCCATCTTAGCGCCTATTGCGGGGTACGAAAAATGCGTAACAGCAGTGTATAATTATCAAGAGAACGTGTTATTAAAAGATACTAGTTAATTAATACTCCAGTCTGCCTTACATATTTCTTTTTTCCTTTTTCTTTTTTCCTTTTGGTTTTTAGCTAGAGGAATTAATAATACTGTTTTTATAATTAGCATCTTAGGATGGAGGAATTAATCTTGATCTTGAATAAGCATTGTTGTGAAGATATGGCTTACCATGTGGATTTTGAATGTGATGTACATAGTAATCCATTTGATTGTCCTGATAAATTAGTTATCTATGATAAAGAGGAGAATGATTATGCTCTTATTATTCATGATGGGGGAACAGCTACTATAAGTATTTGTTATTGCCCTTGGCGTGGTACAGTGTTAAAGGGGTCTAGTCATAAAAATGCGGATTTACAACGATAAGGGTTGTAATGTTCCCAAACACCGCTTTTGGAACGATATTACATATTTATTTATAAAAAGTTGCGATACCCCCTTTTAGCTTCTTTTTAATAACCATTATCTTATGCTAGAA